>NZ_CAMRAN010000001.1 GCF_947039875.1 uncultured Photobacterium sp.
TGGTAGTGTGGGGTCTCCCCATGTGAGAGTAGGACATCGCCAGGCTCAAATTTATATTATTGTTATTAATTTAACAGTAATAGACACAGAATTTACTTAGCAACCATAGCGCAGCGGTACCACCTGATCCCATGCCGAACTCAGAAGTGAAACGTTGTAGCGCCGATGGTAGTGTGGGGTCTCCCCATGTGAGAGTAGGACATTGCTAAGTTTCAAATTGCTTAAATGCTGAATAGACACTGCGGAGTGGTAGTTCAGTTGGTTAGAATACCGGCCTGTCACGCCGGGGGTCGCGGGTTCGAGTCCCGTCCACTCCGCCATTATTGAAGAAGCCTGAATCTAACGATTCAGGTTTTTTTTCGTCTGTATAAAAGTAAGATGATGCAGAATAGACACTGCGGAGTGGTAGTTCAGTTGGTTCGACTTTTTATTGAGAAGCTTAGCGGCCAGTCACGACTATTATTTGATGGAAAATAGCCGCGCTGATGCTCTGGTTGTAATGCTAGTCATGGCAAGTTCCGTCCACTTCACATTATTAAAGAAACCTGAATTTAATGATTCAGGTTTTTTTTGTCTGTAGGAAATGATAACGATCGTGTGGTAGTTCAGTTGGTTAGGCTTTTTATTGGGAAGCTTAGCGGCCAGTCACGCCGAGGGCGCGCTGATTTTCGGAATGGCAAGTCCCGTCCACTTCACATTATTGAAGAAACCTGAATCTAACGATTCAGGTTTTTTTTCGTCTGTATAAAAGTAAGATGATGCAGAATAGACACTGTGGAGTGGTAGTTCAGTTGGTTAGGTTTTTTATTGGGAAGCTTAGCGGCCAGTCACGACTATTATTTGATGGAAAATGGCCGCGCTGATGCTCTGGTTGTAATGCTAGTCATGGCAAGTCCCGTCCACTTCACATTACTGAAGAAACCTGAATCTAACAATTCAGGTTTTTTTTCGTCTGTAGAAAACTACTTCAATTCATAGAAGCCAGTGTGAAAGATTTCATGTTGCTGTTGGTCACTAATATCTCGGCGACGTGCACGATAACGTGAAACAAAATAAGTAATAACGACAGAGAAAAGGGCATAAGCGATAAGGAATGTTAGCGGTGAATGGATTATTTTGGCAGAAAAGACCCAAATAACACCTGTAACTGTAATAGCGAGTTTCGTCAATGCGGCAACAACTAAAAAACTCATCGCATATTGTGGTCGACGAATAGCTTGGTAAGCAATTAAATAGCTACAACTGACAGCAACAATCGCCAGTGTAAACCCAACTGAGAATGAATGAAAATGTTCGCTAAATAACATGGCGAGCGCGATCATAGTGACAGCAATGATGGCCTTTTTCATAACAACTCCTTACCTTACGCAGAAAGTTTTATTTGTTGAGATAAGCATGGACCTTAATTAGCTAATTGTATGTGACGTGATGCGTTTTTTGATTAATTGATAATATCAATAGTGTGGTTTGTGACCAATGATTGGTTATTGTTAATTGGAGGCTTTCAACAACGTTGTAACAAAGAAAAGGGTAGTCAAAAGACTACCCTGTGGCAAAGATCATAACAACTGATCTGCACAATGTAACAGCTATAAGGCGTGTTACTAGGACTTAGCAATGAAAATAACTAACTGTTATACCGAAAGAAATTGTTTAAATTGCAGTAAAACTGCTTCTGCTTGAGTTTGATCTTCCATTTCTACAAATAAACGCAGTAAAGGCTCTGTGCCAGAGAAACGCGCTATCGCCCAGCCACCATTTTTAAAGTAAACCTTGGCACCATCGGCGTAACTGACTTTTTCGATGTCATAATCAAATTCAGGCAGTGATTTTTCGATATAAATTTTATTATAAAGACGTTCACGCTCTGCGGCTTTAAAGGTACAGTCACCTTCGGCGGTATAGGCATAACCAAAACGGCTATAGATTTCATCTAATAGCTCAGATAATTTTTTACCGGTTGAGCTGATCATTTCAACTAATAGGCTCGATGCGAAAATGCCATCTTTACCCTTGATATGGCCACGAATAGTGAGGCCACCAGAGCTTTCACCGCCAAGTAATGAGTCATCAGCTTCCATTTGAGAACTGATATGCTTAAAGCCAACCGGTACTTCAAAGGATTTTTCGCCATAAGCTGCAGCGACTTTATCAAGAAGGTGAGTGGTTGCGATATTACGTACTACAGAGCCTTTCCAGCCTTTGTATTCAAGTAGGTAGTAATACAGCAGTAATAGCACTTCATTAGGATGAATAAAGTTACCTTTTTCATCAATGATACCTAAACGGTCGGCATCGCCATCAGTACCGATACCAATATCATAACCTTCTTGAGCCACTAAATGTTTAAGGCGGTAAAGCGTTGCCGCACTTGGTGATGGCATTAGGCCGCCAAAGCCTGGATTTTCACCATCGTTGATAACATCAACATCACAACGACCAGTGATCAATACGGTTTGTAAGGCATTTTTTGCCACACCAAACATAGGGTCAATAAGAACGCGTAGGTTAGCTTTTTTAATTGCGTCTAAATCAAGTAAAGAAATGACCGAGTCAACGAACTCGTTCATTGGATTGATGATTTCAATTAATTGATCACGTTGAGCTTGTTCGAAATCGACATGTTTAATATCGGCTACGGTTAATACTGAAATTTGTTGTTCAATTTTTTGAGTAATAATTTCATCAGCATCTCGACCGCCTTCGATAAAGACTTTAATGCCGTTATAGTCCGCAGGGTTATGCGAGGCAGTAATACAAGCAGAGTAAGTTGCACCTGTTTGTTTGGCTTTAAACATAACAATGGGTGTTGGTACAAAGCGGTTGATAAAGCTACATTTGATATTGTTTCCTGCTAATACTTCAGCAAACCATGTCGCGGCTTTATCTGATAAAAAGCGACGGTCATAGCCGATAATAAAACCATTTTCTGTTACTGATTCTGTGATCATGATGTTAGCAATAGCTTGTGCTACTAAACGTACATTAGCTTGAGTGAACTCTTCGCCAATAAAGGCACGCCAACCACCGGTTCCAAATTGAATCATGGAGGAACTCCTATTTCTCTCGCAAAATAAAATAGGGGAGTAAATCCACTCCCCGAAAAGTGATTAGCCCATTACGACCATAACAGTATTCACAGAACCTTCAGCTTGGGGCGCTATTGCACCTTCGACTGACTGACCGTTAAGCGTGATAGATTTAATCCCCTTGCTGACATGATCTGGGTTAGTAACATTAATTGTGTATGTTGCCCCTCGCCACTCACGCGTTACTTCAAATCCTGGCCATTCAGTTGGAATACATGGATTAATAGTTAAACCATCAAAGCCTGTTTGAATACCTAGAATAAAGTTAGTCACGGCAAAGTAAGCCCAACCAGACGTACCTGTTAACCATGGATGGTTGGCACGACCATGATCTTGGTGATCGCGGCCCATGATAAATTGCACGTAAGAATAAGGTTCAGCTAGGCGTGTTTCAATCATGTCGTTTTGGTTGTATGGGTTAAGTGCATCATAGAACTTCATTGCACGGTCGCCACGGCCTAGTTTTGCTTCTGCTACCCATGCCCAAGGGTTTGGATGTGAGAAGATAGCGCCATTTTCTTTAACGCCTTGGTATACACGGGTTACAAAACCAATGTCGTCGTTAGGGGTTGAGAATGAGGGTGCATTGAGGTGTAAGCCAAACTCTGAATAAAGATTTTCATCAACCGCATCCATTGCTTGTTCACCACGATCTTGTGATGCCATACCTGATAGAACAGCAAGAGTATTTGACTCAAGGTGAATACGACCTTCAGTTTGTTGCGCGGTACCTATCTTGTCGCCATTTTTGGTTAAACCACGAATGTACCAGCCACCTTCGTCATCCCATAAATGGGTTTCACAGGCTTCACGAACATTGGCAGCCATTTCAGTGTATTTTTCAATATCGGCTGTTTTACCTTGGTATTTAGCCAGTTGAATAAATTCTTGTAGTGCCCAGAAGTGAAGGAACGAGACCATTGCTGATTCACCGCCACCTAAGTTTAGGCAGTCATTCCAATCGGCGCGTAGACCTTTACAGATACCGGTTTGGCCAACATATTTAGCGGAGAAATCAAGTGCTGCTTTCATGTGATCATAAACAGTTGCATTACCACCATCAGCGTATGGGATCACTTCATCAAGGAAGCTTTCTTCGCCAGTTTCTGTCACGTACTTACAGATAGTAGGGACTAACCATAGGTGGTCATCTGAACACGTATCATCAATACCGTGGATCTTATCGGCATCACTTGGGGTTGGAACAACTGTTGGCGATTTTGATGGCTTAACATCGGCCATTTCTGGATCGAACCAATCAGGATCAAACAGGTGTAAACCGTAACCCGCTTTAACTTGGCCACGAAGCAGATCAACTAAGCGCTTACGTGTCATTGCTGGGTTTGAATGTGGTACTGAGATCGCATCTTGAGCTGTATCACGGTAACCAAGACCTGTACGCCCGCCCACTTCGATAAACGAAGCAAAACGTGACCATACAACACACGTTTCTGCTTGGTATAGCGTCCAAGTGTTGATCATGGTGTCTAAGCCTTCGTTTGGCGACGTGACTTTAAATTTATTACAACGGCTTTCCCAATGGTGTTTGATTTCTGCAAATGCAGCATCAACGGCAGCGCTATCTTGGTATTTTTGACGTAGACGTTGGCCTTCGTTTTTACCAATACCTAGAATGTAGTTAAAGCGCACTTCTTCACCCGGTTGAAGGGTGAATTGTTTGTGTAGAGAACCACAATGGTTGTAACAGGTTTGCACGTGATTAGAACAACGGCCTTTTTCAACCGCAATTGGGTTTGATTCATCACGGTATGCACCGATAAAAGTATCACGCTGACCATCATAGCTATCAGGGGCAAAGCTTGATGCTAGGTAGTAGTAACCTTCTTTTTCTTTGGTGTTGTAATATAAGTCGTACTCAATCACGCCATCTTCATAAGATGTACCTGCAGAGTAAAGACTCATCTGGTGGTTTTGGTTGTCAGATTGAATGTGACTAAACGAGAATTCAACAAAAGAGAATGCGCTAATTGTACGCACTTCATCAGTGGTGTTTTTTAGTACAACATCCCAAATTTCAGCATCTTCACCAATCGGTACAAAGAGTGTTTTCTGTGCAGCAATACCGTTGTACTCACATGCAAATTTTGAGTATGACAAGCCGTGACGCACTTCATATTTTGCTTCATCAAGACTTTTTGCTACTGGCTGCCATGAAATAGACCAGTAATCACCCGTTGCATCATCGCGTAGGTAAACATAGTGTCCAGGGCGATCAAATGTCGCGTTAGGACGGAACTTGGTCACACGATTGTATTCTGGTGACTTATAGAAAGAGTAACCACCCGCATTTTGTGAAATCACTGTGCAGAACTTTTCAGTACCAAGATAGTTGGTCCATGGTGCTGGGACATCAGGTCGAGTGATAACGTACTCTCTGTTGTCGTTGTCAAAATAACCGTATTTCATTATTTCTAATCCTTAAAATATTCACTTTACTGTGTGCGTGGTTATTCACAGTGGCGGTAATTAATGCCCGCCTTGTCTAGATAGTTAAGTTGACCTTTTAAGCGAGCTTTAAAGTCATCCCAGTTACGATGTTGTGGTGTGCTCCAGCAGATCTCCGATACCGCTAGTAAGCGCGGATAAATCATATATTCAAATCGGCTTTGGTTATTTATTAATTCTGACCAAAGTGCCGTTTGAATGCCTAAAATGTGCTGTCGCTCAGAATTTTCCGAAGCGATCATGCTAAGTGGGTGATAATTGTAAACTTTATCTAAGGTTAACTTGCCAGCCCAATCGACACCTGCTTCATCTGCAGAGTAACCTTGAGCAAGGTCGAGGTAGGTAGATTGCGCAGGTTGCATTACGACATCAAACCCATTTTTGACGCATTCAAGCCCCGCTTCTTCGCTAAGCCAAGAAAAAATCACGGTGTTTTTACTGACTTTATTGCCATGGGTGGCTTCTTCCCAACCCATCATTCGTTTGCCCTTATCACGTAATACTTGCTCAGCAAAACGTAATATATGGCCTTGAAGTTCCATTGGATCGTGGTAGTTGTTGTCTGCCATTAATTGTTGGCAAGCCACACTGTCAGACCACACACCTTTTGGTACTTCATCTGCGCCAATATGTACAAATGGAGCAGGGAATAGAGCACAAATTTCATCCAATACTGTTTGAATAAAGGTGTAAGTTCCGGCTAATGCTGGTGATAAAACATTGTCAGGGTAGTTTTGAATGCTGCGATATACCGAATGATCATCGGGATCTTTTAATAGTTCAGGCAAGGATAAAATGGCGGCGCGGCAGTGACCTGGCATATCAATTTCAGGAATAATAGTGATACCGCGATCGCTGGCGTAAGCAATAACATCACGAATGTCTTGCTTGGTATAGAAACCACCATAACGTTGATCAATATGACTAAATTGTGGCACGATAACTTCATTTGGACCACGCCAGGCACCAATTTCAGTTAATTGAGGGTAGGCATCAATTTCAATGCGCCAACCTTCATCATCGGTTAGATGCCAATGGAAAGTATTAAATTTATAGCGTGCTAGATGATCTAATAGATGTTTAATACGATCGACGGGGTGAAAATGACGTCCACAGTCAAGCATCATGCCGCGGTAGCCATAATGTGGTTGATCGGTAATTTCTACCATTGGTACGCAATAAGTCGCATTAGCCACATGACTTGGACTATTAGGTAATAATTGTAATAACGTTGAGGTCGCATGCACAAACCCTGTTGCAGAGCTGGCTTGAATCCAAATATTATCGCTTTCAATCAATAACTGATAACCGTGTTCGATAATGTCATTGCTAACGTGATAATGAATATTCCCCTGAGGGTGAATTGGCATTGTTTCATTAAAATGTTTTTTACATTCAGTACTTAACCAATTGATAGCCCCTTGCGCTAAAGCTGGTGGCGTTTCAATTGCAGTTGTTTGATTAAAAACAAATTCACCGTGAAGACGAGTTAACTGGTTCGGTTGTGGAATTAATGCAATATCACAACCGACGTTAGGTAATGGGGTACAGTAACGCTCGATCGACTCTTGATCTAAATTAATTGCGGTGGTGTAAACTTTTAATGGCGCAATCTGATGTTGGTCATTACCCAAAGCAATAAAGGCTTCACGAATACCATCATCATGAAGATTAAATGGCATGGTTCTCATGGTAAATTCAGTGTAAAAGTGCCCATTAGCCTCTAACGGCGGTAATTGTGATAGGCAACTGTAGCTACCCATTTGGCTAATCGTTCCCACCGAGACTGAAGCGGGATCAATGCAGCGGCTTATAAAAAAATACAATGACCATCCGTGCAATGCCTGATCGGTTAAGTTATGTAAACTTAACGCATAGCGGCAATAGCCTTTCGCTTTTTCTATTACTGTAAAATCAAGACGATAAGTCATTTATGTTTCCTTAACGTACAAATAGGTTGTGATTGCCGCGCGCCATTGCAATAGCACCATCCATGGCATCACCCTGAGGTGTTGCTAGACGATGTTGCATTGGTGGTGTTAGCCATGCTTGAATACGTTCACCAATCCCCCCCATTAGGCAAATGTTGTGTGCACCACGTAATATCAATGCTTGCATCCACATTTCAATATCAGCGGCTGTCTGTTGCAGTAATGAGATAGCAAGTGGATCGTTGCGTTCGGCAAACGTAAAAATAGCCGGTGAGAATTGACCATAATCACAAGGCCGAGCGGTTTTTGACCAACTAACAATGGCATCAATATCATGATCGAAATGGGTTAATACATGATGAGCCAGTTCTGTTTTCGGCACGATACCATCGACACTGAGTAGCACTTGCTGAATTAAGTGCAGCCCCATCACTGCGCCACTGCCTTGGTCTGAAATAGGAAATTCACGTCCGCCGACAACATGTTGCTTACCGTTAAGTAGTAAAATGCCGCAAGAGCCTGTTCCTGAAATTAAAATCGCACCATCTTTACCGCCCCAAGCACCTAAACAAGCACCATAAGCATCAGTATTTAATGTGATTGCACCATAAGGGTGAGGTTGTTGCATAAAAGCATGCCATGCTTGTTGTTGTTCTGCGCCAGCAAGTGCTAATCCAACCGTCATTGCAGAATAGTCAGCTGAGGTTAATTGTGCTTGTTGGGCCGCAAGAGTAATGGCTTGTTGAATTGATGCCATGGCAATGTCACTACCAAGCAAAATATTAGCGCTACCCGTTTTGGCTTCACCTAAAATATTGCCATCTAAATCACAAATACGAGCGCGACAAGACGTGCCACCACCATCAATACCCACGAGATAACGATAAGGGAAATTAGCCATGGTGACGTTCCTTAAATTGCAGCGCAGTGGCTAATAAATACCAACCACCATGAGGGATCCATTGCTCTCCCCAACGCCAGTTTTGCAACATGTCATCTTTTTGTGCTGCTGGATTAAAGGCAATATCTTGTTCATTTTCAAAGCCGGATGTGATGCCATTACACACTCCGCCTTTAGCATTGCTAAAACCAAGTTGTGGAAGGTAATCAGGGTTATTGTGACCATGGCCGTCTAACATGCACATATCAAAAGGATTTAAGCCTAAAATCCAATTCATTAACTGTTGGCCATAGTCCATTAGATGCTGTTTTAATTTAGGATCGGTGAGGTGATCTTGTGCCATATAAGCCATGCTCGCGAGTGAGGCAATGCGGGCATTTTCACCTTGCCACCAATAACCTGATTCATTGTTATGAGCGACAAAGAATGCTGTTTGCTTATCACCATTAACAGCTTTGGTATATTGGCGTGGATAACCAAATGGATTATTAACTTCAGTCGTTAACGTTAATTCAAAATTAAGCGTATTCACCAGAACTGGATGTAACTGTTGCTGCTGTTTTGTTTCTGGCTCTGCGGCTAAATATTGCATTAAGGCAATCGCGGGTAAGCCTGCTTCTGCCGCATGGAAATAAGGGCGGCTACCATCTGCGGTTGCTGACCAATAATCGTTAATATTGGCATCAGACATTTGACGATTGCTTAAGCGCTGCGCCCACTCACGCATTTCAGTTAAGTAACGCTGCTGATGGGTAGCGCGATAAAGCTCTACTGCGGCTAATAAAGCGCAGTATTCATCAATGATATTTTCAGTACCATCGTTGAGGTAGTTAATATTGTGTTGTTTTAAGTGCCAATAGCCACGTTCTGCTGCTTGCAGATATGACTCATTCTGCACGTTGTCGCTATGAGGAATACGACTGCAAGATGGTAAGGTTGTTATACGAGCAGAGGCAGCTAAAGCGGCAATAGCAATACCACCACCTTGACGAAAACCTGCTTGATAGTCATCAGTTTTGATGCCATCTTGGGTTGCATAGGCGCAGATATCACGTTGTGCTGGCGACTTGCTCCATTTATCAAACACCGTCATGTAAAAGAAGCCGCCATCACTTTGCATACGTATTAAAAAGTCTGCGCCAAATAATGCTTCTTCTAATAAACGTACCCGAGTGAAATCAGCAATATCAGCTTGATCTTCTGCAATTTCATAAGCTTTGAGCATGTTCCAAACAATCATTGGTGTCTGCTGAGGATTGAGATAATTAGCGTAAGAAAGGTGACTTAAATATTTACTGACATCACCTGACGCATCATACCAACCACCACGAACATCAACGAGAGTCTCGCTATTGAGTAATTGCGCTTGGCTGTCGGCATGATCATAAATGCCGCTACAACGTTGTGATTTGAAATAGTGTAGAACATCACTGAAAGTACGTTGCATTAATAGGCCTTCAGCAATGCTGAAAACAGGTGTTTCAATATTGGCGTAACGAATACGGTAATCGCCTGCTTTTTGGCAAGCAGAAAAATCAATTTGGTAAATATTGCCCGTATGCCATTGTGCGGTGGTGCCACATGCAGTTAATGGCAACTGCATAATAGTTTGGTTAGTATGATTGCACACTAATTCGGCTTGGCCTGACAGTGTTTGTGATGTTGTTTGTAGTAATGCTTGCTTTGTATTAAAGCACTCATAACCAAGGTGATTAATTAACAGCTGCATAGGGCCTCCAATGTCGCTAATAAGTGATGGCTCCTTATGGGAACCATCACTGAACGGCTGGTGCGACAAATAATATGGATAGAAAAGAAAAAGTGTTATTAGTGCTTAATTTTGTCTATTAGTTTTCGTATAAGTAACAACGAACAAAGTGGTTATCAGATAACTGGGTTACTTCAGGTAATTTTTCGCGACATTTGTCGGTTACTTGCATACAACGACCCGCAAATGGACAACCAAAGCTTTCAGGTGTCCATAATGGAATTTCACCTTTATTACCTTTTAGCTTGGTGTGAATTGATTTACTTGGATCGGGTACTGCTGAAACTAATAATTGGGTATATGGGTGTTGTGGATTATGGATAATTTGTTCAGTATCGCCCCACTCAACCATGTGACCAACGTACATAACTGCAAGATCTTCAGCGATATAACGTGCTGTTGCGATATCGTGCGTGATGTAAAGTAGCGCCATTTCACGCTCAAATTTCATCTCTTCCATTAGGTTAAGAACACCAGCACGGATTGAAACATCAAGCATTGAGGTTGGTTCATCGGCTAGTACCACCTCAGCGCCAACGGCAATGTTGCGGGCTAAGTTGACACGTTGACGTTGGCCGCCTGAAAGCTGGTGCGGAAATTTTGCTGCGGTGGCTTTTGGTGGAATGAGGCCCACTTGCTCAAGAAGGTTGTATACCGTCTCTTCAAGTTCTTTTTTATTACCCGATGGCACTTTGTTGTGGATCAGTAATGGGCGCGCTATATGATGAAAAATAGTATGAGTAGGGTTTAATGATCCAAACGGATCTTGCCATACCATTTGTACCCCTTGACGGTATTTCATCACATCATCACGGCTGGTGATGGTCTGAATGTCGCGCCCGTAATATTCAATGTGGCCGCCACTTGGCGCATACATTTTAGCGATCATTTTTGCGGTAGTTGATTTACCTGAACCTGATTCGCCAACCACGGCTAAGCCACGGCTTTTGTACATTTTGAAAGATACGTCGTTAATTGCACGCATCTTTGATTTTTTAAGTGAGTTACTGTTTACCGAAAAATCTTTAATTAGATTTTTACCTTCGACAATCGGTGTTCCAACAGGCTTGCTCATAGTGTCTCCTAAATACTGCCTATAAATGCGATGTGTTGCTGCTAGTTACCTGTATTGGTAAATAGGTGGCAGTTTGATAAACGTCCTGGTTCAATCTGGCTTAACTGAGTTGGCGTACTGAAACACGCTGGGTGGGTTTTTCCACAGCGAGCTTGAAAGCGACAACCTTGTGGTATTTCAAGTAAATTCAATGGATTACCTGGAATGCCTGTTAAACGTGTTTTAGGGCCTGTTAATGGCGGGAATGAACTTCCCAAGCCTTCGGTGTATGGGTGGTACGGTGTTTCAAGAATTTGTTTTGATGGTGCAACTTCAATTAATTCCCCTGAGTACATGATGCCGATACGATCAGAGAACTCGACCATCAGTGATAAATCATGAGTAATAAATAAAATTGAGAAGCCAAATTCTTCTTTTAATGCATAAATTTTTTGTAGAATTTCACGTTGAACCACTACATCAAGTGCGGTTGTTGGCTCATCCATGATGATCATTTTTGGATTTAGCGCCAGTGCAATTGCGATAACTAAACGTTGACGCATACCGCCTGAAAACTGGTGTGGATAATCACGTAAACGACTTGGGTGAATATCAACAATCTCTAATAATCCTTCAGCACGGCGAATCGCTTGCTTACGGTTCATGGTGGTGTGACGCATGATCACATCACAAAATTGCTCTTCCATGGTTAATACAGGGTTCAAGGCATTCATCGCACTTTGGAATACCATTGACATTTCGCTCCAACGGAAGGCTGACATTGCCATATCCGTTTTCTTCAAAATATCACCATGACCGTCAAAGATTACCTCACCACCGGTAATGAATGCTGGTGGCTTATGTAGACGCATCAGTGAAAATGCAACGGTTGATTTACCACAGCCTGACTCACCGGCTAGACCAAAAACTTCACCCTTACCAATATCAAAGCTAACATTATTAACTGCACGGACATCGCCAGCATCAGTAATATAATCAACACATAAATTACGAATTGAGATTTGTGGATCGGTCATTATTTAGTCCCGCCTTCTAGTGCTGGTTGAGGGATAGCTTCAACCGGTTGTGCTTGTTTTGCTGTTTCTTTTGCCAGGTTTTTCCAACGACGCATGCCTTTATGTGAACGTAACTGTGGGTTCGCAATTTCATCGACTGCGAAGTTCAACATAGCAAGGCCAATTGCGATAAATATCAGTGCGATACAAGGTGCTAATACTTCCCACCAAGCGCCAACTAACATTGAAGATGATGTTTGAACGTTGTACAACATTACGCCCCAACTAATGCCATTTGGATCGCCTAGGCCTAAGAATGAAAGCGTTGCTTCTACGTTAATCGCATACATTACCGAACCGATAAAGCTCGCACCAACGATAGAGATAAGGTTAGGAAGAATCTCAACGAAAATGATACGAGGAGACGATTCACCTAATACTTCAGCGGCTTTTACAAATTCTTTTTCTCTAATCGATAGGGTTTGTGCGCGTACGACACGTGCGCCCCATGCCCAAGAGGTGACCGCAATTACAATGGCAATGGTTAATGGTCCTGCTTGGCCAACAAACGCGGCGATAACAAATAGAATCGGCAGTTGTGGCATTACCAACATGATATTCATACATGCGGTGAGGAATTCATCGACTCGCCCACCAAAGTAACCTGCTGAAATACCGATAATTGTTGCTAGGAAACACACTAATAGACCAGCACCAAAGCCAACAGCTAATGATGTACGTGCGCCATAAACAAGTTGAGACCAGATATCACGACCCATACGAGAAGTACCGAGTACGTGATCAGCATCTTTTGACATTAATAACGTACGTTTGTTGGTTGCCAAGTTTTTAGCGATCCAACCTTCTGGATTATCTTGCGCAGCTTTTACAACAAAAGCTGGGTATTCATGTGGATTACCGGTTCTTTTGTCTGGTGAATATTGGGTAATAAACGGTGCAAATAGCGCTGTTAGTATGAATATGATAATAATGCCGAGACCAAACATTGCTTTAGGGTTGCTAGAGAGTAATTTAAATAAGCCTTTCATGATTACTTGCCTCCTTTACGTAGACGAGGGTCTAGCGCAACGATTAGGATGTCGGCCATAAAGTTAAAGAACAACATAAACATCGTCATAATAAGTAACTGACCTTGCAGTACTTGGTAATCACGCGAATGAATAGCGTTTAGCATCACCGTACCCAAACCAGGATAGTTGAAAATCATTTCGATAATTAACTGACCACCAATCGCCATACCTAACGCCATTGATAGTGCGGTAACACTTGGTAGCATTGCATTTCGTGCTGCGTAGTTGAATACCACACGGTTTTCACTCAGGCCTTTTCCTTTTGCCATGGTGATGTAGTCTTCATTTAGCAAGTTAATCATGTTGTTACGCATGCCAATTAGGAAACCGCCAATTTGAATAATAGTGGCACAGAAAAGAGGTAAGGCGGCATGGTAGAGCACATCTTTATAGAATGCGAAGCTGCTCCAATCCGGCGTTAAACCTGCGGTATATGCGTTACCTGTAGGGAACCACTGTAAGCCGATAGCAAAGGTAAACATGACTAACATCGCGATTACAACGGGTGGAACGGCTTGCACCACTAACATTCCTGGAGAGATGAAAGTATCGTAGCTACTGCCACGTTTCCATGCTGCAAAAATACCAAATACAGAGCCAACACAGAATGAAATAATTACTGCAGAACCCGCTAGAAATAGTGACCAACCAATTGCACCACCGAGTAAGTCATTGACTGACAATGGGTAAAATTTAATTGAAGTGCCAAGGTTCCAAGTAAATACGTTCGCTAAATACGAAAAGTATTGTTCATAAAGAGGACCATCAACAAAGCCTAGTAGCTTCTTCATGGCTTCAATTCGCTCAGGGGTTACCTGTGCAGTTGCGTTTGCGAACATCATGGTAACTGGGTCACCTGGCATCGCACGCGGAAGAATAAAGTTTAGCGTTGCCGCGAAAATTAACGCGATAAAATAAAACGATAAACGACGTAAAAAGAATCCCATAACTCACACCTTACACATCCAGCTTGCCTTCCTGAGCTGAATTCAGGACGTAAAACCCCCTGACGAAAACGCCATACCTTTGATTGCAAAAAGGATTAGAGGGAAGAGGCGGTGCACAAGGCGTGCACCGCAAATTTAAGCAGATATTACGCTTTTGGTTTTAGGTCTAGAACTTGAAGTAGACGCTCTTGAACACCAGCCCATACCATTGGACGGCCTTTAGGGTTCTTCTCATTCCACCAACCAGTGAAGCGAGCTTCATTGTATTGGAAGTTGTTAGCACCAGAGATTACTGGGATTGTTACTTGGTTCTCAGCAATGATTTTCTGAATGCTATGAGCAATCTTGATTTGCTCACCCTTATCAGCCGTTTTGTAGAAGCTGTCTAGTAGCGAATCTAACTGTGCATTCTTGAAGTAATGCATAGCGAAACGTGGCATACCGTCACCTTTCTGTAGACGTGAGTTGTACGCACTGTCCCAGTATAGGTGTGGATCTGCACCGTGGAAGTAGTTAGTAAATGCTACATCGTAAGTGCCTTTCAGCATTGATTCATTGTATACAGCAAAGTCAGGAGTACGTGCTTTTGCATTGATACCCGCTTCTTGAAGTTGCTCAACACCTAGTTGTACAGTGTTGTTGAAGTCAGTCCAGCCGTTTGGTGATTGAACTTCAAGCTCAATTTTCTCACCTTTTGGTGACTCAACAAATCCGTCACCATCAAGGTCTTTAAAGCCAGCTTTAGCTAGAAGATCTTTAGCGCCTTTGATGTTGTATGTGTTGAAAGCTTTGTACTTATTATGTACAGCTTCGTCAGACCATGATTTGAAGCTATCACCTAGACCTGAAGCGTAATCGTTTGGTGTACCAGCACCGTAGAACGCGATGTCGATGATAGTTTGACGGTCAATTGCCATAGAGAACGCACGACGGAAGTCAACATTGTTGATTGCTTCGTTGTTACCTGCTTTTGGCGATTTGTAGTTCAACATGAATGACATTGTGCCAGCAGCAGGGTACCAGTATTTGTGGTTTGGATTTGCTGCAGCATAAGTGCTGTCGATATCAGGAATGAATGATGACGTCCAATCTAGCTCAGAGTTGATGATCTTAGTTAGTAGTTGGTCGTTGTTTGCAATTTGAGGAACACGTAAACAATCAACTTCTAGGTTGGCGTTATCCCAGTAGTTAGGGTTACGACATTGAACATAAAGCTGAGGAGTAAATGTGTCGATCTCAGTAAATGGGCCAGTACCTACAGGGTTTTCGTTAGTGAACGTTGTAGGGTTCTTAACTTTGCTCCAGATGTGCTTAGGAACAACAGGTACTTTTGAAATTTCAAATGGAACGTTTGAGTTTGCAGCAGTTAGTTCAAAGATAACTTTGTTACCGTCTTGCTTAACTGATTTAACCCACTTGTTGATACCGATTTGATCTAGCTCTGGCTTGTTTTTTACTAAGTCAAAAGAGTAAACAACATCACCAGCAGTGAATGCTTTACCATCAGACCATTTTACGCCATCACGAATTTCAAATGTTACCTTCATTAGGTCGTCAGACATGTAGTAGTCTTTCGCCAAACGCATAACAGGCTCGTTACCTTGCATTTGGTTAAAGATTACCAATGGCTCATAAACGAACTCAGTTGTTGTGCGAAGGTTTGTTGCTAAAAACGGGTTAAAGTTACGCACCATTGTAGGGTAGAAATCAGGTACGATTGTTAGCTGGCTTTTTTCTGATGCAGTAGCAACGGGTGCTGTAAAAGCGGTTGCTGCAGCAACAACTGCAAGTGCTAACTTAGTTTTGTTTATATTGGCAAGCATAGCTGTTCCTTACTCTTAGCTCTGTTTCACTAATGGAAATAAAAATTAGCTCCGTCATTGGAGCGCTGTAAACCTACTTCATTGGAACCTGAGTAACGCTGAACCATTGAATGGCCTTGTAGGCTCTCAGTGGCTTCAATATTGGCTGTATTGGTTAAATCGTCAATGTGGTCGCCCGTCAAAAACGTCAAAAAAACAATTGTTGCCGTCAAAAGTGTTAATTTCATTGTTTTACGTGATTGAGCAGTTAGTAAATAGCGTGCTTAGTATCACATATGAAAGTCGTTGTTACATTTGTAGTGTTAGTGCTCACTACTTTATTTATTCTTTTAAAATAGGGGGGTTAATTTTTATTTTACGTGATGTGATGTAACGCATATGGTTTTTTTTGCTTATTTTTATACGGAAATTTTTGGCTGTTAGTTTGTTGTGATTCGGTTCTCATAAACTAAAAGAATTTATTTTTAGCGCCGAAGAATGGCGTTTTTTGATGAATATGATTTAATTTTGACCACTAATGATAGTGTGACCTTGATCATTTATAGGCCTTCAAACGGGATTATTTCAAAGATTAAAAAAGTGATAGTTGTACACCAAAGACATGAATAATGGTGTCAACAAAGGGGAGGATTGAATCATATCATTGTGCTATTGAGCCGTCTGAGAATGGTCGTTGATATAATGTAGATAATAAAAAAGGCTCTGAGAGAGCCTTTTGGGACGCTATTATGACGATAATTAGGGTCAGTTATGACTAATGATATGATGTAACTTATCCCGCATAATGACGAGTTCTTGGCGATAGGTATTCGATTGTGGGCAGCGTTCTAATACAAAATCAATGGTATTAATGACAGTTCGCCAGCGGGGTGTTTTGGGTAACGTTTCAAGTTGAAGGTATTTATCTAAGGTACGTGTTTGGAGTGTGCTACGGTCTAAATAAACGCGCCATAAACCACTTTCTTCAGCTAATTCAAATTTATTTTTATGTGATTCTTGTTCCCAAAACACCAAGGTTGCTTTCATGGCATCGACTAATAGTTGGCGAATTATTTCAGCTTTATTATGATCACCATCCCCTAATTTGTCGGCTAAACGGGTAAATTCTCCTCCTAACTCTCGCAGTTGTTGAAGGTTATTTTTATCGCCATTAAAGGCAAATTCAGACAACACATCAATAGCATTTTCAAGTAGGTTGATACGATGATCAGCCGATGGTCCTTGGCTATCAAAGACAAACATTTGTTTAAGCCCTGACTCAATCGGTAAATTGATAACATCGGTCATTAATTGTTGTTTGTGATCACCAATGTAATAGCTAAGTTGACCATTAAAATGATGATTATCCGCGACAGCTGCTGGCAATGGGGTCGCTAGAATATCGTCAATGGTATAGCGCTCTAATAGCTCAGGCGTGCGTTTAAATAGTTTGCCCGCAGCACTGTTGGCATAACGGATTCGACCTTCGTGCTGAACACAAATGATCGCCTCATTGGTTGAGTCTAGTAGCCCAAGTAAGCGACTTTGGGTTTCTATCAGTCCAATTTCGACTTGTTCACGACGATGAATTTCCTGTTCTAGTGCTTGGTTTTTCTGGCGCTCAATTTCGGTTTTTCCTGCTTGTAAATAAGCCCTAATTCTCGCTATAAGTTCTTCTTTATTAAATGGTTTGGTTAAATAATCATTGGCGCCACATTCAAAGCCTTTGAGGCGATCTTGTACTTGCCCCAGGGCTGATAACATAATGATGGGCAGCGCTAACATGGAATGTGTTTTACGTAATTTATTACACACTTCATAGCCACTCATTTCAGGCATCATAATATCAAGTAGCACTAAATCGGGCTGCTGTTCAGTGATCAATGCTAACGCTTGAGGGCCACTTTCCGCCGTTTGAACTCGATAACCAGCAAGACGTAAGAAATTGGTTAGTATTTGTAAATTAACGGGTTCATCATCGACAACTAGCAACAATTCGCCATCTGGATTTTCTGGTAAATCAGACGCATCATAATTTGCCATATTGAGTAATGGCGCTTTGAAATGATTTTTATTGGGATTCGCCGCCATTGCTGCAATTTGATTGGCATTGGCTAAATTGAGAGTGAAACTGAACGTTGTTCCTACCATTGGTTGGCTACTGACATACAAGCGTCCACCCATTAGTTCGATCAATTGGCGACTGATCGATAGCCCAAGCCCAGCCCCTTGACGGTAATTAGCTGATCCGGTATTGGCTTGTATAAGCGGTTCAAAAATATGCTCGAGTTGTTCGCTGGGAATACCTTGTCCTGTATCAACTACTTGAATCCGTAATTGATGTTCTAATATTGTAGCCGATAAAATAATTTTACCTTCAGAGGTGTATTTAATCGCATTGCCCACTAAGTTATATAGCACTTGTTCTAAACGTTGTTCGTCCGCATCAACCAGAGGTAGATCCGTTGGAATTTGATTAATAATTCGAATCGGTTTATTGCCTAATAAATGGCTCGATAATTCCAGTACTAATCGAATAGCTACAGACATATCAACCGCTTGGTGGTTAATATCAAGATCGCCATAACGCATCTTATGGTAATCAAGCAGATCATCAACCAGTGTGGTTAAACGTTGACCGCTATTAATGATCATTTCTAATTGGCGGCGTTGTGATTGATGTAATGCGCCATTGGCTCCCGCTAATAACGATTCAGCAATCCCCACCATGCCATGCAGTGGTGTGCGTAATTCATGCGAGGTGGTTGCAAGGAATTCGTCTTTCATTTTATCCGCAGTTTGGAGTTCATTATTTTGTTGACGAATAATGGTTAGGTTATGTTCTAACTCTTTATTTTGCTGGCGAATAAGCCCAATTTTCTCGCGAATAGAGCGTTGCATACGGGCAAAGCTGATCGCTAATCGTCCAATTTCATCATGACGTTCAGTACCATCAATTTTTTGATCTAAATCACCACCAGAGGCTTTTTCTGCCGCCCACGTTAAGCGTAATAATGGTGCGGTAATAGAATTTGACAGCCAATGTGACGTAATGATCACTAAAATAATCGCGGTAACCATGGCTGCGACAAAGATTTTTTCTAATTCAAAGATTCGTGCAAAGGCTTCTTTTTCAGGAAACTCAACCACTAGCGCCCAATGGTGATCTAATATATTTAGCGGCGAAAATGCGCCTAATACAGGAATATTATCGTAATTAATAAAGCTACCAATGCCTGATTTACCAGCAAGTGCTTGATCGATACTTTGGCTTTGTAATTGTATTGGTAATTTCGACTGAGTTTCAAAGCGTAATTTATGATCAGTGCCGACTAATAAGGTTTGAATATGCTTAGTATTGTCTTGAATCAGTTCAGTGATCTTTTGGTTACTTAGCTCCATAAAGACATAACTATGTAGATAGCCTTGTTGGATAATTGGTGCTGCAAACCAAGCCGTTGTTTCATTACTGTGGCTATTAGCACTAAAGTCGGTAAAGACTACCGGGACTTGCTCTGGGTTATTAGGGCTTTGCTGGGTTTTTTCTTTAATGGCTTTAAAGGTTTGCTGTAAGGCGCTATGAGAGGTTTTTTTTGCCAATAGATTGACCCCAAAAAGGTTGTGGTTTTTAACTGAATAAACGACATCACCAGAGATATCAACCAGCATAATATCTTTAAAATCTGAACGTTTAAGATACTCATTATAAACGGCATTATAGCGTTTAAACATTAAACGATAGCGTTCATGTCCAAGGTAGCCACTATTGGCGGTTTGATCACTTTTAGTGGTAAGGGTTGAATTGAAATAATGAGCGCGACCTTGTGCATCAAGTTGTGAATCAATATTGCCAAGTTGATGGAATGCACCCACTAAACCGTAAAATCTTCCACCACTATTATTTGATAATTCAGAGCGAGCAAAGCTTTTTACTTCAGACTCTTTAGCGGCAAAGAAACTCTGTAATTGTTTTTGTTTATTATCACGCAACGAAGCCAGATGGCTGATGCTTTGCTCGGCTAAATCTTTAGTGTGAGAATTTAGAAAGTAAAGAGCTGACAATATCAAAGGGGTGATACTGAGCACTAAAAATGCCAGCATGAGTGTGTGCTGAAGACGTTTGAAACGTTTAGTATTCTGCATTCCGGTGCCTGAATAAGATGGTGGAATTTACGGTTTTAACGACAAAAATAGTCACGTTAAAATGAACATTAAGATTTTAACGATTATCCTTTATCGTTTTAACTCAACGTGATGAATTACCGTGTTTATACTATGTTTTTATTATGGATCAAGTAACTAGAAATAGAATCGTGTCAAAAAGCACAAAATTAACGAAATTAACGTCATAAAAAAGGGCAGTATTGACTGCCCTTTATAAAATTCAAAAATGAAGTGTAAAGTTGTGATATGTTATTTTTTTGCCGTATAGACATTGAATTTATTAGTGTGAGAACTGATCTCACACTGGCCAAGAGTGGCTTCAATCAAGGGTGGATATTGCAGAAAACAGTTCGCCACAATCACTAATTCACCACCATTATTTAAGTAACTCGGCGCTTGATTAATAAATGTTTCCGTTGCGGTATAAAATGTTTTTAAACCAGCATGGAAAGGGGGATTACTGATTAAATATTGGTAAGGACCAGTAATGTTTTTATAAACGTCAGTGGCGATAAAGTTGGCAGCAAGTTGGTTAACCTTGAAAGTTTCTTTCGCTGACTCAATGGCTAAGGCACTAATATCACACAGATCTAAGTCAATCTGAGGGTACTTGGCTTTCATTACTGCGCCAATAACGCCGGCACCACAACCAAAATCAAGTACTTTACCGTTAAGCGCGGGTAAGTTATTGAGTAGAAGTTCTGAACCTTTATCAAATTCACCATGGCTAAAGACGCCAGGTAAAGAGCGCACGGTAAGGCTAACACCAGCAATATTAATTGGGTAACTACGGAACCATTTATTGATGTCAAAAGCTGGGGCTGGGTTATCACAGCGTCCCCAGTAGAAGCTACAACGGCGGGCTGAATCATATTTAGTTAATGGGCCATATTGCGCAAACATTTTTTCTGCACTTCTGACACCACAACGGTTTTCACCGACGATACAAATTTCAACACCAGCAGAAAATTTACTGAGTAGCATTGATAATAAATAATCTGCTTCTGCTTTTGCTTTGGGCCAATAAAGCAGAATCATATCAATATCGAGTTCAGCGTTAAGTTCTGCACCAAAATGACAATCAATCGCTTGATGGTGTTCAATGTCACCTAGGTAACCATAATTGGTGGTAAAGACTGTTACTGATTGAGCTGTTGTAAGCAATTCTGAGGCAAAGGTATCATTTAATTCACCAGCAATAAGGACTTTGCGGTTTTCAAAAAATTCAGATTGACGAGCAACCACTTGGCTCGCGGCGGAATAAGACATTTAACTGGCCTCAAAATAGACATCATGGTTCAGGAGCGCGGATTGTTCCATAAATAGTGGCAGATGGAAAGTCACTGCTAGAGAGAATAAGTATAATCATAGACTGCCGTTATTATTGTTAATAATAACGGCAGTATCATGAGGGATTATTGATGGTTAATTATCATCTTGTTGTTGAAGGAATGATTGAAATTCAACTTCATACATTTTAAACAACACTAAAGTAACACCAAAAATAATTGGACCGTAGATCATACCAATTAAGCCAAATAATTGAATACCACCAATGATTGAAAAGAAGATCAATAAGGTGTTCATACTTGAACTGCCTTGCATTAATAACGGACGCACGATGTTATCGATAGAACCGACAACAATGATGCCCCAACCTGTAAGGAACAATGACCATTCCCAATCACCGATTAACAGTAAATACAGTGATGCTGGAATCCAGATTAAAGCGGTACCAACCACGGGAATTAATGAGGCAAAGGCCATCATTGAACCCCAGAACAAACCTTGGAAGCCACATAGCCACATTGCAAAGCCACCAGCAACACCTTGTGCCAAAGCGGTTAGAAATGATCCGAGTACGGCAGATTTGGCTACTTGCTCAACTTCTTCCATGATTGCATCTTCTTGACTGCGAGACAGTGGAATCACGTGACGGATCGCGGCAATCATTTTATCGTTATCACGTAGCAGAAAGAACAGTACAAACAGCATCATCATAAAGTTTACTAAGATACTGGTCGCATCGCCTAGAATACGTGCACTGATATTCAGCGCTTGAGAGCCGACTTGAGATGCGGTAGTAGCGATTTTTTGAATGATCACTTGGGGATCAAAATCATGGAATGGTGAGTATTTATCAATTAAAGCCAGTGTTTTTTGAGCAAGAGGATGAGCAAACAGTTCTTTGGGTCCTCCGGTTGTTAGCCAAGTGTAGCTTTCTTTTGATACGGTGGTGCCTTGATGCACAATCGACGAAAACACCACTAACAAAGGAATAACGATAATTACCGTCATAATAAAACATGACAGCATTGCCGCTGTATTTTCACGCGTCGGCATTTTAGCAAGTAAGCGCTTATGCATGGGCGTGAACAATAAAGAGATAATAAACGCTAATACAATCGGACCGAGGTAGGGCTCGATTAATTTATAACTTGCGAAAGAAGCGACAAAGAGTGCCACTATTAGCATCCAGTGGCGAGGTTCTACCTTAAAGGGTTGAGGCACGATATGTATCCTTTTAAAATCGACCGATAAAGCTATTTTCACTGTAATTGATAAGAATTATCATTATAATCATCACCATTATTTGATGATTATAGCTCTTATCAAGGAGATAGCTTATGGGATGTTGTAATTGTGGTTGTGATGACAAAAAAAAGCGTAAGCCACCGTTAGTGCTAATCATTTTAGTACTTGTTGCAGGGCTTGCCGTTTATTTTTGGCAATAGATAGTTACTGATATTCATCATAAAAAAAGGCCACCTACGTGACCTTTCTTCATAATAGCATTAATAAAATAATGTTTTTAATAACATTAGCTCATTTATTTTAAAACAATGCTATTTTGCTTCAGCAGCCAGAGTGGCAAACGCAAAATCTGCCGCTTCTAATGTAGCATCAATTTCTTTGGTATTGTGTGCGAGTGAGGTAAAACATGCTTCATAGGCTGAAGGTGCGAGGTACACGCCTTTATCGAGCATTAAATTAAAGAAGCGCTTGAAGCGTTCAATGTCACACTTGGTCACATCGTCATAGCAAGTCACAGTATCTTGATCGATAAAGAAGAAACCAAACATTGCACCAACTTGGTTTACCGCCAGTGGAATACCGTGTTTATCAGCTAAAGCTTTAAAGCCTGTTGCTAAACGCTGAGTGGTTTTCGCTAAGCGTTGTTCATTACCGTCTTCTGTTAATACGGTTAAACAAGCATGACCTGCCGCCATTGCTACAGGGTTACCTGATAGCGTCCCCGCTTGATATACAGGGCCAGTTGGCGCGACAAATTCCATTACATCACGACGTCCCCCAAAGGCACCCACAGGCATACCACCACCGATAATTTTACCCAGTGTTGTGATATCAGGTTTGATGTTGTAATACCCTTGCGCGCCACCTTGTGAAACACGGAAACCCGTCATGACTTCATCAAGGATCAGTAGCGCGCCAAATTCATCACAAATTTTACGAAGGCCTTCAAGGAAGCCTGGTACGGGTGGAATGCAATTCATGTTGCCAGCAACGGGCTCAACAATAATACAAGCGATCTGATCTGGTTGAGCCATGAACGCTTCACGAACTGAATTCAAATCGTTGTAAGTTGCAGTTAACGTATGTTTAGCAAAGTCAGTTGGAACACCTGGAGAGCTTGGTTGCCCCAGAGTTAATGCACCTGAGCCAGCTTTTACTAATAGGCAGTCAGCATGACCGTGGTAACAGCCTTCAAATTTCAGAATTTTGTCACGACCAGTAAAACCACGAGCAAGACGAATAGCACTCATGGTAGCTTCAGTGCCTGAACTTACCATACGGACCATTTCCATTGACGGTACGAGTTCTGATACTAACTCAGCCATGGTGATTTCCATTGCTGTTGGTGCGCCAAAGCTTAAGCCTTGTTGTGCGGCGTTAATTACAGCATCACGAATAGCGGCATGGTTATGTCCTAAAATCATAGGACCCCATGAACCAACATAATCGATATAGGCATTACCATCGGCATCAAAGATATAAGCGCCATCAGCACGCTCAATAAATAGTGGTGTGCCACCAACACCAGCAAAAGCACGGACTGGTGAGTTAACACCCCCAGGGATTTTTTGTCGTGCTTTAGCAAATAAATCAGCTGACTTGTTCGTTTTGCTCATGTGAAATCCTATAAAAAAGTAAGGCGGTGATTCAATCCACAGAATTATCTGTCCTAATTAATCATAGGCAAGAGAAGTGTGGGGAGTGAAACTGCCTTATTGTACCTAAAGTGTTGCTGAATATAGAGTCATTTTATTGTTTTAAATGAAGCTAAATTCAAAATAAAACCCGTTGATTTTGGGAAACAAGTCACAGTTGCAAAGCTATTTTTCAACATTGGCAGTATAAATCATAACCACATTGGATTAGGCTATAGTACTGATCCTATCTTCATCCTCTCGCTGTAATGGCGCTATCTTTATATAATACGGCTCTCTAATGACTGAAAAATCGCGCGGTCTTCATATGCCTTTCCACCTGCAACCTAGTGGTTTGGTTAGGCGTTTTTTGACCCAAGATAAAACACCTGTTTCTGTTCTATTTCTTTCGGCTTTAGTTGGAACACTTGCTGGCTTAGTCGGTACACTATTTGAAATTGGTGTGCGATGGGTGAGTGAACAACGGACAGTTTGGCTGCGTGATGAAATTACCAGTGTGCTGCCATTATGGTTAGCGGCATTCCTTGTCAGTGGTATTTTAGCCTTCATCGGTTATTTTTTAGTGTGTCGTTTTGCACCTGAAGCGGGGGGGTCTGGTATTCCTGAAATTGAAGGTGCAATGGATGAAATGCGTCCTGTACGTTGGTGGCGAGTTATTCCGGTTAAGTTCTTTGGTGGCTTAGGGGCATTAGGTTCAGGTATGGTGCTGGGTCGTGAAGGTCCGACTGTACAAATGGGCGGTAATATTGGTCGTATGATTTCAGATATTTTCCGTTTAAAGGATAAAGAAGGCCGTCACTCATTACTTGCGGCAGGTGCTGCTGGTGGTTTAGCAGCAGCATTTAATGCGCCTATGGCGGGTATCATGTTTGTAATTGAGGAAATGCGACCTCAATTTCGTTATAGTTTGATTTCAGTTAAATGTGTAATGATTTCAGCGATGATGTCGACGATCGTATTTCGCTTTATTTCAGGCCAAAACGCGGTTATTACGATGCCGCAATATGATGCTCCTGCGCTAACATCATTATGGTTATTTTTAGTTCTAGGGCTACTCTTTGGTGGCTTTGGTGTCGTTTTTAACCGTTTAATTATTTTTACATTAGATTGGTTTGTCACTATTCACCATAATAATCGTACCCGTTATTTAATTACGGGGGGCTTATTAGGTGGTTGTTTCGGCTTATTGTTACTTTATTTCCCTGAGCTAACTGGCGGCGGTGTTTTCCTTATTCCTCCTGCGACTAATGGCGACTATAGTTTAAATATGCTATTGCTGTTGTTCTTTGCTCGTGTTGTAACAACACTATTATGTTTTGGATCTGGTGCTCCCGGTGGTATTTTTGCACCAATGCTGGCATTGGGGACTTTATTTGGTACGTTTTTTGGCACCGTAGCTCTCGACCTTTATCCTCATTTAGGCATTGCACCGGGTTTATTTGCTATCGCCGGTATGGGGGCGTTATTTGCAGCAACTGTGCGCGCACCTATTACTGGTATTTTATTGGTGATTGAAATGACCAATAACTACTACCTTATTTTACCCTTAGTTGTAACTACACTGGGTGCAACTATGATGGCTCAAATGTTAGGTGGTCAGCCGATTTACTCCCAATTGTTGCATCGTACGATTAAAAAAGAAAAATTAGGCCACGATTCACCACATGATGCTCCAGTTGAGACGGCTAATACTTGAACACAATAGTCAGGTATTGGATAATCACCATTAATTAATGGAAGTTTTTAAGAGGTTTTGTAATGAGCGATGTTAATTTGCCGCTGACTTTTTCTGATGTGGCTGCGAATAAAGTAAAAACGCTTATCGCTGAAGAAGAAAACCCAGAATTAAAACTACGTGTATATATTACAGGTGGTGGTTGTAGTGGGTTTCAATATGGCTTTACGTTTGATGAAAAAGTCAATGATGGCGATATGACCATTGAAAACAACGGCGTAACATTAGTTGTTGATCCAATGAGCTTACAGTATTTAGTGGGAGGTATCGTTGATTACACTGAAGGCTTAGAAGGTTCACGCTTCTTTGTGAATAACCCTAATGCCACCACAACATGTGGCTGTGGCGCATCATTTAGCGTTTAACACTATGAGCTTCTGCATTATAACAAAGCCGTCTATCTGACGGTTTTTTTTTGGGATACAGACAGCCATTACAGCCATTAATTAGCTTTGGGGTAATAAAATACCATTGTTTGTTAATAACTGACTGTAGTTTTTTACCTGCCCTAGTTTGCTATTTGCTTGTTGTTTAAATATCGTTTGCGTTACACCTGAAAGTGAATGGGCTTGAGGTAAATCGACTGTACGTGGGTTTTTATGTTTACCATTGACTAAAAATTCATAATGCAGATGCGGGCCGGTCACTCGTCCTGTTCCACCTAGCGTTCCAATGGTTTGTCCTTGTTTTATACGTTGACCACTTTTAACCATCCGTTTCGTCATGTGTAAATACTTAGTAACGTAATTACCATTATGGCGAATAAAGACATAGTTGCCGTTAAATTTATTATAGCTTGATTCGATAACCACACCATCGCCAGCAGCCCAAATAGGGGTGCCGACGGGAGCCACATAATCAGTACCTCGGTGTGCTTTTACTTGCTTAGTGACAGGGTGTAAACGGCGCGGATTAAAATTAGAGCTGACGTAACGGAAGTTGATCGGTGAGCGAAGAAAAGCTTTTCGCATCGCCTGACCATTTTTATCATAATATTTACCGTTATCATGGCGGACAGCCGTAAATGTTTGTCCCATATTGGTAAACGTGGCAGCTAAAATATTACCGTGATCTATCGGGTTGCCATCAAGATAATGTTGTTCAAATAACACTTCAAATTTATCTCCTGCACGAATATCAAGTGCAAAGTCGATATCCCAACCAAATAGCGCTGCTATTTCCATGATTTGATTGGCTGTTAATCCTGCTTTATCTGCGGCACTCCAGAAACTAGAGTCAATGGTTGCTTGCGCATAATTGGTTTGGGTTTCAAGCTGTTGTTTCGTAATAGTGGCAGAAAAGTCATTGTTAGCACGATTACGTTTGATGACTAAGGTTTCAAGGTTGGTTAATGGTTGGTGTAATTCCATTAATTTACCCGCATCATCAAAACCAAAATTTAATTTATCTCCAGGACGCAGTGACGTCAGTTTTTTGGTTTTATTGTTAGTTGCAACAATTTGATGTAATAGCGCGCTGTCTAAATCAACACTATCAAATGCAGTAGCTAAACTTTCACCATTTTTAACTATATGGTTTTTCCATACTAACGCTGAGTGTGGTGGCTGTTTCGGTGTAGTCGCTGATGATGGAGATAAAACGAGCGGATAGTGCTGACCTAATTGATATTTAAATTCAGTTTTAGTGAGAGGGTCTGCATAAATTTCAGATGTCATAATAAGCGCAATAACCGCACTACTGATTATCCCTATCAGTATTTTATTTATTCTTGGCATACGAGGTAATGAGCTTCCATTCATGATGGTACTAGATGAAAAATAAATAATATTAAGTGTAATGGCCTCAATATCTGGTGCCATTGAAGATCAAATATTCAATATTTTTTTATAAAATTTGTCGAATCAATCAACAATGACTACTTTTACAACAGAGTGAAAGTAGGTTTTGATGTTGTTGTAAAACATATTCTTATCTACTGAGAGCCGTTTTTTATAAATTAGTTCATTTTGGTAAGCTTAATTTTTAGCTTTGATCGTTATAGTCTCTGTTAAATTCGGTCTATCATCACAAATTAAAATTCTTTTTTCTGACATAGACTAGCCATGGAATCGATTCAACATATTATTACTGAACTCACGCCATTGCTGCAGCAATATGGCTATTATATTTTAGCGCTGGCAATTGCGGTTGAAGGGATGGGGATTCCCGCGCCAGGACAGTCATTACTGGTCGTGGCAAGTTTATTAGCGGCATCAGGAAAAATATCATTACCCGCGGTATTGATGGTTGGCTGGAGTGCCAGCTTTATTGGTAATAGCATTGGTTATTTTATTGGGCGTCAATTTGGACACGTTGTCACTCGAAAACAATGGATTAAGCCTAAAACATTAACCAAATTGCATGGTTTTATCGATCGCTATGGCATGTTAGGGCTTATCATTAGCCGTTTTGTGGAAGGCATTAAACAATTTATGTGTATTGGCTGTGGTATTGCAGCAATGCCCGCTAAATTGTTCTTTACGGGTAACTTTCTCGCGGTGACCATGTGGTTACTTGTGTTTGGTGTTGCGCCTGCCTATTTACGTGATGAAGTCGCCCCCATTCTGGCGTTTTATCATAAATATCAAACCCAATGTTGGATTGTTGCTGCGGTTATCGTTATAGCTATTATCTGGCTGGTTTACCGTCGCTTTCAACGCAGTCGTATGGTTATTGAAGAATAGTTGTTATCTCAATATCATGACTATTAAGCAATAACGCTATGTTTAATAAATGATAAACAAAAGATATAAAAAACCGCCATGTTACATAGTGGCGGTTTTTTATTATCAGTGGTGTCATTACGTTAGGTTAGTTACGCAAAGCAAAAGTGGGTAAAGAAAGATTCCAACGAATAGCGGCTAAGCGTATTGAAAGGGTGGTAATAATGCCCATAATGGCTGCCATTGACGGTAGGACACCCAGTGATAAACTAAGGGTATGAATGGTACCGCCAATAATACAAGCAGTAGCGTAAACCTCCGTTCTAAAAATCATCGGCACTTCACGACCTAAGACATCACGAATAACACCCCCACCACATCCAGTGATCACCCCCATAATAACGGCTACTAATGGTGATGCTCCATAGCGTAATGATTTCTCCACACCAATGGCAACAAATACAGCAAGGCCGATAGCATCAGCGACAGGTAGAAAATACCATGGCATTCGACGTGGGCGTTGAGATGCGATCATGGTAATAATACAGGTGATAAAAATCACCCATAAATAATTAGTATCGTGAATCCAAAAAACTGGTGTTGCCCCCAATGCCATATCTCGAATAGTACCACCGCCAATCGCCGTTACACTGGCAAGTACCACGACACCAAAAGGGTCCATGCGTAGCCGTCCGGCCATAAGTACACCTGATGCAGCAAAAATGGCAGTGCCAAACATATCGAGAAAATAAATAAGCATCTCTGTCCCTGCAAGAATAATGAAGTTGAGTTAAGCGGCAGAGATTGTACGAATAAATATGTAACGCACAACAGTAATAAAATGCTTTGTGACGTTATTCACAGGCTTTATATCCATACTGTGATTAGTGATCATCTCGTACTTGATTGAGTAATCCACAGACTTGTTTAATGGCAAGTAATGTTCGTGGTGTTGGTCTATTTAACCAATTAGTATTTAGTTGGTAAATATGATGTTGTTTTATTGCAATTAGTTGGTGTTGCCATTGTGCCCATAATTGTTGAGTGTCAGCGATTGGTTGAGCACTAAATATCACTTGAGGCTGACGAACAATTACTTGCTCTTGGTTAACTTGCGGGTAGGCCACACTGCTATTTGCAAAAATGTTGTCGCCACCACAAAATTGAAAAATCTGACTTGGCCAGCCACTATCGGCAACGGTCATTAATGGCGTTGAACCTAATTGATAAAAATAGCGTACTTTAGGTTTATTGTGATTGGTTAGTTGCAGTTGTTGTAACTGATGTCTAAATTCAGCGGCAGCTTGCTGTGCGGGTTGTGGTGAATCGGCATATTGTCCCAGTTGTTCTAATGTTTTAGGGATATCAGCCAATGTTTTTGGATTTGAATAGAGTATTTTAATCCCCAGTTGTTCTAAACGGGCTAATTCTCGGCTAGGGTTGCCGCCTTGCCAAGCTAAAATCAAATCAGGTTTTAGCGCTAAAATACGCTCCATTTTAAGACCGCGATAATTTGCCACGCGCTCTAATTTTTCAGCTGCGGGAGGGTAGTCACTGTAAGCACTGGCTGCTATAAGCTTGTTTCCTAATCCAGCCGCATAAGCCATTTCAGTGGTATGCGGTGATAAGCTAATAATCCGTTGGGTTTGTTGAGCTAACGTTGCAGCAACGCTAGGTGTAATGGTACTTATAACGAATATAAGTAAACATAAGAATCGCACTATAAAACTCCATAAAAAATATATAGTAATAAACTTTCAACTGCGACCCACACATAAAGGCGTTGCGTTATGAGTTGTTGTATTTGTGCAAGATGCAGTGCTGATGGTGTTATTCTTCCGCCAAGGCGAGGTCGTTCCATTTTACTATTATTGTAAATTGCTGGACCGCCGAGTGATAATGTTAGCTTGTGTCCAATAACAACAAGTAGCCACCCTGGGCCGGGTAAATGCCAGTTTTCACCTTGGTTGCGTAATCCTTGCAGCGCAACACGACTATTGCGTCCTAGGCTCAGTAATAAAGCAAATAACCGTAGCGGTAGAATATCAAGTATTGCTGCAATACGTATTGCTGGATATCCAAATACCGCATACTGAGTACGTGTCGGTGACCATGTTCGTGCAAGGCCAATGGCTAATCGATATAAAATAGCGGTAATGCCACCACCGATCGCATACCAAAACAAAACTCCAACTACATGCCTGCCATAGCTTAAAATGATGGTTTCAGCGCCAGCTTTGCCTAAACCTAGCAGGGATAATACAGTGGTATTTCGATTGATATGAGGGGCGAGCAATTGGCGACATTGAGCTTTATCGTTGCAGTTATAAGCATGATTAAATTGATGGCTAAGATGGGCTGTTTGTTGCCAATCGAGAGCCAGCCATAATAGCGTGAGTTGAAATATAATTGGATACAATACTAATTGGCTCATCGCGAATAATAAGATTAATACAGTAAACCACATTAAGCTCCAAGCTAAATAACCCGCTAATAATCGCTGAGCGTAATTATCATGAGGATGGTTGACCCGTGCTGCAATTAATAAGGCTAAACGGTGCCAGATACGCAATGGGTGCATAGGATAGGGGATGGGTAATAACCAATGTAATACTAATGCTCCCCACAAAGCCAGTAGGGAGCTATTGGTTGCAAATGAGGTGATAAATGCCGAAGTTGTCATCAGTAGTTATCATCTCATTTAAGATAAATTAGTTTAGTAATTCAACCATTTTAGCAACCATTACAGAAGAGCTCTGTGCTGCAAGTGGCAGGAACTCATCAAAGCTCATTGGTGATTCTTTGTCAGCAACATCAGAAATTGCGCGCACAACCACAAATGGAACCTTGAATTGGTGACAAGCTTGCGCAATGGCAGCGGCTTCCATTTCAACCGCAACTACAGTTGGGAAATGAGTACGGATGAAGTCTTGTTTGTCAGCTGAACATACAAAAGCATCGCCAGTACAAATCAAACCACGAACTGCGTGTGGTGGTTGTGGTAATGCCGCTAGTGCTTGTTCAGCAACAGACATTAACTTTTCATCAGACAGGAAAGCGGCTGGTTGTTGTGCCATTTGACCCATTTCGTAACCAAATGCTGTCACATCAGCGTCGTGGTAACGTACTTCAGTTGAAATAACCACGTCACCTACGTTTAAGCTTGATTCAAAACCGCCAGCAGAACCAGTATTAATCACTACATCAGGCTTAAAGGTGTCAAGTAAAACAGCCGTCCCTACTGCTGCAGATACTTTACCAATACCTGATTGTAGTAATGCTACGTTCGCATCATTTAGTTTACCAGTGTAGATAGTACAACCTGCTTTGTTATGTGTTTCGCAGTCGGTAAGTTGATCTTTAAGGATGGCAACTTCTTGTTCCATCGCGCCAATAATGCCGATTTTCATGAATGGTATCTCTTTTTGATGGTGTGCACTCGCAGTGCTGATATGGCTAAGATTGTAGCATGAGCCATAATCATTATTCCAAAACTCTCGTCTAAACTCGGCTAATCACAGAAAGACCCCACCGTTGTAAACACAACTGTGGGGTTAATTACGCGTATTTATGGGGCGGTCGGTTATAGATTTAAATAATCGAGAATACCATCAGCGGCTTTTCGGCCTTCATCAATGGCGGTGACCACCAAATCAGAACCACGTACCGCGTCACCGCCAGCAAAGATTTTAGGGTTGGTAGTTTGGAAAGCAAACTCAGTGTCAGCTGCTTTAATTCGGCCCCATTGATCAAGCTCGACATTATAAGGTGCAAGCCAAGGCATGGCATGTGGTTGAAAGCCAAACGCCATGATCACCGCATCAGCCGCTAAGACATGTTCACTGTTGGCAACGGGTTCAGGGCGTCGACGACCCGCAGTATCAGCTTCACCCAATGCGGTTTTGACAACCTTAACGCCAACGACGTTTCCTGAGTTATCGACCTCAATGCCCAATGGTTGCAGGTTAAACATAAAGTTAACCCCTTCTTCTCGCGCATTTTTCACTTCACGTTTAGAACCTGGCATATTAGCTTCGTCACGGCGGTAAGCGCAGATAACGTTATTAGCACCTTGGCGAATTGATGTTCTAACACAATCCATGGCTGTATCACCACCACCAAGGACGACAACTCGCTTGCCTTGCATATCAATAAAAGGCTGTGATTGGTTAAGTTCCATTACTCGATAAGTATTAGAGACTAAGAACGGTAGCGCATCGTAGACACCATTTGCATCTTCGTTCGCGAGCCCAGCACGCATATTTTTATAGGTGCCGACCCCTAAGAAAACCGCATCATAATCAGCGAGCAGAGTATCAATGCTGATATCCTTACCCACTTCAGTATTAAGTTGGAACTCAACCCCCATTTCGCTAAAGACACGACGGCGATTGACCATAATATCTTTTTCTAATTTGAACGAAGGAATACCGAACGTCAGTAAGCCGCCAATTTCAGGGTAGCGATCAAACACCACTGGTTTTACGCCGTTACGCACCAGAACATCAGCACATGACAGCCCGGCAGGACCCGCGCCGATAATAGCCACTTTTTTATCAGTGAGCTCAACGCCTGACATATCGGGTTTCCACCCCATTGCAAACGCTTTATCAGTAATGTATTTTTCAACATTACCGATAGTGACCGCACCAAAATCGTCATTAAGGGTACATGCCCCTTCACATAAGCGATCTTGCGGGCAAACGCGACCGCAGACTTCTGGCAGGGTATTGGTTTGATGCGATAACTCTACCGCTTCAATAATTCGGCCTTCATTAGCAAGCTTTAACCATTGTGGAATGTAGTTATGCACTGGGCATTTCCACTCACAATAAGGGTTACCACAATCGAGGCAACGGTCTGCTTGTGCTCCCGCTTGCTGCTCGGTAAAGGGCTCATAAATTTCGACAAACTCGATTTTTCGAATTTGAATCGCTTTTTTAGGTGGGTCGATACGCTCGACATCAATAAATTGGTAAACATTCTGGCTCATTTGGTTTCCCTCCCTTATTGTGCCTGAAGACGTAGTTCAGATTCTGAACGGCTTTGATGACCTAACAGCGTATTGATATCCGCTGACTTTGGCTTCGCAAGGTAGAATTTTGGAATCCATTGGTCAAAGTTAGCCAAAATTTCATGCGCACGGGTTGAGCCTGTTTCTTGCAGGTGACGATCAATTAATCCGCGTAAATGTTCTTGATGGATTTTGAGTTGATCAAGTGCGACTGCTTCAATTAACTCAGGGTTTACGCGTCCTGCAAAATCACCATCTTCATCTAAGATATACGCAAAGCCACCCGTCATTCCGGCGCCGAAATTGACGCCAGTCTTACCTAAAATAGCGATAATTCCGCCAGTCATATATTCACAAGCGTTATCACCAGCCCCTTCTACTACCGCTATCGTCCCTGAGTTACGTACCGCAAAACGTTCTCCCGCTTTACCGGCTGCAAATAATTTGCCACCTGTAGCGCCATATAGGCAAGTGTTGCCAATAATGGTGGCATCGTTGGATTTAAATGACGAGCCAAGTGGCGGACGAATAGCTATTTTGCCTCCGGCCATACCTTTACCGACGTAGTCGTTAGCGTCACCGGTTAAATTAAGGTTTACACCGCCAGCATTCCAAACGCCAAAAGATTGCCCTGCAGTACCGACAAAATTGAGTGTAATTGGTGCTGATGCCATGCCTTGATTACCATAGCGATGAGCGATTTCACCGGATAAGCGCGCGCCAATTGAGCGATCTGTATTACAAATTGGGAAGTGATAATTACCGCCGCTGCGCGTTTCTATTGCACTCAACGTATGATCCAATAATTGTTGGCTTAACTGCGCATCATCAAATGGTGTATTGGCTTCACTACAATATAAAGTTTTACCTGCTTGTGGTGTTGGTGCGACCAATAGCGGGCTCAAATCAAGTTTTGATTGTTTAGCGGTAAAACCATCCAGTTGTTGTAATAAATCTGTGCGGCCAATTAAGTCAGTTAATTGTTTGATTCCAAGTTGGGCTAATAATTGCCGAACTTCTTCGCCAACACCAATAAAGTAATTCATTACCTGTTCTGGTAAGCCTTTAAAGAAATCACGGCGCAGTTTTTCATCTTGTGTTGCCACACCGGTTGCGCAGTTGTTTAGATGACAAATGCGGAGGTATTTACACCCAAGCGCCACCATTGGCGCGGTACCAAAACCAAAGCTTTCTGCGCCTAAAATCGTTGCTTTAACCACATCTAGCCCTGTTTTTAAGCCGCCATCCACTTGCAGACGGATCTTATGTCGTAAACCGTTAGTGACCAATGCTTGTTGGGTTTCAGCTAGACCCAGCTCCCATGGGCTACCTGCATATTTGACTGACGTCAGTGGACTTGCGCCCGTACCACCGTCATAACCTGAGATCGTGATTAAATCGGCATAAGCTTTGGCAACACCTGTCGCGATAGTGCCAACGCCGGGTTCTGATACCAGTTTGACAGACACCAAGGCTTTGGGATTGACCTGCTTGAGATCGAAAATTAGTTGCGCCAGATCTTCAATCGAATAAATATCGTGATGCGGAGGTGGGGAAATTAACGTCACGCCAGGTACGGCAAAGCGTAACTTGGCAATTTCAGTGGTAACTTTATGCCCCGGAAGTTGACCGCCTTCACCGGGTTTTGCCCCTTGCGCGACTTTAATTTGGATCACATCGGCATTGACTAAATAATGCGGAGTGACGCCAAAGCGACCAGACGCCACTTGCTTAATGCGTGAGTTACGCTCAGTACCAAAACGACGTGGATCTTCACCACCTTCACCGGAGTTAGAACAACCGCCTAACCTGTTCATTGCAATTGCTAATGCTTCATGTGCCTCTGGGCTTAGGGCGCCAATCGACATCGCTGCTGAGTCAAAGCGCTTATACAATTCCGTTGCGGCTTCTACGTTCTCAATCGCAATTGGATTGTGGTTATCTGTTAAGGCCAATAAGTCACGAATAGCGGCTACAGGGCGATGATTTACTTGCTCTGCAAAAGCGAGATAATCTTGATAATCGCCAGATTTAACCGCTTTTTGTAAAGTTGAAACGACATCCGGGTTATAAGCGTGGAACTCGCCACCGTGAACATATTTAAGTAAGCCGCCGTGATCAATCGGTTTGCGTTTTAGCCATGCTGTACGCGCAAGGTTGTGCAAGTCTTGTTGAATATCACTAAAATCAGCGCCAGCAATACGGCTTGAAACCCCTTTGAAACACAACTCAATAATGTCATTACCTAAGCCAATCGCTTCAAATAACATTGAACAACGGTAAGAGGAAATGGTTGAGATGCCCATTTTGGACATGATCTTAAACAGTCCTTTATTGATCCCGTCGCGATAATTAGTCATCACTTCGCGATAAGGCTTGTTAATCACCTTACTATCAACCATTTTTGCTAATGATTCATAAGCAAGGTAGGGGTAAACCGCCGTAGCACCAAAACCAAACAACACCGCAAATTGATGCGGATCGCGTGCGGTAGCGGTTTCAACCACAATATTGGTATCACAACGTAAATTGTTATCGACTAATCGGCGTTGAACGGCACCTACCGCCATTGCGGCTGGAATCGGCAGAGTATCTTTGCTGATGCTGCGATCGGATAACACAATCAGCACCGCCCCTTGTTCAACTAACTGCTGCGCTTTATCACATAAGCTAATAATCGCTTGCTCAAGATCGGTTTGTTGTGGATCAAAATTAATATCGAGCTGATTGCTGGCGTAGTATTGCTGATCAAGTTCTAGTAATTGTTTTAAATCAGAATACAGCAACACTGGCGACTTAAATGCCACTCGTTGAGCATGACTGTCGGTTTCACAGAATACATTAATTTCGCGACCAATACAGCTCGCAAGCGACATCACATGCTTTTCACGTAAAGGATCGATCGGTGGGTTAGTCACTTGCGCAAACATTTGACGGAAATAGTCGGTGATAGGACGCTGCTGTGACGACAATACTGCCATTGGTGCATCATCACCCATTGAGCCTGTGGCTTCTTGACCATTTTCACCAATAACTCGCAGCACTTGATCGAGTTCTTCACGGCTGACATTAAATTGTTTGTGGTGAGTATTAAGCTGATTGTCATCCAAACTACGTTGGCTTATATGGCTATCATCTAACTGCTCAATAGGCACTAAATGTTGAACATGAGTATCCATCCATTGCTTATACGGATGGCGGCTCATCAGTTCGTTATCAATATCTTGTGAATGCCAAATTTTGGCAAATTTAGTATCGATAACCAATAACTCTCCGGGGCCAACACGGCCTTTTTCTGCTACTTCATCAGGGGTGTAATCCCAAATGCCGACTTCAGAAGCGATGGTGATCAGTTTATCTTTGGTGATCACATAACGCGCAGGGCGAAGGCCATTACGATCAAGATTACACGCCGCGTAACGACCATCTGACATTACAATCCCAGCAGGGCCATCCCATGGTTCCATGTGCTTGGAGTTAAAATCATAAAAAGCACGTAATGCGGGATCCATATCAGGGTGGTTTTGCCATGCTGGTGGCACGAGCATTCGCATAGCACGGAAGAGATCCATACCGCCGGCTAAAAACAGCTCCAGCATATTATCAAGGCTTGATGAATCAGATCCGGTTTCATTAACAAATGGCGCCGCTGTGTTTAAATCAGGTAATAGTGGTGAGCTAAATTTATAAGCGCGCGCACGTGCCCATTGGCGGTTACCGGTAATGGTATTAATTTCACCATTATGGGCTAAGTAACGGAATGGTTGTGCTAATGGCCATCGCGGTTGAGTATTGGTTGAGAAACGCTGGTGGAATAAACAGATCGAGGACTCTAATCGAATATCGCCTAAATCTTGATAAAATTTAGGCAGATCAGCGGGCATAAATAACCCTTTGTAGACCGTGACTTGGGTTGAGAGGCTACAAATATAGAACTCTTTATCGTCTGTAATACGTTTTTCAATTCGACGCCGAGCAATATAAAGCCGGCGTTCAATGTCCCGTGGTTTCCATCCCGCTGGGGCATTGATAAACACTTGTTCAATGGTTGGCAATGAGTGTTGGGCAATTGGGCCGAGAACACTGGCGTTGATCGGCACTTCACGCCAACCCGCAATGGATAAGGTTTCGGTGATTAACTCTTCATTGATAATTTCACGTGCATGTTGAGCAAGGATAGGATCTTGGCTGAGGAATATCATTCCTACTGCAAATTCACGCGATAGATTCCACTGCTTTTCTGTGGCAATAATACGATAAAAATTATCAGGCTTTTTAATTAATAAACCACAGCCATCGCCAGTTTTTCCATCCGCGGCAATTCCTCCTCGGTGAGTCATACGATCGAGGGCAGATATTGCGGTACGAACAAGTTTATGGCTAGTTTCACCTTCAATGTGGGCGATAAGACCGAAGCCACAGTTATCTTTTTCTAGTGATGGGTTATACAGTGACATTGCAATTCTCCCTTGCTCCTGTTTGCTGTAAACAGTTTTACTGCAAAATGAGAATCAAGAGTGATGGCTCATTTTGCCTCCTACGATATTTCAAACTAACGATAATTCACAAAAAGGTCAAATATTGCTAACAAATGATATTTATCATCATTAACTGTTTTTTATTGACTTTAACTGTCTGAAATAAATTAATATTAATTACAGCTGTAAGTTTGTTTGAGTGCTAGTTAAGGGTTAATAACTGTATTTTCAGATCAAAAAAGTACTAAATTTGGCGGGTGGTGAGGGTGAATGTTATAAAATTGTATAATAAAATAATCGTCTGCACTGTAATCAATAAAAAGCCAGCTTCGATGAGCTGGCTTTGAATTTTTTAATTGAATTAAATAATAATAAAATTTAAGAGAGCATCAATGAATTCGCTTTAGCTTCGAGATGGGAGTTGCCCATTAAGTAGTTATCAATCACACGAGCTGATTCTCGACCTTCATTGATGCATCGCACCACTAATGATTGTCCGGTTCGCATATCACCTGCGGCAAATACGCCAGCTTGGCTGGTGGCGAAATTGTGAGTGGCAACATTACCGCGATCATCAAGTTTAATATTCAATTGTGCTAACACGCCTGTTGGCTCTGGGTGTAAAAAGCCCATTGCTAAAAAGGCCATATCACAAGCGATTATGCGTTCAGTTCCTGCCACTTCTTCAAAGTTCGGTCTTGCACCAGGTTTGGCGTCTTGCCATGCAATATCAGCGATCCGTAGCCCTTTGACATTACCGTTACCATCATCAATAAATTCTTTAGTCAGAATATTCCAATAACGATCACATCCTTCCTCATGTGAGGTCGAGGTTTTCATGATCATCGGGTATGACGGCCATGGTTGATTGGCTGGGCGTTGCTCTGGTGGTAATGGCATGATTTCGACTTGAGTGATACTTGCCGCGCCATGGCGGTTGGAAGTACCGACACAATCTGAACCAGTATCGCCACCACCAATGACAACGACATGCTTGTTGTGTGCATGCACTTCAGCGGTCTTGAGATCCATATCGTTTGCACGGCGGTTATTTTGGGCTAAAAAGTCCATCGCAAAATGGACGCCATTAAGCTCACGCCCCGGAATAGGTAAATTACGCGGGACAGTTGAACCACCAGTTAGCAAAATAACATCAAATTCTTGGCGTAACTGTTGGGCGTTAATATCGACCCCAATATGAGCATTGACTTCAAATTTCACTCCGGCTTGTGCCATCAGGTCAATTTTACGATCAATAATATCCATCCCAAGTTTAAAGTCAGGAATCCCAAATCGCAGTAAGCCACCCACTTTTTCATCGCGCTCAAACACGGTCACAGTATGACCTGCACTGTTAAGTTGTTCTGCGGCGGATAACCCCGCAGGACCCGAACCGATAATAGCAATGGTTTTTCCTGTACGTGAACGTGGCGTTTTAGGTTTGGCATAACCGTTACGATAAGCGGTTTCAACAATGGTTTTTTCAATATTACAGATGGTGATTGGATCTTGATTGATGCCAAGCACACAACCACTTTCACAAGGGGCTGGGCAGACGCGTCCCGTAAATTCAGGGAAGTTGTTGGTTGAACTTAAAATGTTCCATGCTTCTTCCCAGCTATCACGATAAACCGCATCATTAAATTCAGGAATAATATTACCAATCGGGCATGCGTTATGGCAAAAAGGTACGCCACAATCCATACAACGTGATGATTGTTCTTGAATTTTGTCACCAAATTCATCGTTAAGGACAAATTCTTTATTATTCTGAATACGAACACTTGGATCTAACTTACTTGGCAGTTCACGGCCAAATTCTAAAAATCCCGTAGGCTTACCCATTGATGGCCTCCAACGTTTCCTTGTTGTGAGCGGCAGCTTGACGCTGTTGTAATACGGCTTTGTAATCCCTTGGCATGACTTTTATCATCTGCTTGAGGTTAGCCTCAAGATTAGATAAGAACAACTCTGCAACCGTACTACCTGTTAATTCAATATGCTTAGTTAACATCTCAAGTAAAACAGCTTTATCGTCAGCTTCGATAGGATCAATATCAACCAGTTCAGCGTTGAGTTTGGTTTCAAAATCACTAAATTGATCCCACACATAAGCGACACCGCCACTCATGCCCGCAGCAAAGTTACGGCCTGTTTGACCTAAAATAACGGCAACACCACCGGTCATGTATTCACAGCCATGATCGCCAATGCCTTCGACGACTACTTTCGCGCCTGAGTTTCGAACACAGAACCGTTCACCTGCAAGGCCACGAATATAAGATTCGCCAGAGGTTGCACCGTAGAAACACACGTTACCGACCACAATATTATCTTCAGCAATAATATCGGATTGACGATCAGGGTAGAGAACGAGTGTACCGCCAGAAAGGCCTTTACCCCAATAATCATTGGCATCGCCTTCGACGGTAAAGTGAACCCCTTTAGCAAGGAAAGCTCCAAAACTTTGCCCCGCAGAGCCGTTAAATTTGACCGTCATCGGCAGTGGTAAGCCTTGGTCTTTATAGACTTTTGATATTTCATTAGACAGCATAGTGCCAACACTACGATCGGTATTGATTATCGGTAGTTGTGCGGTAACCGCTTCACCTGTAGTTAGTGCCGGTTGTGCTAATCGAATCAAGGTTCTATCAAGTACGTTTTCTAAACCATGATCTTGCTGGCGTTGGTTATAAATACCATCTTCAGCTCGTGGCGGTTGAATGTGCAGTACAGGGCTAAGATCGAGGTTTTTGTATTTCCAGTGGCCGATATCATCACGCAATTTAAGCTTCTGCGCTTGGCCAACCATTTCATCAATGGTGCGGAAACCGAGTTCAGCCATCACTTCACGTAGACCTTCGCCCATGTATTGGAAGAAGGTGACGACATCTTCGACGCGACCATCAAAGCGCTCACGGAGGGTTTTATTTTGAGTCGCAATCCCCACTGGGCAGGTGTTTTTATGACACTTACGCATCATGATACAGCCTTCAACCACCAGTGCAGCGGTTGCTACGCCCCATTCTTCAGCACCGAGTAAGGTTGCAATTGCAAGGTCACGTGGGGTTTTCATCTGGCCATCAGACTGCACCACTATCCGGTTACGTAAACCATTTTTAAGTAAGGTTTGATGGGTTTCGGCAAGACCAAGTTCCCATGGCAAACCCGTGTGACGAATCGATGACATTGGTGATGCACCTGTACCACCGTCAAAGCCTGCAATTAACACCACATCAGCTTTGGCTTTGGCGACACCAGAAGCAATGGTTCCAACACCTGCTTCTGAAACCAATTTGACGTTAACACGACCGCCACGGTTAGCATTTTTCAAATCATAGATTAGCTGAGCTAAATCTTCGATTGAGTAAATATCGTGGTGAGGTGGTGGTGAAATAAGGCCGACCCCAGGGGTTGAGTGACGGGTTGCGCCAATCCAATCATCGACTTTATCGCCCGGCAGCTGTCCACCTTCCCCCGGTTTTGCTCCCTGTGCCATTTTAATTTGCAGTTCAGCAGCATTGGTGAGGTAGTATGAGGTAACCCCAAAACGACCAGACGCTACTTGTTTAATCGCTGAACGTTCCCAATCACCGTTATCTTTTTTATCAAAACGAGTAGGGTCTTCACCCCCTTCGCCTGAGTTAGATTTAGCGCCAATGCGGTTCATTGCCACAGCTAAGGTTGAGTGCGCTTCATAAGATATCGAACCAAAGCTCATTGCACCCGTTGCGAAGCGTTTAAGAATATTATCAAGTGATTCAACCTCATCCAATGCAATTGAAGCGGCTGGATTGTTGACAAAATCTAACTGGCTACGCAATGTCGCAGCATTGTCACCTTGTTCATCAACCGCTTTGGCATACAGCTTAAATTGGTCATAATCTTTGTTACGGGTTGATTGTTGTAGTAATGAAATCGTTTCAGGGTTAAATAGATGCTTTTCACCGCGTTGTTTCCACTGATAGACGCCGCCCACATCAAGGATTTGTAGTGGAATTTCACGGGTCGGATAACCGACACGGTGGCGTACTAATACTTCTTGAGCAATATCATCGATGGTTAATCCTTGAATACGGGTAACGGTACCGGTGAAGTATTTATCAACCACAGATTTGCTGATACCTAGGGCTTCAAAAATTTGCGCGCCATGATAAGACTGTAGTGTTGAAATCCCCATTTTAGAGAAGATTTTTAGTAGTCCGCCGTTAACCCCTTTACGGTAGTTATTAAATAAAGTATCGGTTGGCAGCTCTGGGTCAAGTTTTCGTTTATGTTGTAAATCGACCAGTGTTTCCGTGACCAAATAAGGGTTAATTGCATTAGCACCATAACCAATAAGGGTCGCAAAATGGTGGGTTTCACGGGCATCACCAGTTTCAACTACAATGTCACATTTAGCGCGTAAGCCTTTGCGGATCAGGTGATGGTGAACAGCACCTACAGCTAACATCGCGGGGATGGCTGCATGGTTAGAGTTAACTGCGCGGTCGGTTAAAATAATGATTGAGTAACCATCAACAACCGCATCTTCAGAGTACTGACAGATACGCTTTAAGGCGCGATCAAGTTTGCCTTGTTCGCCACTGGCTCGGAACACAATATCCAATGTTTTTGATTGCAGGTGTTCGTTATCAATCGCACGAATTTTTTCTAACTCAGCATTAGATAATACTGGTGATTCGAGCTCAACTTTATGACAATGTTCAGAGGTTTCTGTCAGTAAATTTTGATCTTTACCAAGGTAGGTATTGAGTGACATCACCATTCGTTCACGGATAGGATCTATCGGTGGGTTGGTTACCTGTGCGAACAGTTGCTTAAAGTAATTCGATAAGTGTTGTGATTGGTGTGACAACACCGCTAATGGCCAGTCGGCACCCATTGCGCTAAGTGGTTCATAGCCTGTATTGGCTAACGGTACGATAATATCGTTAACTTCTTCTGAGCTAACCCCAAAAGCTTGTTGATGATGTAATAAACGCTCAGGGGTTGGCTGGTGGTACATGTTGTCAGCATCTGGCAGTGTTTTTAGTGTCAGTAGATTATCTTTGATCCATTGTTCATATGGCTGTGAGGTCGCAATACTATCTTTGACTTCTTCGTCTGAAATAATACGACCTTGTTCAAGATCGGCAACGAAGATACGCCCAGGTTGTAAGCGGCCACGGAACTGTACATTTTCGGGGGCAATTTTTACTACCCCTGATTCTGATGCCATGATCAGAAAATCATCTTTAGTGACGGTATAGCGTGACGGTCGTAACCCGTTGCGATCTAATGTAGCACCGACTTGTACACCATCAGTAAAACAGACAGACGCAGGGCCATCCCACGGTTCCATAATATTGGCGTGATACTGATAAAAAGCGCGCCGCTTAGGATCCATGCTGGTGTTTTCTTGCCATGCTTCAGGGATCAACATCATCAAAGCATGCGGCAAACTACGGCCAGAAAGTACTAATAGCTCAAGTGCCATATCAAAGTTGGACGAATCTGAACTGCCTTCCTGACAAATTGGCAGCAACATACTGATTTCTTGGTGGCTAAATAAGTCAGATTCAAGAATGGCTTCACGGGCTTTCATCCAATTAAGATTACCGCGAACGGTATTGATTTCACCGTTGTGGGCAATGTAACGGAAAGGTTGTGCTAATCGCCAGCGAGGAAAAGTGTTAGTTGAAAAACGGGAATGCACTAACGCTAAGGCGGTGACCATTGCTGGGTTGTGTAAATCAAGGAAGTATTGTGGTACTTGGGCTGTCGTTAACTGGCCTTTATAGACTAAGGTTTTATATGACAGTGAGTTGATGTAGAAGTCATCATCAATATTGGACACGCTTTCTAAACATACGCGTACGGTGTAGTTCCGTAGCACGTAAAGTTTACGCTCTAAGACAGCAGGGTCTAAATTGGTGCCACCGGTAATAAAAACATGTTCAAATTGAGGTTCAGTGCTGAGTGGATCCTCACCGATCATTGAATTATCGACCGGAAGTACACGGTAACCAATAATTTCTAGATCAAGACGTTTTGCATTGCGCTCAAGAATATCACGACATTGCTGACGTTTATGTTCGTCTTTAGGAAATAACACCACGCCGACACCATATTGTGCAAAAGCGGGTAATTTCATCCCTAGCTTAACGGTTTCTTCTAATAAAAATTCGTGGGGCTTTTGCAGTAAGATGCCTGCTCCATCACCACTACTAGGGTCACAACCTTGACCACCACGGTGCTCCATACGCGCGAGCATATCGAGAGCTTGAGTGACGATCTGGTGAGATTTACGGTTTTTAAGGTGGGCAACAAAGCCGATACCACAGGCATCGTGCTCTAATTCAGGCACATAAAGTCCCTGACTGTTAAGCTCTTGAGCTGTCATAGATACATCCTTCCAGTTACATCAAACCATATTCCTAAGGCTTGGTTATCCCTAATTTATTTACACAATCAATTCGCATTGAGATGGACTCCTGTCCTGCATCCTTGATGTGTGTTTGTGGTGATGACACCGCATCATTCACAAACTTAATTCTGCTGTATTACGATTATGAATAACAAAACACGTTATTCCTGCCAAAATAGCCATATAAACCACACTAAAACAGCATGATTTTAGTGTTTTTTTTGTTTATAAATTGCACACAAGTGTAACCATCCTACAATTTTGGTACATTAATTACCAATAAAAATTAACATAATTAACGTGTAGATAAAGTATTGAAAACACCAATAATGGTGCGCAAATAAGCACATTAAAAGTAAAAAAGATCCAGTATAGAGCGGTGATTTTTTGTTTTAGCACAATTTACACCATGATGATTGATGATATGTTGCGGCTCTTTTGTTTATTGGTCTGCGTTGACGTAGATTACTCATTGTTTTAAACGCTAGGTAATACCATGCAATTGCATCAACTCGTCAATACTTTTGGGCAAGACCTTCAACATCGTTACGGTGAAAAAGTTCATAAACTTACGCTACACGGTGGCTTTAGTTGCCCTAACCGTGATGGCACTATTGGTCGCGGTGGCTGCACATTTTGTAATGTTGCGTCATTTGCTGACGAAAAAAATCAGTTCGTGCCAATTCAACAACAACTCACGGCGCGTGCTGGTGAGGTGCATCGCGCGAAGCGTTATTTTGCGTATTTTCAGGCTTATACCAGTACCTATGCTGAAGTTCAAAGTTTGAAAAAGATGTATGAACAGGCATTAATATCGGCTGATATTGTAGGTTTATGTGTGGGTACTCGTCCTGATTGTGTGCCTGATGCGGTGTTAGACTTACTGGCTGGCTGTGTAGAACAAGGCTATGAGATTTGGCTTGAGTTGGGTTTACAAACTGCGAATGATAAAACCCTTAAGCGTATTAATCGTGGTCATGATTTTGCTTGTTATGCTGCGATTACTCAACGTGCTCGTGCGCTTGGTATTAAAGTGTGCACTCATTTAATTGTTGGGCTACCCGGAGATACTAAGGCCGATAATTTGATGACTCTAAACAAAGTGGTTGCAGTTGGTGTTGATGGTATTAAATTACACCCACTACATATTGTTGAAGGCAGCAAGATGGGGCAAGCTTTTAAAGCGGGCAGATTACAACCGATTAGTCTTGAACATTACACTGATATCGCGAGCGAGATGATTCGTCTAACGCCGGCAAAAGTGGTTTATCATCGCGTTGCTGCAAGTGCTCGTCGACCAACATTACTCGCGCCGATGTGGTGTGAGAATCGCTGGCTAGCCATGACTGATATTGGATGTATTCTTGATAACCAAGGCGCACAAGGGAGCGCTATCGACGATCCTTTTGTTTATCAATTACCGATATTACATAATAATGTTTAAATGGGGCCTACGTTCAGTAGGCTTTTTTGTGCGCCACAATAAAATTTTACTGCTTTCGTTTAGGTGCTAGTGGCGAGAGCGATTATTATAAATAGCAGTATTCGCCATCATGGCGAGGTTGTTTTTCTATTGGTATTCATTGATGAAACAAGTCAAAATTTTAGCCCAGTTTTATGTTGATCTTCTCGTTAAGCTTGGTATTTTCCGGTTTAGTTTATTATTAGCAGCTGCGTTAGTGGCATTAGCATTAGTTGTACAAATTAGTGTGACGCTGTTGTTACAAGGATCTATGCGTGAAGTTGAGATTATACGTTCTGTTACCTTTGGTTTATTTATTACTCCTTGGGCGGTGTATTTTTTATCGGTGGTGGTTGATCAATTAGAAGATTCTCGGCAACGATTATCACAATTAGTTACCAAGTTAGAACAAATGCGCGCCCGTGACATGGAGTTAAATCAACAATTACAGGCGAATATCTCACAGTTAAATTCTGAAATTGAAGAGCGTGAAAAAGCAGAAGAAGCGCGCGAAGAGGCGATGCAAGACTTAGAAAATGAAGTCTATCAACGTGAAAATGCCCAATTAGCTGTGGCTGAAAAAAGTGCATTATTGAAATCGTTTTTAGATGCGTCGCCTGATTTAATTTATTATCGTAATGAGAAAAATCAGTTCTCTGGCTGTAATCGCGCCATGGGGGAGTTGGTAGGAAAAAGTGAAAAAGAGTTAGTAGGATTAACACCATGGGATGTTTATCCTGCAGAGGTCGCTAAACGTATTCTTAAAACCGACCAAGAATTATTTGATGATAATACTGCTATGACTGATGAGCAATGGTTGGATTACCCTAATGGTAGAAAAGCATTATTTGAGTTACGCAAAGTGCCTCTTTATGATCGAAATGGAAAACGTTTAGGCTTGATGGGGTTTGGGCGTGATATTACTGAACGTAAAAAATATGAAGATGCTCAAGAAAAAGCCAGTAGTGATAAAACCGCATTTATTTCGACTATCAGCCATGAATTACGTACCCCACTTAATGGCATTGTCGGATTAAGCCGAATGTTATTAGAAACTAAACTAACAGATGAACAACGTGGTTATCTAAGAACGGTACATGTTAGTGCGATCACTCTGGGTAATATTTTTAATGACATTATTGATTTAGATAAATCAGATCGTCGACGTTTAGAGCTATTACCACAACCATTAGACTTTTCTGAGTTTATTGATGAAATTGGTAATATCTCACAATTGATGGCAGAACAAAAAGGGCTTCGATTTGATTTAGAATGCCTTACTCAATTACCTAAAAATATACAAGTAGACAGTACACGCTTGCGGCAAGTGCTGTGGAATTTAATTGGTAACGCCACTAAATTTACTAAACAAGGTGGGGTGGTGTTGTCTGTAAGTAGTGAAATTCATGAGCACGACGCCAATATTATTTTTGAAGTTGAAGACAGTGGCATTGGTATTCCAAAAGCCGAAATAGATAATATTTTTGCGATGTATTATCAAGTTCAACAAGGGGATGATAATTTACATGCGGTTGGAACAGGAATTGGGTTAGCGGTGTCACGGCAATTAATTCAATTAATGGGCGGGGATATTTACGTTGATTCTGAACTGGGTGCGGGCAGTACTTTTACTGTTAAGATTAAAGTGCCATTAATTGAAACCGTAGTAGAAGAACATGTGGTTAATGAAGTACTCCCTGAAATGACAGGGTTAAGTATTTTCATGGTAGAAGATATTGAACTGAATATTGTGGTGGCGAAATCATTACTTGAACGGTTAGGGCATGAGGTGACGGTAGCAATGCGTGGTGATCAAGCATTAGCAATGTTTAAGCCTGAAGATTATGATTTAGTGCTATTGGATATTCAACTACCTGATATGACAGGATTTGATATTGCACAAAAGTTACGTCAACAATATCAAGATTTGCCTGCGTTAGTCGCATTAACGGCTAACGTTGTTAATGATAAAACTGAGTATCTAGCAAAAGGTATGGATGAGGTACTTAATAAACCGTTAAGTGTTAAAGCGATTACTCATGTTATTGAAAATCTTGTTTTAAGTTGTAGCCATGAAATAGACGAGAATGACGATAGCCTTGATAGTAGTAATACTGCTCAAACTAATATGATAGATACGTTATTAGATTTAGAGATGCTAACCTCATACGTTGAAATCGTCGGTACCGAGCCGGTATATACCAGTATTGCGATGTTTGAAAAAATGATGCCTGACTATTTGGCTATCTTAGATTCAAATATGACCGCAAAAGATCAAGATGGTATTAAATTTGAAGCGCACAAGATCAAAGGTGCTGCGGGCTCTATCGGTCTTAAACATATTCAGCAAGTGGCGCAGATGGCGCAATCACCTGAGTTACCTGCATGGTGGGAAAATATTAATGACTGGGTGGATGAAATTAAATACAGTTATCAAGATGATATAAATGTATTGAAAACATGGCTAAAGCAGCAGTAATTAATAACAAAAAAGGCACCTAGAAGGTGCCTTTTTATTTGATTACTGGCTTGGAAAAGAGATTACTCTTCGCCTAGATCACCACAAAAACGGTAACCTTCACCGTGAATAGTCGCGATGATCTCTGGTGTATCTGCAACTGATTCAAAGTGCTTACGAATACGACGAATTGTTACATCAACAGTACGATCATGTGGCTTAAGTTCGCGACCAGTCATTTTCTTTAATAAATCAGCACGTGTTTGAATCTTACCTGGGTTCTCACAGAAGTGCAGTAGAGCACGGAACTCAGAGCGTGGTAATTTAAATTGTTCGCCACTTGGACTAACTAAAGAACGGCTGTTAATTTCTAATGACCAGCCATTAAACTCGTAACGCTCAACCAATTTTTTATCTTCAGTTGGAAGACCTTGGTTCATTGCACGAGTTAATAGGTTACGAGCACGAATAGTTAATTCACGTGGGTTGAAAGGTTTTGTGATGTAATCATCAGCACCAATTTCAAGGCCTAAAATTTTATCAACTTCGTTATCACGACCAGTCAAGAACATCAGTGCCATATCACCTTGTTCGCGAAGTTCACGAGCAAGTAGAAGACCATTTTTTCCTGGAAGATTAATATCCATGATAACTAGATGCACAGGGTTTTCAGAAAGCATCTGGTGCATTTCTGCGCCATCATTTGCTTCGAATACAGTGTAACCCTCTGCTTCGAAAATACTTTTCAGGGTGTTACGTGTTACGTGCTCGTCTTCTACAATCAGAATGTGAGGGGTTTGCATTTTGGCAGTACCTAATATCAGAAACTAAATCTGGTTAATCACAGAATAGTTAAATTCTATAAAAAAAATTCACATATAGGCAAAATGTTTAAATAAACACCTTATTGTTACAGCCTATGTGGTACACCATCCTTTCATTCAACATGTATTAGATGTTGAAATCCCCCATAAAACTTGGGGTGCTGGCTACAATCTCCCTGATAATGCGACAATTGTATTCACTTAACAGCTCGCTAACAATGTGGAGAGCTTATTTGATGTCGATTATTTATATGTTTGTTGATTTACATCAATCAGCGAGAAAAACATTTGTTATATTTCGAGTTTAGTCAACTTTTATACCTGAATAGATAAAAAGTGTCATGATGGTAATCATAATATACAAAACCTAATACCATTGACTAATATTTAATCTTAATGATAATAAAAAATACAACATATAGTTCATCTTTCTCTAAATATTGTAACAGTATCAGTTAGGCTTGGCACTCATTAAGGTTGATGGATTTCAGTAAAAAAGCTCTCATTAATTAATATTGCGGTTATTGTTACGAAATACGGTCAATTTTGCCTGTTTTTGTTTATTTAATAGTGATGGGAAAGGCTAATGAAGGATTTATTACCAGATTTATGTGATTACTATGCACAAGATATTCGTTTTTTACCGTTAACGTTACATGATTATGGGTGCGATACGCCGTTTTGGGGGCAAATAGTAACCCTGCGCTGTTTTGAGGATAACAGTTTAGTGCGTAATCTATTATCAACCGATGGCCGAGGTAAGGTGCTATTTATTGATGGCCATGGCAGTTGTCGACGTGCATTGCTGGGAGATCAGCTGGCGTTATTAGCGATAAAAAATAATTGGCAAGGGATTATTGTTCATGGTGCTATTCGAGATGTTGCAACCTTGGCACAATTGTCATTAGGTGTGAAAGCGCTAGCGGCATGCCCTATTAAAACAGATAAACGGCAGATGGGAGAACATAATGTCGTGCTCAGTATTGCGGACACGTTAATTTATCCTAATGATTATATTTATGCGGATTTAAATGGCATTATTTTGAGTAGTACTGCGTTAGATGTGAGTGTATTAAAAACTGAATCCTAAGCCGAGCTCAATTATTTTCTCAAGCTCAGCATAATCAACCGTGGCCCGCACATTTACTTTTTGTGAGACGTCGTATTGGCTACTCAGCTCTAATCCTAATGAGGTTTGATTATTGATGGTGTCTGATGTAATAGCACTATTAATACTTATTCGTGGTGATACAGAATATTTAACACCAGAGGTTAATCCACTTGTTGCGGGTTGACGATCGGTACTGGTGGTTAGATGGGTGCTAACATAAAGCTGAGTGTTATCCGTTACTGAATAAGCGTAGCCACTGTCTATCTGCCATATATCAAAACGTTGCTGACGTGATTGTGACGATAAAAACCATCCTGATGTGAGTTTTTTACCCCCATTATAAGTTAGGTTGGTGTCTATCGGTATTGCCGCTTGTGCTGTTACGGACATGGCTAAAAAAATAAGTACTCCCACAATACTTATATAATATTTGATCATGCTCACTCCCATCACACCGACATTATTTTAAATAGTAGGCCATATTACGAAGAGAGTAAGTGTTATAACTGATAAATACTCATCAAGTAGCGTATTCATGATCATAGCCACAACTTAGTCGTAATATCTCCGTTATTACAATCACCAATGACGGTTATTTTTTAGGAAGCTGAATATGTAGCCGATGACGGGCATGATAAGGAAAAACATCAGGATATAGTTCTTGATTAATATTGTTCTGCAAGTGCTGCCAATAACTGGCTTCAAACAGATCTTGATGTAATTCATTAAACAGATTTTTTACTTTAGGATTGATCAGTAAAAAGGTTCGAAACTCTTCTGGAAAAACATCATTAATTCCAACGCTATACCAAGGTTCGGCTGCCATTTCATCTTCGAGATAACGTGCTGCCGGAATCTTTCTAAAATTCATTTCACTCATGTAGGTAATTTCATCATAGTCATAAAACACCACTCGCTTATGTCGCGTTACGCCAAAATTTTTAAATAACATATCCCCTGGAAAAATATTAGCGGCGGCGAGTTGTTTAATCGCATTTCCATATTCATTAACGGCGTGGCGTAAGTCAGTATCATTTGCTGTTTCAATATAAATATTAAATGGAATCATTCGCCGTTCCATATACAGGTGTTCAATTATGATCTCATCATCGGTGAGGGTCACGATAGAAGGGGCGATAGTGAGTAGTTCTTGAATAAGTTCATCGCTAAATCGGTGACGTGGAAAGCTAAAATGACGATATTCTTGTGTATCGGCCATTCTACCGACACGATCATGTTCTTTGACTAATTGATATTTTTGTTTAACAACGTGAGGGCTAATGTCTTTTTGTGGAGCGAATTTATCTTTAATTATTTTAAAAACAAAATCATAAGATGGTAATGTAAACACCGACATTACCATGCCTTTTATTCCAGGAGCGATAATAAATTGGTCGTCAGAGTGTGCTAAATGATCTAAGAATTGGCGATAAAATTCTGTTTTCCCATGCTTTTGGCACCCAATGGCAGTATAAAGCTCAGCCAAATTTTTATTGGGTAACAGTTGAGCTAAAAAGCGCACTAAGGCTGCGGGGGCTGGGCTATAAACCATGAAATAAGAGCGCGCAAAGCCAAAGATAACGCTAACATCATTGACGTTACAGATACCCGCATCTAATAACAATTGACCATTATGATTGAGTATTGGCAGTACTAAAGGCCGTGATTCACCATTTGAAAAAGTCAGTTTACCGACCAGATAAGCGGCTTTATTACGGTAAAAAGGCTCACGAATTTGTTCTAAGGTTAGGTGTTGATCAAGCCGCTCACCTAACTCAGCTTCTAAGTGGGTCACCAGCAATTGAATATCACGTTGTTTATCATTCCAATCAAGCGTAAAAGGCTGATCATCAAGCATTCTTTCGATCATTACCGCAACGGTTGTTTGCACTCGATAATGACGGGTTAATGAGCTGGGATAGGTAGGTATACGGTGTTGTTGTGAGCTATGAACAAAGATATTATCGCGGTTGATATTACGATGCTTGAAAATACGGCAATACACCGAATTAAAAAAACTTTCGGCAATATCATAACGTGGATAATCAACCAATAAATTCTGATAAGCCTGTTTCACGGCAGTCAGACATATTTGATTTGCGTATTGTCCTCCAAGCATGATCTGAATCTGATTGGTAACTAATTCCACATGATGATCATAAAAACTAATACGGGTTTTTAATGCTTGGTGCACTAACGTCCATTGTTGGTGTTCAAATCGTTGTTGCGCCTCGGCAGTGACGTCAAGAAAGCGGCCAAACATGGCATCTGAGCCTTGTAAAATAGTATGTGCGATCAGTGACTCCATGGCTGCACTCATCAGTTTATCCTTAATGATGACAATTTTATTCTTTGCTATTTACTATGCAATGCTCTGTAGCTGACTGCAAATATTATTGTTGTTTTTTTGAGCGGTGAAGTGCGTCGTATTGCAGATGTGTACGACGTATGTATTCTGTAATAATTGTAAAAACTTTATTGACTCTATATTACATTCCATGTAATCGTAAGGTAACAGCGTGTAAATATAAATGACAGTTATGACAAATGTATCCCGTATCGTTATCACCACCACCATGATTATTACCATTGACATTACAGGTGTTGATGCGGGCTGATATGCGCAAAATTACAATAAGCCCGCAACTCATTAAGAGCTGCGGGCTTTTTTTTTAAATTTAAATTCATCAGTGTTGAGTAATATTTATCGAGAGATAAATAGTTCAGGATAGTCACTCGGGAGTAGGGAATGCGAGTATTTAAATTTGGCGGATCGTCACTAGCAGATGCAGAACGATTTTTAAGAGCGGCAGATATTATTGCCAGCAATGCCAAGCAAGGCGAAGTTGCGGTGGTGTTATCAGCGCCAGGTAAGGTTACCAACAATTTAGTTGCGGTGATTGAGAGTGCGGTAACAACCGGTGCTGCAGCTCAGCAAATAGCAACATTAGAAACGGTATTTAATGATCTTTTTCATGGTTTAAAAGCACGTGAACCAAAGTTAGATCATCAGACATTAGAGAGCAAATTAGCCACCACGATTGAACAACTACAACAGTATGTTCACGGTATTCGGTTATTAGGATTATGCCCAGATAATGTGTATGCCAAAGTGATCAGTAAAGGTGAGCGGCTATCAATTGTAACCATGAAGTTGCTATTGGAAGCCAAAGGTCAGGCGGCAAGTTTGATTGATCCCGTGCAGTATCTCCATGCCGAAGGTGACTATCTTGAAGCTCATGTTGATATCGAGGTATCAACACAGCACTTCCAAAATAATCCATTACCCGCAGACCACGTTTGTATCATGCCAGGTTTTACTGCCGGTAACGCTCAAGGTGAATTAGTCACTTTAGGCCGTAATGGTTCTGATTATTCAGCCGCCGTTTTAGCTGCTTGTTTGCGCGCGGATTGTTGTGAAATTTGGACAGATGTTGATGGGGTTTATAGTTGTGATCCACGTTTAGTACCAGATGCTCGCCTGCTTAAATCATTAAGTTATCAAGAAGCGATGGAGTTATCTTATTTTGGGGCATCAGTATTGCATCCCAAAACCATTGCTCCGATTGCGCAATTTCAAATCCCATGTTTAATTAAAAACAGTTTTAATCCACAAGGGGCTGGCACGCTTATTGGTCAAGATACGGGTGAAGATAAGCTTGATATTAAAGGTATTACAACCTTAAAAAATTTGACCATGGTTAACGTTTCCGGTCCGGGAATGAAAGGCATGGTTGGTATGGCTGCGCGTGTCTTTGGTGCGATGTCAACCGCCGGCGTCTCGGTGGTGTTGATCACGCAATCTTCATCTGAATACAGCATTAGTTTTTGTATTGAAACACAGGATAAGACGATTGCTAAAAAAGCATTAATTGCCAGTTTTGAGCTTGAATTAAAAGAAGGTTTATTAGAGCCGGTTGAGTTTAGTGATGATTTATCAATTGTGACGTTGGTTGGTGACGGTATGCGAACCTCACATGGTGTTGCATCGCGTTTCTTTACGGCGTTAGCAGAAGTCGATGTCAACATTGTAGCGATTGCACAAGGGTCATCTGAACGTGCTATCTCTGCGGTTATTCCTCAAAATAAAGTATCAGAAGCGGTTAAAGCGTGTCATGAGAATTTATTTAATAGCCAACATACGTTAGATGTGTTTGTTGTTGGTGTTGGTGGCGTTGGTGGTGAATTAATTGATCAAATTCACCGTCAGCAACAAAAATTAGCGCAAAAAGGGATTGTGATCCGTGTCTGTGGCATGGCGAACAGTAAAGGGTTACTGCTTAACAGTAATGGCTTTATGCTAGATAGCTGGCGTGATCTGATGGGGGCGGTTAATGAACCATTGCAATTACAACGTATGGTTGAGTTAGTCCGTCATAACCATATTATCAACCCCGTGATTGTTGATTGTACGTCAGATCAAACTATTGCCGAGCAATATACCGATTATCTTGCGGCAGGTTTCCACGTTATTACCCCTAATAAGAAAGCCAATACTGCTAGCATGGCGTATTACCAACAATTGCGCCAAGCTGCGCGAGTTGGTCATCGTAAATTCATGTATGACACCACTGTTGGTGCTGGCTTACCTGTGATTGAAAATTTACAAAACTTGCTGGCTGCAGGTGATGAATTAGTACGTTTCTCGGGTATCTTATCTGGCTCTTTATCTTACATCTTCGGTAAGTTAGATGATGGCATGAGTTTCAGTGAAGCGACCACAGTTGCACGTAATAATGGCTTTACTGAGCCTGATGCTCGTGATGATCTCTCTGGTATGGATGTTGCGCGTAAGTTACTGATTTTGGCTCGTGAAGCTGGGTTAGAATTAGAACTTGAAGATGTGGTGGTAGAACAAGCATTACCGCCAGGTTTTGATGCTTCGGGTTCTGTTGATGACTTTATGGCTCGTTTGCCTCAAGCCGATGTCTATTTCTCTGAACTGGCTGCGACCGCAGCAAAAGAAGACAAAGTATTACGTTATGTGGGTGAGATTGATCATGGTAAGTGTAACGTTAAGATTGTTGCCGTAAACCCTGATGATCCGATGTTTAAAATCAAAGACGGTGAAAATGCATTGGCGTTTTATAGCCGTTACTACCAACCGATTCCTCTCGTCTTACGTGGTTATGGTGCCGGTACGGAAGTGACTGCGGCAGGTGTCTTTGCCGATCTAATGCGTACCTTAGGTTGGAAGCGAGGTATATAACATGAGTGTCGTTGTTTATGCGCCAGCCTCGATTGGCAATGTCAGTGTCGGTTTTGATGTGTTAGGTGCTGCGGTTTCTCCTATTGATGGTTCTTTATTAGGAGATCGAGTTGAAGTCGCGGCAGGAACATCGGCATTTAGCCTGCAATGTGTCGGCGCTTTTGTGGATAAGTTACCGCCACAAGCACAAGACAATATTGTGTATCGCTGTTGGCAAGTGTTTGCACGTGAATTGGATCATAAAGGTATTCCATTATTGCCGGTGGCTGTCACATTAGAAAAGAACATGCCAATTGGTTCTGGCTTAGGCTCAAGTGCGTGTTCTATTGTGGCCGCGCTTGAGGCGCTAAACCAATTCCACCAACAACCATTAACCAGTAATGAATTATTGACGTTAATGGGGGAAATGGAAGGGGAGGTTTCAGGGAGTACCCATTACGATAATGTTGCGCCTTGCTTCTTAGGTGGATTGCAATTTATGGTCCAAGAAATGGGGATTATTAGTCAAGCGGTGCCTTGTTTTGATGATTGGTATTGGGTTATGGCATATCCTGGTATTAAAGTGCCAACAGCTGAAGCGCGTGCCATTTTACCCGCTCAATATCGACGTCAGGATGTGATTGCTCATGGACGTTATTTGGGCGGGTTTATTCATGCTTGCCACTCACGACAACCTTTGTTAGCCGCTAAAATGATCCATGATGTTGTGGCTGAGCCTTATCGTGAAAAATTATTACCACGTTTTCATCAAGCTCGACAATATGCGTTAGAAGCGGGGGCGATTGCGAGTGGTATTTCAGGTTCTGGGCCAACGATGTTTAGTATCTGTACCAAGCTTGAGGTTGCACAGCGGTTAGCTAATTGGCTAGCCGATAATTATGTTCAAAATGATCAAGGATTTGTGCATGTTTGTCAGCTGGATAAACAAGGTGCAAAAGTTACAGGGAGTGAGTTATAACCATGAAGTTGTATAATCTTAAAGATCACCAACAACAAGTGTCATTTGGTCAGGCAGTGCGCCAAGGTTTAGGTCGTCAACAAGGCTTATTTTTTCCAGCACAATTACCACAACTGGGTGATATTGATGCTTTGCTCGCAATGGACTTTGTGAGTCGTAGTAGTAATATTTTATCAGCATTTATTGGTGATGAGCTGAGTCGTGAGATTGTGACTCAAATGGTTGATAGTGCTTTTCAGTTTCCAGCACCTATCAATAAAGTAAAAGACGGCGTGTATGCATTAGAGCTGTTTCATGGTCCGACATTAGCATTTAAAGACTTTGGTGGCCGTTTTATGGCGCAATCTTTAGCTGCGGTAACTGATAGTGACGGTAACATTACTATTTTAACGGCAACATCAGGAGATACAGGTGCCGCGGTTGCTCATGCTTTTTATGGTATGGATAATATTCAAGTGGTGATTTTGTACCCCAAAGGCAAAATTAGCCCACTACAAGAAAAATTGTTTTGTACCTTAGGTGAAAACATTACTACTGTTGCGGTTAATGGCACCTTTGATGATTGTCAGGCATTAGTTAAACAAGCTTTTGATGACGCAGAGTTACGGGCTGATATTGGTCTAAACTCAGCAAACTCGATTAATATCAGTCGCCTAATGGCGCAAATTTGTTATTACTTTGAGGCTGTATCACAATTATCAAAAGCAGAGCGTGAACACCTCGTTATTTCCGTACCGAGTGGTAATTTTGGTAATTTAACCGCAGGTCTATTAGCGAAATCATTAGGTTTACCGGTTAAACGCTTTATTGCTGCCACGAATGTAAATGATACGGTTCCGCGTTATTTACACACTGGAGAGTGGGCACCAAAGACAACTGTTGCCACGATCTCAAATGCGATGGATGTTAGTCAGCCAAATAACTGGCCACGTATTGAAGAGTTATGTCAGCTCAATGACTGGGGATTAAACGAGATCGGGTATGGCGCCGTTGATGACCAACAAACCGCGGTGACATTAAAACAAATGTATGCCGATGGCTATTTATGTGAGCCACACGGTGCAATTGCTTATCATGTTTTAGAACAACAATTAGTCAAGGGGGAAACGGGCATGTTCTTGTGTACCGCACATCCAGCTAAATTTAAAGATGTGGTTGATAACATTCTTAGTACTGATTTGCCATTACCTGCACCGCTCGCAAAACATAATGCATTGCCACTATTATCATTAGAAACTGCTAATGATTTTGCTACAATTAAGACAATTTTATACTCGGTTCAACCCGTTGTATAATGTGACATAAGTAAATCATGAGACAAAAAAGGAGCCAGTGGCTCCTTTTTTTATTACAGCATCTTGCTCAAATCAAGACACTCACACTAGGCTATAAATTATAGGCTGCTAGTGAAAGTACGAGCGATAACGTCTTGCTGTTGTTCTGTTGTTAGTGAGTTGAAACGTACAGCATAACCTGATACACGGATAGTTAGCTGTGGGTATTTTTCTGGGTGTGCAGCTGCATCTAGTAGTGTTTCACGCTTAAGAACGTTAACGTTTAGGTGTTGACCACCTTCGATTTTAGCTGGCGCTTCGATAGCTAGTTCACGGTACTCAATGTCACCAAGATCTGCTTGTGCGATAATTTGGTCAGCATCGTAGCTACCAGGTGCACAAACACAACGCGCTTCATTAGACTCGCTATCTAGGATCCAGATTGAGTTTAGTAGATCATCGTTTGCTGCTTTAGTAATTTGAATACCAGTAATCATAACTTTTCTCCAAGAAAATTATTGTTAATTTATTCGTTTTTGTATTGAGCTATCTATTATATAACCTTCAATGCACTTTTGTGTATTGATGTAGATCAAATTACGACAAAAAACCTTAAATATAATAGGGGTGTTTTATTGAGCTAGGTCAATCTAACTGCATTTTACTGGGTAATCAACTAAAAATGTCAATTTTAAAAAATAAGTTGAATGTTATTTTGTTGTAAAATAACAACATTATAGAGTGTCACAATACACTAATGGTGAATTTATTGTCATCGTTTATGTGGCAGTATGTTAAATGTCACCACTACTATTGGGTGCTGTTTATATATTGTTTAACGGTTATTTGTAGGAGTTATTATGAAACTGATTGGGGCTCATGTGTCGGCTGCTGGTGGTGTATACAATGCCCCTTCAAATGCTGCGATCATTGGTGCAAATGCTTTCGCGCTGTTTACTAAGAATCAACGTCAGTGGTTATCTAAGCCGTTAGAAGATAATGCTATTATGGCGTTTAAGACAAAATGTCAGCAATTAAATTTTGATGCAACTGCTATTTTACCGCATGATTCTTACTTGATTAATTTAGGATCACCAGATGCTGAAAAATTACAAAAATCACGTTTAGCTTTTGTAGATGAGATGCAACGTTGCCAGCAATTAGGGCTACATTTATTGAATTTTCATCCTGGTAGTCATTTAAAAAAAATATCAGAAGCGGCCTGTTTAGCTCTCATTGCTGAATCAATTAATATCGCTCATCAGCAAGTTGATGATGTGGTCGCTGTGATTGAAAATACTGCCGGGCAAGGATCTAACTTAGGTTGGCGTTTTGAGCATTTAGCTGAAATTATTGCTCAAGTGGACGATAAATCCCGAGTTGGGGTTTGTATTGATACTTGCCATACTTTTGCGGCTGGATATGATCTACGGACGATGGAAGCGACGGCAGCGACGTTTGCTGAATTTGATCAAGTGGTTGGGATGCAATATTTGCGAGCAATGCATTTAAATGATTCTAAAGGAGATTTAGGGAGTCATTTGGATCGTCATCATAGTCTAGGTGAAGGAATGATTGGGTGGGATTGCTTTCGATTTTTAATGCAAGATAACCGCTTTAATAATATGCCTTTGATATTAGAAACCATTAATCCTGATATCTGGCACCATGAAATTATGACTTTACGCAGTTTTGAATTAGAGAGTTAACCTATGATGGCAAATTGGCAAACATTTATCGAGCAGCAACAACAATTACCGTATTTTAATGATATTGAACAAGCCGTTGCTACGGCTCACGCTGAAGGTAAAATGGTTTTTCCTCCTCAAGATGCTGTGTTTAATGCTTTTTTTAGTACGCCATTAATGGAGACGAAAGTCGTGATTTTAGGTCAAGATCCTTATCATGGTCCTAATCAAGCACATGGTTTGAGTTTTTCAGTATTACCTGGAGTAAAAACGCCGCCTTCATTAGCTAATATGTACAAGGAATTAGCGACGGATATCAATGGTTTTACTATTCCTGAGCATGGTTATTTACAACCATGGGCTGAGCAGGGGGTACTGTTGCTTAATACAGTTTTAACCGTTGAACAAGGTAATGCGCACTCTCACGCTAAAATCGGTTGGGAAACGTTTACTGATCGTGCTATTGAATACATTAATGATAATACCGAAGGGGTGATTTTTTTATTGTGGGGCGCACATGCTCAGAAAAAAGGTAAGAAAATCGATCTTGAACGACACCATGTTTTAACATCTGCACATCCTTCGCCATTGTCTGCTTACCGTGGTTTTTTTGGGTGTAAGCATTTTTCAGAGACAAATAATTTATTGTCGATGATGAATAAACCATCGATTAATTGGCAATTATAAGCTGCGTTACGGTGTATTACTTTTAGGAATAAAACGGCCAGTATTTATGCTGGCCGTTTTAATAATATATTTAGAAATCAAAATCATCACTATTGAAACTACCGCACATATCCATGTCTTGTAGTTCTCGACGTAGTCTTTGACGATCTTTCAATGCTTCAATTTCACGCCACTTTCGTTTTTCTGGTTTAGCACGAGAGCGACGAGAAACAGTATCGATTGTCATCATGTCATCAAATGCAAAGCTATCCATAAAATATCTATCCCTACTTTTCGCTTGATGTAAGCGATTTGAGTATTTATTACCATAAAATGGTTAATAATAAAATTGAACTGTTTCTCATTTGTTATTAAAATATGAAACTTTTGTGTGGGTGGTCTCACAGTTGTTGAGTGAGTGATTAAAAAAGAAACCATTATTGGTGTTAAATAGGATTTTTATAGTTCAATTATTAGTCTGTAGTTAAACAGGCTAATTATCTAAATAAAATCCATTTTTAGAGGGTAATAATCAGTAAATATTTTTAGTTGTAAGTTTTATAACTCACTGTAAAAATGCTGATAATTATTATTTTAATAATGGTTTTGCACCTTATCTCTGATCTTATGCTTTAAAGTTGGCAGGGTTTAAAGGAATACCTGTAGCGTATATTGCCATGTTTGGCGCTGTTTTTTATTGGGTTAATAACGGTAGTAAAAAGGACGTTGTATCATTAATTATCGATTTTTAAGGCGTGAAATGTGACCAGTCAAATTAACTTTATCAACGATTTGTTATGGGGATCGGTGTTGATATATTTGCTGATTGGTATTGGCATTTATTTTACTTATCGCCTCAATTTTATTCAGTTTCGTCACTTTAAACATATGTTTTCTGTAATGAAAAATAGTCGAAAGTCAGACTCGTCGGGTATTTCATCTTTTCAAGCTTTGTGTACCAGTTTGGCGGCAAGAGTTGGCTCTGGCAATATGGCTGGGGTTGCAGTTGCCTTGACCTTAGGTGGTCCCGGTGCCATTTTTTGGATGTGGCTAATTGCGATGTTAGGTATGGCGACCGCTTTTGCAGAAAGTGCATTAGCGCAATTGTACAAAACCCGTGACGATGATGGTAATTATCGTGGTGGCCCTGCTTATTATATGGAACGCGGTTTAGGTATGCGATGGATGGGAGTTATCTTTTCTATCTGTTTGATTATTGCCTTTGGCTTAGTTTTTAATGCGGTGCAAGCCAATTCAATCAGTCAAGCCACACATGTCGCTTTTGGATGGCAACCACAATATGTTGGCTTTGGCCTTGTGGTGTTAACGGGCATTATTATTTTTGGTGGTCTGCGCACAATTGCACGTACAGCTGAAATTTTAGTACCGACGATGGCATTGTGTTACCTCGTATTGGCATTATTTATTATGCTGAGCAATATCGAACAGTTACCGCATATTTTGATGTTGATTTTCCGTAGTGCGTTTGGTTTTGAAGAAGCAGCCTCTGGCGCGTTAGGTTACACCATAGCACAAGGAATGATTAATGGCTTAAAGCGTGGATTATTTTCAAATGAAGCCGGCATGGGCTCTGCCCCAAACGCTGCTGCATCGGCAACACCTTATCCTCCACATCCTGCATCACAAGGTTATGTACAGATGTTAGGGGTGTTTATGGACACTATTGTTATCTGCTCTGCCACGGTGGCGATTATTTTAATGTCAGGTGAATATGAGCCACATAGCAGTATTACTGGCATTGAATTGACTCAAAAAGCCATCAGTTCCCAAGTGGGTGATTGGGGGGGGATTTTTATTGCGGTGGCTATATTCTTCTTTTCTTTTACATCACTGGTCGCTAATTATTCTTATGCTGAAACGAATTTGATATTTCTAGAGCATAATCACAAGGTGGGCTTAAATATTTTTCGAGTGGTAGTGTTATGTATGGTGATGTTTGGAGCGATGGCTGATTTACCTACTGTTTGGGCGATGGCTGATATCTCTATGGGTATGATGGCAATGATTAACTTAGCCGCGATAGTGTTACTGTCGGGGACGGTGATTAAGTTAGCGCAAGATTATAATAAGCAGTTATCGCTTGGAAAAATACCCACATTTAATCGTCAAGATTACCCCGAATTACATGCTCAACTTGAAGCGGGGATTTGGGATGAATCGGCATCCGTTGCCGTAAAGTCAACGCGACATTAATGTTTGTATACCTATTAATGAAATAGTAATAACCACGGCAGTTATATGTGGTTTTTACTCTTGATGGTGGTAGTCTAAATACGTCAGACTTTAAAGGAAAAAGCCTTATGTTAATCGTGGTATCACCCGCAAAAACGTTAGATTACACCTCGCCATTAGCGACAACAACTTACACGTTACCTGAATTAACCGTTGATTCAGCTGAATTGATTGATGTTTGCCGAGATCTGACGCCGATGGATATTGCGAGCTTGATGAAAGTCAGTGATAAAATTGCCGGATTAAATGCGGCGCGTTTTGCAGAGTGGCAGCCAACGTTTACCGTGGATAATGCTCGCCAAGCGATTTTGGCATTTAAAGGTGATGTCTACACGGGCTTAGCCGCTGAAACCATGACTGAAGCACAGTTTGCCTATACACAGCAGCATTTACGAATGTTATCTGGGCTTTATGGCGTGTTGCGACCACTTGATTTAATGCAGCCATACCGTTTAGAAATGGGCACCCGTCTAGCGAACCAACGTGGCAGTAATTTGTATCAATTCTGGGGCGATATTATTACCGATAAGCTTAATGTCGCTGTCGCTGAACAAGGCGATAATATTGTGGTTAATCTAGCATCTAATGAATACTTTAAAGCGGTTAAGCCTAAAAAACTCAATGCTCAATTAATTACCCCTATTTTTAAAGACTGTAAAAATGGCACTTATAAAGTCATTAGTTTCTATGCCAAAAGAGCCCGTGGAATGATGGCTCGCTATATTTTAGATAATCAATTAACGTCTATTGCTCAGTTACAACAGTTTGATAGTGCAGGCTATTATTTTGTTGCAGCGGAATCAACATCCACTGAATTAGTGTTTAAGCGTGAACAGCAATAATTAATGTAGCGGTAATTATTTTATGCTAAAAAAAGGCCAACGCATTAGCGTTGGCCTTTTTATTTGTCTGTTTTGTAAAAGAGAAAATTATGACTTAGCTTGGCTTTTTTTAGCTGCTTGTTTGATTTTCTTTTTCGCTTTCGCTTCTTTTACTTTCTTATCAACTTTTTTCTTTTTCTTGGCGGTATTAGGTTTCTTCGTTTGTGGACGTAGACCATGAATAAAGCGCTCTTGCACTTCTTCTTTCATGTAACGGCTAATACGTTCGATCATGCCTTGGTCATGTGCTTCAACCAATGCAATAGCAGTACCTTTTTTGCCTGCACGAGCAGTACGACCAATACGGTGTACGTAAACTTCAGCAGTACGTGGTAGGTCAAAGTTAATAACATGGCTTACATCGGGTAAATCAATACCGCGCGCAGCAACGTCGGTAGCAATGAGTACGTTCACTACACCATCACGAAAACGAGTGATCATGTTAGTACGCGCAGCTTGTGCCATTTCACCTTGAATCCAGTTACAAGGAATGCCCATTGCGTCTAATTGACTACGAAGGATACCTAGGCGCTCACGTGTTTTTACAAAGATGATGGTACGTTCTGCTTGATCTTTAATGATGTTTTCTAACAGAGCAAGTTTGTGCTCCATACTATCGCAACGAAGATACATCTGTTGAATCTTTTTACGTTCGCGACGAGATGGATCAGCGTTAACTTCAAGTGGTTCATTTAGAATCGTTTCTGAGAACTCACGTACGCCTTTACCTTCTAAGGTTGCTGAGAATAATAAACTCTGACGACGCCAGCGACATTCATGGTTGATGCGCTCAACAATTTTGCCAAAACCCATGTCTAACATACGGTCAGCTTCATCAAGAATCAGACATTCAATTGCACGGCAATCAAATTTCTCAGACTCAATGTATTCCATTAAACGGCCAGGTGTTGCTACGACGATATCTTGCGTTTTACCAAGTAGTTCAGCATGCTCATCGTAAGAAATACCACCAGTAATGGTGAATACTTTTAAGTTAGTGTACTTAGAAAGTGCTTTTGCGTGCTCAGCAACTTGAATCGCTAACTCACGCGTTGGCGTTAAGATTAATACACGTGCAGGCCCCGGTTTTTTGCGTGGAAAATCCTGCAAGTGCTGAATCATTGGAAGCAGAAACGCCGCTGTTTTTCCGGTCCCTGTTGGTGCAGAAGCCATGACATCTTTACCGTCAAGGGCATGAGGGATAGCCTGCGCTTGAACTACGGTTGGGCGGCTATAGCCGATCTCGTCAATCGCTCGTAATAGCTCGCTATCTAACTCTAATTCGGAAAAGTCTTTCACCAGTTATCTCTCCCAAGACAAATGCTAAATATGCTCTCGTTACTGTGTTTTTGCAGTGTAACCAGAACATGGGTATTTATATTAAGGGGCGGCATTATAGCCACTCTTGGCGTAACTAACACCGATTAAAACATAAAAACTTCAGTTAATGCTTAATCTTCATGATTTCTTGATTATATTTTATACGGTGACAGATTACATTTTTAAATAAAAATCTTTAGTAAGTGTAATAAAATCAGATGAATAAGTGTTATCGGCATGAATGCAAAGTTGTTGTTGCTTAGTAATAGAACAATTTTTAGTTAATTCGATTAATGTCCGCATTACTGGTTTTTGAACGGTGGTGCGAACATCGCAACGACGCCGGCAGTATAATCCGTAAGTGAGTGCGTGAGTGATTAACTGTTGGCCTTCATAGGTGGGGAGAATAATGCTAGCACAGCCATTAGTGGTTAATAAATAGCGAAGAGTTTCTAGTAATTGTTGATGACTGAAGTTATCGGTGTGGCGGGCTGTGGCGCGATGCTGCTGTTGGGCTTGTTGACCTGCATTAAAATAGGGTGGATTACAAAGAATACTATCAATTGAAGCTGGGGCAATATGTTGACACCAATGAACAATATTATTTTCAATACACTGTAAACGTGATGACCATGGTGATGCTGCAAAATTTGCGGTTGCCGCGGTTGCCGCGTTGGAATCTAATTCAACGGCTGTGATTGTTGTTGCTTGGGTGCGTTGTGCCGCCATTAATGCTAATAAGCCACTACCTGTACCGATATCAACAATATGCCCTTGCTGTGGTAACGCCGCCCATGCACCTAATAAAACGGCATCAGTACTGATAGGCATGCCGCAACCATGATCATTGATGGTGAATTGTTTAAAGTTAAAGCTGCGACTCATTGTTTATTCCCTTGTTTTTTTGGATAGTTACCATGTTTATAAAACACACAAAAGCATACAAAACGAAGGTTATATAACCAAGTTATAATTATTAATGTTTATTTTGTTATAGTTTTGTTTTCATGGTGATGTTTAAGTGTTATGTTTTTTGTAAGTATGGTTGTTTTGCTTTTTGTTGGTTATTTATGTTGTTTTGAATTTTACAAGCAGTGGTTGGTTCCGTTTTTTGTACTCTCAAACTGAATTATATGGTGTTTTTCGCTGCTCTATTGCTAAGATTAATCTTTTTGGTCATTATGCTGCAAGGCACGTAATTAACAGCAACATATAACCCGTGCTACTTATTATAAAAAATGCAGACACAATATATAACCCATTAGAGAGTGGAAGGTGCAGTTTGAAAAAAACACTCAAAATAACAGATATCATTGCGCTAGGCTTTATGACCTTTGCGTTCTTCCTTGGTGCAGGTAACATCATTTTTCCACCGTTAGCCGGACAGCTTGCGGGTGAGAATATGCTATCGGCAATGTCAGGATTTTTAGTTACAGCCGTGGGTTTACCTTTAATTGGTATTATCGCGGTAGCTATCGCTGGTGGTGGTTGGAAGGGGCTTACCCGTGATTTACCATCAAAGGTTGCAACGTTAATGGCGGTATTGATTTTTATCATTATTGGCCCTGCGTTTGCTGCTCCTCGTACCGGTCTTGTTGCTTATGAGATGGCAGTAAAACCTTTTCTTACTGACGCAAGCCAAACCAGTTTAACCCTCTTTTCTATTATCTTCTTTTCGGTAGCATTGTTCTTTGCTTGGTCTCGCGGTAAATTAATCGACATGATTGGCAAATTTTTAACCCCCGCTTTATTTGTGGTGTTAACAGTGTTGGCGATTGCGGTCTTTATTAATCCACAAGGAAATATCATTGCAGCGCAAGGTGAATATATCTCTCAACCGTTTATTACTGGTTTTCTTGAGGGTTACAACACCATGGATACCTTTGCAGCACTGATGTTCGGTATGCTGATTGTTGATGTTATTCGTAGCAAAGGCGTGACGGATGATAGGACGACTTGTACTTACCTTATTTACGCAGGCTTGATTGCTGCAACCGGTTTAGCCTTTGTTTATGTATCATTATTTTATCTTGGTGCAACCAGTGCGGGTATTGCCGCTGGCGTCGGTAACGGTGGTGCGATTTTAACCACTTATGTGATGGCGCTGTTTGGTTCAACAGGACAAATCATTTTATCAACGATTGTATTACTTGCTTGTTTAACTACGGCGATTGGTTTAATTAGTGCGTGTGCGGATTATTTCAGTACGCTAACCCCAATGTCTTATAAAAAATGGGCAGTATTACTTGCGATTGTGTGTGCTGTTGTTGCTAATGTTGGTTTAAATATGCTGATTTCACTATCTATACCAGTGTTGTTTGCATTATATCCTGTTGCTATCGCATTGGTGGCCTTGGCCTTGATTCGCAAATGGTTGCCTAATCCACGATTAGCATATCGTGTGGTATTATTAGTCTCATTTATCTTTAGTATGATTGATGTGGCTAAATACCTGAAGGTTGATATGTCGTTGTTTAGTTCATTGCCAATGTTTAATTATGGTATGGCATGGGTATTACCAACGGTTATTGCTTTAGTGATAACGCGTTTCATCGGTGGTAAACAATCTAAAGATGAAAATAAGCACACCGTTGTTATATAAAACAGTGAAATAACAATGTAGTTGTTGAAATATAAAAAAGGGATGCATGAGTATCCCTTTTTTATGAATACGATCCAAGTTTAGATAAGTTGAGCGTATTCGAGCATGATTTGCTCACACCATTGATGAATACGATCATCACTTAATTCGTATTGGCTATCTTCATCTAAAGCGAGACCCACAAACAATGATTCATCGGCTGTTAATGCTTTTGATGCCTGAAATTGATAGCTATCATCATTAGGCCAATAACCGATAAATTGTACCCCGGTTGAGCTGAGTTGGTCATGTAACATACCCATTGCATCTAAAAACCACTCGGTATAGCCTTCTTGATCACCGAGCCCAAATAAGGCCACGGTTTTTTGTTGTAATTGTAAGCCATCTAATTGTTGCCATACCGCTTCCCAGTCTTCTTGTATTTCACCAAAATCCCAAGTTGAAATGCCTAAAATCAGCATGTCATACTGGTTCATTTCCGTTAATGGCGTGTGTTTAATATTGTGTAATTCGACCAGATCAGCCCCAAGGCATTCACGGATTTTTTCTGCCGCCATTTCGGTATAACAGGTCGTTGAGCCATAAAACAGACCAATTTTCATGCTGTGTATCCTATATTTTATTTTTAACTAAAGTGTACTCGCTATTGATCGCTGAGCTCAAGGTTAGCATGGTCTTGAACGGTATAATATTCCGTTGAATTAATAGATAACGAGGTTACTTTTTAGTGTAAATATCCTATCATGCGTTGAGTACTGTGTTTTTATCCATGTATTTAAACCGTCTTATAACACAGCTTATGATGAGGTAAAAATGGTAACCGACGATGTTATTATTGAACGCTTTCTTGATGCGATGTGGATGGAACGAGGGTTATCCGACAATACTCTTGCCTCTTATCGTAATGATTTAAAAAAATTACAACAATGGATGCAGCAACAAGCGATTACTGTTTCTCAAGCCTCGGTTGATGACTTACAACGTTATCAATTATGGCTGTTTGATCAAAACTATAAGCAAACATCACGCGCACGTATGGTGTCGGCGATTCGACGTTTATTTCAATATTTATACCGTGAGAAAGTACGGATTGATGATCCGAGTGCCATGTTAGTAACGCCTAAGTTGCCTAAACGGTTGCCAAAAGATCTTAGTGAAGCACAAGTAGAAGCGTTATTAGAAGCGCCAGATGTTAATGATCCACTCGAATTGCGTGATAAAGCGATGCTGGAATTGCTGTATGCCACCGGATTACGTGTGACCGAATTAGTTACATTAACCATGGATAAAGTCAGTTTGCGCCAAGGTGTGGTGAGAGTGACAGGTAAGGGCGACAAAGAACGCTTAGTGCCTATGGGTGAAAATGCCGTTGATTGGATTGAGCAGTTTATTGAAAGTGGACGACCGGTACTATTAGGTGAGAAAAGTTCAGATGTACTGTTTCCTAGTCGACGCGCTCGTCAAATGACACGCCAAACATTCTGGCATCGAATTAAATATTATGCGGTATTAGCTGGCATTGATGCCGATACATTATCACCTCATGTAATGCGCCATGCTTTCGCTACCCATTTACTTAATTATGGCGCTGATTTGCGAGTGGTACAAATGTTGCTAGGTCATAGTGATCTCTCAACGACCCAAATTTATACCCATGTTGCCACTGAAAGATTGAAACAATTACACCAAAGCCATCATCCTCGTGCATAATTATGAGATGTTGTTAGCTAAAATTAACGATTATATTTGTATTTAGGGATACTTCATCTATGCTGCGCGGATAAAAACAATAGTGTAATTGAAACTATATAGTCGAAATCTCGGTCTGTTTTATATCGAGATAGTCATCATTTTAAAAGGGATAACAAGATGCATATTATTCGTCGCACCGTGCTAGCCACTACTATTGCACTGACTACTTTTTCTGCGGTAGCAAAGCCTGACGTAACGGCTATCACTAAGCAACTATCCACCATGGGTTTAACGCCAAACTCAATTACAGCGTCACCAATGGCGGGTGTAAATGAAGTTGTGACTGAACGTGGTATTATTTATACCTCTGATGACGGACAATATTTTTTAGCCGGTCATTTATATCAAAATATCGACGCTAAATCTGTGAATTTAACTGAGCAAAAAATGGCACAGTTAAACAAAGCTAAATTAGTGGGTATGGATAAAGATATGATTGTCTATCCTGCTAAAAATGAAAAATATGTGGTAACCGTGTTTACTGATACTAGCTGTGGTTATTGCCGTAAATTGCATAATGAAATGCAAGCTTATAACGACGCGGGTATTACGGTACGTTACCTTGCTTTCCCTCGTGGCGGTGAGCGCTCAAGTAATTTCAATCAAATGAGTGCGATTTGGGGAGCAAAAGATCGAGCTAAAGCAATGCATGATGCTAAGAGCGGTACTTTTGATGAATCAAAAATTACTCCACGCCCTGATTTAGTGATGAAGCAATACCAGTTAGGTGTTGCAATGGGGGTTAATGGTACGCCAGCGATAGTGCTAGAAGATGGCACTATGATCCCTGGTTACCAACCGCCAGCGGCATTACTGCAATTATTGGATAGCAAAGCGAAAAGCTAATCACGGCCATTAATTAACATCGGTCATCGTGGATAAAAGCCTGATAGTGATATCAGGCTTTTTTGTTGGCGGTGATTTGGTTAAGATGAAAAGATAATCATTCCACTAAAGAAGCCGTTATTATGATAGAAATCAAACGTCGTCCTGTTGTCGATCCTCAATGCTTCTCGAATGAGATCCCTGCTATTTTACAACGCATTTATGCGAGCCGTGGTATCACTAATGATGCTGAACTTGAACGCGGCGCGAAAGGATTACTTAATTATAATCAGCTTTATGGTATGGCTGATGCAGTAACATTATTAGTTACCGCACTTATCAATAATACTCGTATTATTATTGTCGGTGATTTTGATGCCGATGGTGCCACCAGTTCTGCATTATCAGTGTTGGCGTTGAAAATGCTAGGCTGTCGTAATGTGGATTATTTAGTTCCGAATCGTTTTGATGATGGCTATGGCCTTAGTCCTGAAGTGGCGCAGCAAGCGATTGATCGTGGTGCAGAACTTATCATGACGGTGGATAATGGCGTCTCTTCGATTGCTGGTGTCGCAGCAGCAAAGGCACAAGGGGTACAAGTGCTGGTTACCGATCATCACCTACCGGGAGACTGTTTACCTGCTGCTGATGCGATGGTGAATCCTAACCTTGATCAATGCGGTTTTCCCTCAAAAGCATTATGTGGGGTTGGGGTCGCGTTTTATTTGATGCTGGCTTTACGAGCAGAACTGCGTAATAACGGTTGGTTTGAACAACAAGCACTGGCTGTGCCTAATTTAGCTGAACTGCTTGATTTAGTGGCACTGGGTACGGTTGCTGATGTGGTGGCTTTAGATGGTAATAACCGTATTCTCGTCCATCAAGGGTTACAACGTATTCGTGCTGGTAAATGCCGCCCTGGTATTCAAGCATTAATCGAAGTGGCTAATCGTGATCCTGCTCGATTAGTGGCGAGTGATCTTGGCTTTGCACTTGGGCCGCGAATTAATGCTGCTGGACGATTAGACGATATGTCATTCGGAGTGGAGTTACTGCTGTGTGACAATATTCAAGCAGCACGACGTATGGCGTCAGAGCTTGATGCACTTAATCAAACCCGCAAAGAAATAGAACAAGGGATGAAAGAAGAAGGTCTCGCGATTTGTGAACGGTTACAGTTTAATCAGCAGGATATGCCTTATGGTTTAGTGCTGTTTCAACGTGATTGGCATCAAGGGGTGATCGGTATTTTAGCCTCGCGGATCAAAGATCAATATCATCGACCAGTAATTGCTTTTGCTGATGCAGGCAACGATGAAATAAAAGGATCGTGTCGCTCTATTGTCGGATTACACATGCGCGATGTGTTAGATGTGGTTGATACACAACAGCCTGGTATGATTTTAAAATTTGGTGGTCACGCGATGGCGGCTGGATTGACCATCCCTGAGTCTCAATTGGACGCCTTCAGTCTCGCTTTTGATGCCGCAGTACGTAAAGTGTTAGATGAAGATGCATTGCAAGGTGTATTACTCAGTGATGGTGAACTACAACCTCATGAACTAACGCTTGAGACTGCTGAAATATTACGCGCAGGTGGGCCATGGGGACAACAATTTCCCGAACCGATGTTTGATGGCACGTTTCGATTATTACACCAAAAGCTGGTGGCAGGAAAACATCTAAAAATGATGGTTGAGCCGTTATCGGGGGGAGGTGTGATCGATGCGATAGCATTTAATGTTGATCTTAAACGGTGGCCAGATGCTTCAGTACAGCAAATTGAATTGGTGTATCGCCTCGATGTTAATGAGTTTCGCGGCAATCGTAGCGTGCAATTGATGGTTGAACATTTGACTGCAAAATAATGTTAGCCTGAGAACTTAGCCGAAAGTGGTGAGGATCTTGGCGTCGACAGCCTAGATTGTCACCATATTTCGATTAATTTTCTGATAACCTTTCACTCCCCCTGTATATTCTATCTACAATTCGATAGAATCTTGCGGTTATGTCCATTTCGGTAATGAAGCGTGGCGATGTTCGAAATTAATCCTATTAAAAACCGACTTGAGGATGTGTCAGCACGTACTGACATCCTTAGGGGGTACCTTTGACTATGATGCTAAAAAAGAGCGTCTAGAAGAGGTCAATGCAGAGTTAGAGCAACCAGATGTATGGAGTGAACCTGAACGCGCTCAAGCGTTAGGTAAAGAACGTGCAGCACTGGAAGCGGTAGTTGAAACCATTGACTTATTAGACCAAGGCGTTGAAGACGTTGCGGGTCTACTTGAGTTAGCGGTTGAAGAAGACGATCAAGAAACCTTTGATGAGATTGAACCTGAGTTAGCTGAGCTTGAAGCTAAGTTAGCTAAGTTAGAATTTCGTCGAATGTTTGCTGGTGATCATGATAGTTCTGATTGCTATCTTGACCTTCAAGCAGGTTCTGGTGGTACTGAAGCACAAGATTGGACATCAATGATGCTCCGCATGTATTTGCGCTGGGCTGATGCCAAAGGCTTTAAGAGCGAGATCATTGAAATTTCTGATGGCGATGTTGCCGGTCTAAAATCTGTCACAGTACGTATTAGCGGTGAGTATGCTTATGGCTGGTTACGTACCGAAACAGGTGTTCACCGTTTAGTGCGTAAATCACCGTTTGACTCAGGCGGTCGTCGTCATACTTCGTTCGCATCAGCATTTGTGTATCCAGAAATTGATGACAATATCGTTATTGATATCAATCCTTCTGATTTACGTATTGACGTATACCGCGCATCAGGTGCGGGTGGTCAGCACGTAAACACCACTGAATCTGCGGTACGTATTACACACTTACCAACAAACCTTGTTGTGCAGTGTCAGAACGATCGCTCTCAGCATAAGAATAAAGATCAAGCAATGAAGCAATTAAAAGCGAAATTGTTTGAATATGAAATGCAGAAGCAAAATGCTGAAAAGCAAGCCAGTGAAGATACCAAATCAGACATTGGCTGGGGCAGTCAAATCCGTTCTTATGTATTGGATGACTCCCGCATAAAAGATTTACGTACTGGGGTGGAAAATCGAAACACCCAAGCAGTATTGGACGGTGATTTAGACCGTTTTATTGAAGCTAGCTTGAAATCAGGTCTTTAACCGAATTTCAGTAAAATTTTAAGGGATACCCCATGACTGACCAAGTACAAGATGAGAATAAACTGATTGCTGAACGTCGTGCTAAATTAGACATGATCCGCAAAGGTTGTAAAGCAAATGGCCACCCAAATGATTTCCGTCGTGATAGCTTAGCGGCAGATCTAGAAGCAAAATACGGTGAGATGACTAAGGAAGAGCTTGAACAAGCCGGTCATGTGTTTGCAATCGCTGGCCGTGTAATGGCTAAGCGTGGTCCTTTCCTTGCAATTCAAGATGTATCTGGCCGTATTCAGGCTTATGCATCTAAAGATGTTCAGAAAGAGCTAAAAGAAAAATATTCTGGTCTAGATATCGGTGACATCATCGGTGTTAAAGGGGCGCTACATAAATCTGGTAAAGGTGATCTTTACATCGAAATGGATAGCTACGAGTTGCTAACAAAAGCACTGCGTCCATTACCAGAGAAATTCCATGGTCTAACTGACCAAGAAATGCGTTACCGTCAACGTTATGTTGATCTGATTGTAAATGACGATTCTCGTCGTGCATTTATCATTCGTTCAAAAGTAGTTTCAGCGATCCGTAATTTCATGGTAACAAAAAACTTCATGGAAGTTGAAACGCCAATGATGCACGTGATCCCTGGTGGTGCAACAGCACGTCCATTTGTGACTCACCATAATGCATTAGACATCGACATGTACCTACGTGTTGCGCCTGAGCTTTACCTTAAGCGTCTAGTGGTTGGTGGTTTTGAGCGTGTATTTGAAATTAACCGTAACTTCCGTAATGAAGGTCTATCTCCACGTCATAATCCTGAATTCACTATGATGGAATTCTACATGGCGTACGCTGATTACCATGATCTAATGGATCTTACTGAAGAAATGCTAAGCAGCGTTGCGATTGACGTTCTAGGTTCTTCAAAAATGCCTTATGGTGAGTTTGAAGTTGAATTTGCTGGCCCTTACGCGCGTATCAGCATGCTAGATGCAATCAAGCAATACAACCCAGATCATGCAGAAATCCAAGCATTAACTTACGAAGGCGTTGCTGATCGTGAGCTGATGGTCAAGATTGCTAAGTCTGTACATGTTGACGTTGAAAGCTTCTGGACGTGTGGTCAGTTATTAGAAGAGATCTTTGGTGAAACCGCTGAACCTCAACTAATGCAACCAACATTCATTACTGAATACCCAGCAGATATCTCACCACTTGCTCGTCGTAATGATGAAAACCCATTCATTACTGATCGCTTTGAATTCTTCATCGGTGGCCGTGAAGTTGCGAATGGTTTCTCTGAGCTTAACGATGCTCAAGACCAAGACCAACGCTTTAAAGCACAAGTTAATGCTAAAGATGCGGGCGATGATGAAGCTATGTACTATGACGCAGACTACATTACTGCGCTAGAGCATGGTTTACCGCCAACAGCAGGTCAAGGTATCGGTATTGACCGTTTAGTAATGCTATTTACTAACACACATACAATTCGTGACGTTATTTTGTTCCCGGCAATGCGCCCACAACTAAATAATTAATCGTGTCGTGATATAAAAAACCATCGCATTATGCGATGGTTTTTTTTTGTCTGAAAAAAGAGTCAAAAAAGCGACAAATAGCGATTTGTTTTATAAAAATTCGAGTTACATCAACAGATTATATTACTAAAATCACATTATACTAAACAGGTTGCATTTGTTGGTATATTATTAATAAAGCAGTTGTTAAATACCACTAAAGAGATAATTGCGTTATTGATGGAGGGAAGAATGACTATCGGGATGGTAAAAAAAGCTAAGGCTGTTATTCCTAATACCTTAGTTATTTTTGGCGGTAATAATCAGCAGTGGCTACCAACAATGGAAAGTGCTGGTTGGTTATGTCATCGTTGTTATGATTTACGAACAGCAGAAACATTACTGTTAGAAATTGGTCCTTGCATTAGTGTTGTTGACCTTAGCCATGATGATTTTAGTATCCATAGTTTTTCTGCAATGGTAAATCGTAATAAACAAGTACGCTGGATTGCGATTGTACGTGATGAGCAACTTGCTAATGAAGCGATAGGCCAATTTATCGTTAATTTCTGTCTTGATTATTTTTCGGTGCCTGTTCCGTCAGAGCGATTATTACAAACGATCGGTCATCAGATTGGTATGGTTAATTTAGAGCGTAAGGTATGGCCACAATTAGGTAATTTTGGCCAGCAAGGGCTACAAGGCTCTACGGCAGTGATGAAAAAATTACGCGATCAAGTAAAGCGGATTGCATTAAGCGATGTTTCTGTTGTTATTAGTGGTGAAATTGGAACCGGGAAAATATTAGTTGCTGATGCTATTTTTCAAGCTTCAGCGCGTGCAAAACAGCAGGTGATACGGGTTAACTGTGAAACTATAACCGCTGATTGGATAATAGAGACAGAACATGGCCCCCTATCTGTTTTTGAAGCGGCCAATAATGGGGTGTTAGTGCTTGAGGGGTTTACCGCATTAACGGATGCTTGCCAGCAAGCACTGTATCAAGTGTTGGTTGATGGCAGTTATTGTGGCACTAAAGGCAAGACTATTGCTGTTAATATACGAATTATTTCAATAACCCATCATTCGCTTGATAATCTGGTGACATTAGCGACGTTACGACGAGAGTTATATTTCCGCTTAAATGTCGTTTCTATTACAGTGCCACCGCTACGTGAGCGCAGTGATGACATTATTTCCTTAGCTGATTTTTTATTATTAAAATATGCACGTCAATATAACAGCGTCGCTAAATCTTTATCGGAACAGGCTCAAGCAATGTTATTGCAATATCCATGGCCCGGTAATGTGCGAGAGCTTATTTGCCAAATAAAACGGGCGGTATTGTTAGCGGAAAATAAATGTATTGAAGCGGATCAGTTAGATATCCCTCGTTTAATTGATGATAAATTAAGTTTAAAAAAAGTGCGTGAAGAGTCTGAACGAAATGCTTTATTAACCGTATTAGAAAATAATAAAGGTCAAATATCGGCAGCTGCACGTGAATTGGGCGTATCACGCGCAACGATGTATCGTTTATTAAATAAGCATGAGTTAATTCCACCACCGCGGTGTTTTCGTCAAAGTCACGCCTGATTAATCTATTGGAATCAGTATGACTAAATAAAATGCTGTTGCAGCAATTGCGCGGTAAATTGTTTTTTTAGGTAGAAGCCACGCGGCAAGGTTTTAATGGGCTGACCATTAGCACCATAAGCTTCAGTAAGTACTTTACTGTTGGCGGCTTTTGGACGTAATTGCAGTACTTCACCATGACGCGCAGTGATAGTTTCTACTTGTCCTAACACGATCATATCCATTAACTCTTCCCAATCCTGCTGTAGTTGTGCTTCTTCTTCGGCACTAGGACTCCACAGTAATGCTGAACCAACATGGCGTTCTTCAAGTGGAATATCTCGCTCTCCTTCGACGGGGACCCACAATACCCGTGCCAGTTTTTGTCTGATATGACTGCTGTGCCATTGTAAGCCTTGCACTCCAATCAAAGGGGCAACACAAACAAACGTTGTCTCAAGTGGCTTCCCCTGATAACTGATCGGGATGGTTTTTAGTTCAATGCCGAGCTCAATAAAATCGGGAACCGGTTTACTGCCCGCCGTTGCACCGAGGTGCCATTCTAATAATTGACCAACCCAACCTTTATCACGTTTAAGATCCGGAGGGGGAATGATGCCCGCGATTGCGGCTAATTCACCAAGAGTCATGCCTGCCAATTGTTGGGCTCGATTGAGTAATTCAGCTTCTGTTTTTGGCGTTGAACGGATGATTTTTATATTCATAAAGTGTCGTGATAGTCAGTTATATTCAATTTTTTATCGCAATTAATACTATCATATTCGTATGGGTTGGTGGGTGAGGATCGGTATTGATCATTAGAGGTAAATGATGATTGTGGTTGATCATTGCCGCAGTAGCAGGGTCTGATGATTTTATTATTAGCTACAGGTCATGTTATTTAAGACTAAGATTAAAATAAAAGATATCCACAGCTTTTTTTTTGAAAATATTTCATTGCAGTATAACTGATTATTTACACAGTGATAAGTTGTAAAAGTAACCATTGTGATGTGGTGTTGTTCATTACGATTAGGGGGAAGTTGTGGGTAAAGTCATTATTGGTTGATATTTAATCGATCGTTTTTTAGTGATGTGAAAGTTGCCTTTATTTTATTTTATTATAGAGATTATTTGATTTTATCTTTATGTTTTTAATGTGAAAAAAATATATAATGACTATTGTTGTTGTTCGTTGCTAAGACATTATTTGTTACTTAAATCGGCTTTTTTTAGGTTTCTGCACAAATCTATCCACAGAAAGAGTGAATAAATGTGGGACATGTCTCATTTGGCTGTCTGTAAAGTAATCAGTGTGCAAAGTTATCCAGAATCTGGTTTTTATTGTGTAAAACTCGGCGATATTGATGAATGTTTGTTTACCGATCACGTCTACTATGAAAAAATCATTATTAATAGATATTTATACTTGAGGTCGTCCAGTGATTGATGGCGATGGATACCGCCCTAATGTAGGGATCGTTATCTGCAATGGCCATGGCCAGGTATTTTGGGCTCGACGATATGGACAACATTCTTGGCAATTTCCGCAAGGTGGCATTGATGAAGGTGAAACCCCTGAGCAAGCTATGTACCGTGAATTGTATGAAGAAGTAGGATTAACCAAAAAAGATGTCAGGATAATTGCGTCAAGCCGACACTGGTTACGTTATAAATTACCGAAGCGTCTTGTGCGGTGGGATTCAAAACCTGTTTGTATCGGTCAAAAGCAAAAGTGGTTTTTGCTGAGTTTGGAATGCGATGAGTCCAAGGTCAATATGCAGCGTGGTGTAACACCTGAGTTTGATGGTTGGCGCTGGGTAAGTTATTGGTACCCAGTAAGGCAAGTTGTCTCTTTTAAGCGTGACGTATATCGTCGAGCATTAAAGGAGTTTGCAGCTGTTGCAATGCCATTTAAAGAATGGAAAGAACGTAAATTTAAGCGCATTAAAAAACGTAATTAGCAAGTCGAGGTTATTGGCTCACAGGGAACAATTAAAGGCTCGTTATGCTGACACAGCTAAGAGAAATTGTTGACAAGGTTGTCAGCGCCCACACATTGATTGATGCATTGGATCAATTAGTTTCCAATACTACTTTGGTAATGAAAACCGATTGTTGTTCGGTGTACATTGCCGATCATCAGCGTCAGGTTTATACCCTGATGGCGACACAGGGATTGAATAAATCTCGACGACGCATCAGCTTACGCTTTGATCAAGGATTAGTAGGATTAGTGGGTCAACGAGCTGAGCCATTAAATGTTGCAGATGCTCGAGTACATCCCCGCTTTAAACATTTACCAGGGATCGGAGAGGAATCTTTTCGATCCTTTTTTGGTACTCCCATTATTCATCAACGCCAAGTTCTCGGCGTTATTGTTGTCCAGCAGCGCGAGCAACGTGAATTTACCGAAAGTGAAGAGTCTTTTTTAGTTACGCTAGCAGCTCAGTTGGCGGGTATTTTAGCGCATGCGAAAGCACAAGGAATGTGGTTTGAAAAAGGTCACCGATTGCACCTCACGGGATCAGCTGCATCAACTGGGGTCGCGATTGCCAAAGCATGGTGGGATGACACACAGCCATTATTAGAGCATGTGGCGCCAGCATCATGTTTAGACTGCCATGCTGAACAAGAACGCTTAACCATTGCGATAGATTCTGCGGGTAAAGAATTTCGACGGTTGCGAAAGCGGTTTGATAGCGAATTACAAAAAGAAACTCTCGCCATTTTTGACTTATTTAGCCACCTGCTTAATGATCCTTTGTTACGTAAGGATCTTAAACATCATATAGCTGGAGGGGATCAAGCAGAATGGGCTGTACGGCAAGTGGTTGAAACATATTCAAACCGTTTTGCTAACATGAAAGATCTTTACCTTAAAGAGCGCGCGCGTGATATTCGTGAGTTAGGACAACGGCTGTTATATTTTTTATGTGATGATAAACCGAATGAACAACAATGGGATGAACCGATTGTCTTGTTGACTCGTGAATTAACGGCGGCAATGTTAGCCACTGTACCTGCTGGAAAACTAGCAGCAGTGGTTGCTCAAGAAGGCGCGGCTAACTCTCATGCCGCCATTTTATCGCGAGCATTAGGTATTCCGACCATCATGGGAGTCGATTTTACACCTCAAACAGTACATAACAATCTGGTGGTAGTTGATGGTTATCGTGGCGATTTACTGGTTAACCCTAATCGTCATGTGTTGGCGGAGTATCGTCGTTTATTGCGTGAAGATGATGAGCTTGAAAAGATCGTTGAATGCGATCAGCAGCAACATGCAGTAACCAAAGATCAGCAGCGGATCATGGTACATATTAATGCCGGATTAAGTGCTGATTCACATTTAGCCTTAAACAAAGGCATTGATGGGGTGGGTTTATACCGCACTGAAGTGCCGTTTTTGCTACAACGCAGTTTTCCTTCCGAAGAAGAACAAATTAACCAGTATCGTGCAATTTTGCACACTTACCCTGATCAACCCGTGGTGATGCGAACATTGGATATTGGTGGCGATAAACCATTACCTTATTTATCCATTGAAGAAGATAACCCATTTCTTGGTTGGCGTGGCATTCGGTTTACGCTTGATCACCCTGAAATCTTTATGATTCAAGTACGTGCCATGCTGCGAGCCAGTATTGGGCTGACTAATTTAGATATTTTATTGCCGATGATTTCGGGGATAAATGAACTTGATGATGCTAAAGCCATACTTGAACGAGCATATACCGATGTCGCTCAAACGGCATTAGCGGCAGGACAACTGCTGCATAAGCCTCGAATTGGGATCATGATTGAAGTGCCGTCGATGTTATATCAATTGCATGCTTTAGTTGGACGGGTCGATTTTATCTCAGTGGGGAGTAATGATTTAACCCAATATTTATTAGCCGTTGATCGTAATAATGCGCGGGTAGCGAGTGTCTATGATGCGCTTCATCCCGCAGTTTTACATGCCTTAAAACATATTGTCGATAGCGCTAAACGGTATCAATTACCTGTGTGTGTCTGTGGTGAGTTAGCGGGCGATCCTGTTGGAGCGGTGTTGTTAGTCGGTATGGGATATCGTTCGTTGAGTATGAATGCGCGTAATGTCGCGAAAATTAAATATATTTTACGGCATATTAATGGTTCAGATATGACATCATTAGCAACTCAAGCGCTACAAGTTGATGTTGCTGATGATGTTCGTCAATTAACGACAGCATTTATTGAACAATATCAGCTGGGTGGTTTTATTCGTGCAGGTAATAAATAACGGTGGTGTAGTGTGAAAACATGTGTGGGTGATTATGATGCATGAAAGCGTAATGTGGCTGTTTTTGATGTGTTTAATCTTAGGCTCCGTTGTCGGTTTATTAGCTGGATTATTGGGCATTGGCGGTGGTTTGCTGGTGGTACCAGCATTGGTATGGTTGTTACCGCAAATAGGTATTGAGCCAGCAATGTTAATGCATATTGCACTTGCAACTTCACTCGCAAGTATCGTAATGACATCAATGGCTTCTGCCCGCAATCACTTTAGATTGGGAAATGTTGATTTTTCAGTAGTTAAAGTGTTGGCGCCTGGCATTATTATTGGTGGCCTTGGCGGTAGTGTGGTGGCGGAATTAGTGCCAGCGCAATATTTGCCAAAAGTGTTTGCAGTGATCGTATTGCTGCTTGCTCTACAAATGATGTTATCGTTACGAGTTACCCATTCTCGACCACTTCCGAGTCCGCTGGCATCAGCGATTGGCGGCGGTGTAATTGGCTTATTATCCAGTTTAGCGGGTATTGGTGGCGGGTCATTAACTGTGCCGTATTTAAGCTATTTTGGCATTGAAATGCGACGAGCTATTGGTTCGGCCTCTCTGGTTGGGTTCTTGATTGCCATTTCGGGCATGATTGGTTTTATCTTTGCTGGTGTCGGTAGTGCTAATTTACCGGCATATAGCCTTGGGTATGTGTATTTACCTGCATTAGTAGGGATTGCCGCGACCTCAATGATGACCACGCGTTATGGTGCGGCATTGGTGACACGTTTACCAACAGCAACGCTTAAAAAGCTGTTTGCGATACTGCTGCTTATTATCAGTATTAAAATGTTCTTGAGTTGATATCGACTAGATTTAAGTGGGCTATCTTCTGATAGAATTAAGAATAACGACTTTAGACGCCTCGCTTTTGCTGGGCGTCATTAATTTAACGGGTAGGACAAATGAAACAGTACTTGGCGTTGTGTCAGCGGATCGTTGATGACGGTGTGTGGATTGAAAATGAACGAACTGGCAAACGTTGCCTGACAGTGATTAATGCTGATTTAACCTATGATGTTGCTAATAATCAGTTTCCGCTAATTACTACCCGTAAAAGCTTTTGGAAAGCCGCGATTGCGGAATTGTTAGGTTATCTACGTGGTTACGACAATGCTGCTCAGTTTCGTGCTATAGGTTGTAATACGTGGAATGCCAATGCCAATGATAACCAAGCATGGCTCGATAATCCGCACCGTAAAGGCGCTGATGATATGGGGCGCGTTTATGGCGTTCAAGGTCGTCGCTGGCAAAAAGCCGATGGTACCGTCATTGATCAATTAAAAAAGATTGTTGATGATTTAACCAAGGGCATTGATGATCGTGGTGAAATTCTGACGTTTTATAATCCAGGTGAGTTTGATATGGGTTGTTTACGTCCATGTATGCATACCCACACGTTTTCATTGTTAGGGGATATGTTGTATCTCACCAGTGCTCAACGTTCTTGCGATGTGCCGTTAGGGCTTAATTTTAACCAAGTTCAAGTATTTACGTTACTGGCGTTAATGGCGCAAATTACGGGTAAAAAACCAGGTCAGGCTTACCATAAAATCATTAATGCTCATATTTATGAAGATCAATTACCATTAATGCGCGATGAGCAACTAACCCGTACACCATTTGCATCACCACAATTGATCATTAACCCTAAGATCACTTCGTTAGAAGATTTAGAAACATGGGTAACCTTAGATGATTTTGAGGTGGTGGGTTATGAGCATCATGCGCCAATTCAATACCCATTTTCAGTATAACAATACGATTATCTAGCTCGATGACCATAATTTATTGATGGTAAATTAGAGATAACAAAAAGCCCCGCACAATTACTTGTGCGGGGCTTTTATTTAACTGTTGTTATGTTTAGCGTTGCGATTACGCTGTAAACGCTAGGATTGAACCTGGAATAGCAATGAACACTAGGCCAAGGTAACCCGCAACAGCGGCTTTATTCTTCGTTGCTAAATCGCTAAGGAAGAACGCGCACTTAAGTGGAATTTCACGTAAGAACGGTACGCCGTAAATCAATACTGTCGCTAACACGTTAAAGCATAAGTGCACCAGTGCAATCTGTAGTGCAAACACTGAATGTTCGCCTGATACTGCCGTTGCTGCTAGTAGAGCTGTGATACACGTACCGATATTTGCACCAAGGGTAAACGGGTAAACTTCACGTACTGTTAATACACCTGTACCAACAAGAGGTACCATCAAACTTGTTGTTGTTGATGATGACTGCACAAGTACGGTTACCGCAGTGCCAGAAGCAATACCATGTAATGGACCACGACCGATTGCGCTCTTTAGAATATCACGTGCACGACCTACCATTAGGCCTCGCATTAGGCGCCCCATTAATGTGATAGAAACAAAAATTAACGCAATACCTAGAACGATCAGACCAAAACCACCGTTATGACCAAATACTTCTAGTGGGCCTTTTACTAAATCAACGGCTGGTTGCGTTAACGGCTTCATGAAATCCATGCCGTTCATGCTCATGTCACCCGCTTTTAAGAACGGTGACACTAACCAACCTGATAATTTATCAAGAATACCAAACATCATTTCCAATGGTAGGAAAATGGCTACTGCTAATAAGTTAAAGAAGTCGTGTACCGTCGCACTTGCAAATGCGCGGCGGAATTCTTCTTTACAACGAGCGTGACCTAAACTAACTAATGTATTGGTTAATGTGGTGCCAATGTTAGCACCCATAACCATTGGAATTGCGGTTTCGACAGGTAAACCACCCGCTACAAGACCAACGATAATTGAGGTTACTGTACTCGATGATTGAATAAGTGCGGTAGCAATCAGACCAATCATTAAGCCAGCAACAGGATGAGAGGCAAACTCAAATAATGTTTTTGCTTGTTCACCTACAGACCATTTAAAGCCGCCGCTGACCATAGATACAGCAACGAGTAACAAATATAGCATGAACGCTAGGTTGGCCCAGCGGACCCAACGCATAGAGCTGAACTTAGATGCAGCAGTAGTGGCTTGGGTAGTCATAATCATTTCTCCATGACAGGAATATGTCGTTTTGGTGTCATTTTGTTGAAATCTGCGTGAATAGTAGTTTGGTTATATTTCAGAAATATTACACTGAGTGTCATAAATGGATATTTGTTTGGGGGATGTCAGAGATGTGAGAGGGCAACCGATTAAATTATACAATGTCAGGTTGCATTAATACGCCCTAGTCGATTGTTTATAATTGTTTTTTAATAGTTTTCGATATTTTTATTTTTTAGCGTTAAAAATTATAAAAACATACTTATTAAAAGTAAAATTTTGCGATTTATTTTGTTTTTAGTATAAATTTAATCAATGACGACAACTTGACAGTGCGGATATAGTAGCGCTATAACTACAACCTTTCGGTTTTATCGAGTATTTATATCTATACAAACGATTTTTCAGTTGGTAAGACTGACGTTTACACTAAATTTAATTGAGATGACCAAGTATTTAGCTAACCTATAAGTTAGGGGTACTTGGATCGCGTGAGAAATATAGTTAAAGGAGTAACGGTTAATGACCGATGCTATTCGTAAGTTTCTTAAATTAGAATCAGCTGGCGGTATTATTCTTATTATCGCGGCGTTAATTGCAATGGTTATTGCTAACTCTCCGTTGGCATCGTTATACACCGATACGCTACACAGCTATATTGCCGGATTATCAGTAGCGCATTGGATCAATGATGGCTTAATGGCGATTTTCTTTTTCTTAATTGGATTAGAAGTTAAGCGAGAGCTTATTGAAGGTGCACTTAATACTAAAGAAAAAGCTATTTTCCCTGCGATTGCTGCAGTGGGTGGCATGATTGCTCCGGCGTTAATTTATACGGCATTTAATTATGGCGACCCAATGGCGGTTAAAGGCTGGGCGATTCCAGCAGCAACCGATATTGCTTTTGCACTGGGTGTGATGGCATTGCTAGGTAATCGAGTACCAGTAAGCCTAAAAGTGTTCTTATTAGCGTTAGCTATCATTGATGACTTAGGTGTGATCGTTATTATCGCTTTATTCTATAGCTCTGATTTATCAACCATTGCGCTCACCGTGGCCTTTGCTGCAACAGCGACACTGGTTATTATGAACTTAAAGAATATCACCAGCATTCCACTGTACTTAATTGTCGGTGCTATTTTATGGTTCAGCGTGCTGCAATCGGGTGTTCACGCTACATTAGCGGGTGTTGTGTTAGGTTTTGCAGTGCCATTAGCGGGCAAAGATGGACGAGCAGATACCCATTCACCACTGAAAACGATTGAACATGCCTTACACCCTTATGTTGCTTTCTTAATCTTGCCATTATTTGCATTTGCTAATGCGGGAATTTCATTAACAGGTGTATCACTAGCAAGCCTATCGTCAATGTTACCTGTTGGTATTGCGGCGGGATTATTTATTGGTAAACCTGTCGGCATATTTACTGCGTGTGTTATTGCGGTGAAAACCGGATTAGCTAAATTACCGGATGGGATTAACTTTAAGCATATTTTTGCAGTGTCAATATTGTGTGGTATTGGTTTTACCATGTCGATCTTTATTTCATCATTGGCATTTGTTGGTGCTGACGAGAGTTTTGCAACTTATTCTCGACTTGGAATCTTATTAGGTTCAACAGTTGCTGCTGTCGTTGGTTACATAATGTTGAGTAAAACACTACCTAAATCAGAGGTGTAATATGAAAACGTTGCTAGTTATTATTACGTGTTTATTTTCACTACCCAGTGTTGCTGAGAATTATCAGCAGTGTATTAATGGCGATCGCTCTGAGTTATGTCAAGCGTACTTACAGGGGATCAACGACGCTAAAGCGACAGTCGTTAAAACAACGATAGTTGATAATGGAACTACATTTCGCCACCGAGCATTAGAACAGCGTGGTGGCGAGCGAGTACGTAATTTAGAACGACAGCAACGTTAATTACGATTTAAATACGATCTTGGTTTGATTTTATTGTAATTTATGCCGTCAAAGATTGAACAGCCCAGAGGCACAGCGTAAGCTTTGTCGCTGGTTTTTTTTATTTAAAATAGCGGCAATGTCTCACTTAAATTATAACCATCTTTATTATTTTTGGATGGTCTGCAAGCAAGGTTCAGTAACGAAAGCTGCTGATGCATTATTTCTAACCCCACAGACGGTGACAGGTCAGATTCGATCATTAGAAGATCGCCTCAAAGGTAAGTTAACTAAACGCGTTGGACGTAATATTGAACCAACAGAACTTGGTCAATTAGTGTTTAAATATGCTGATAAGATGTTTGATTTAAGCTATCAAATGCTCGATCGTATTAATTACACTCAACGTGATAACCAATTATTTGAAGTGGGCGTAGCTGATGCGTTGTCAAAACGGTTAGTGAGTCAAGTGTTGCTCGAAGGCATTCCTAACGATCAGCGAATTCAATTAAGTTGCTTTGAATCGACCCATGAAATGTTGTTAGAGCAGTTGTCACAACATAAATTAGATATGATTTTATCGGATTGTCCAGTGAGTTCGACCCAAAACCCAGGTTTATACAGTAAAAAATTGGGTGAATCAGCGATGAGTTTTTTTTGTACCGACGATTTATCTGATGCAGATTTTCCGGCGTGTATTGAAGATTATAAGTTGTTGGTACCTAGTCGACGTTCTGCAATGGGACGTAAATTGCATCAATGGTTTGATCAGCAAGGTATTACGCCAAATATATTGGGTGAGTTTGATGATGCAGCGTTAATGAAGGCGTTTGCTTGTTATTATAAGTCGATGTTTATTGCGCCATCTATTTATGCCGACGAACTAACTAGCAATAGTCGCCTTTATGAAGTAAAGCGAGTGACAGATATTTGTGATGAGTATTTTGTTATTTTTGCTGAGCGAATGATCATGCACCCAGCAGTAAAACGCATTTGTGCCGCTGATTTTAGTACATTATTTTAATGTATTGATGATCTATTAACGCCTTATACATTTCAATTAGAAACAATAATAGTAAGGCGTTAATCGTTGTCACTATAACGGTGCTTTTGTCGTGGCTGCGTCGGTAGTAGTTTTTTCTTCTTTTTCTTCTTTTTCTTCTTTTTCTTCTTTTTCTTCTTTATCTTTGGCTGAAATTGAAATGCCGGCCGTTAAGTTATAACGCATTGCATCTTCAAACGACCAATCAACGAGCGTTAAGTCTTCACGCTTCACCAGCGTTGTAATCCCCGCAATTTGATAGCTAAGTGGAAACAATACCGGTACCCAATTTCCATCTGGTAATGCGCTTGTAAGCGGTTCTGGCGTGTCGTTAGACATAATGAACCCTACCACGTAGGTATTATTAGCTTGATGCACTAGCACGGTTTGCTGGCTCTTATTTTTATTGTCGCTGCTCATCAGTGAGGCAATATCATTAATACTGCTATAAACCGTTTTAAAAAATGGGAATCGCATCAATTGGCGAATCACAAAATCATAGAGCCATGCAATAGGGCTGACAGAAAAAAGTAATCCAGCAACGAACAATAAGATCAGAATGAGTAAAAAACCCGCACCTTTGAAGAGTTCAGTAATGTGAACTAGGCCAAATAAAAAATTGCCTACTTCATCTAATGACTCAAAAAGTGACCAGAATAACCAAATACTTAATACTAGCGGCAGGACGTTGAACAAGCCGCGTAATAGCGTTTTTTTCATTTTATGCTCGAAGATGTGAAATAAATTCAGCTATAAAATTAACAATATTTTGTCTCTAAATGCTAGTTTTATAGGCAATGGTTAATAAATAGACATAAAAAAACCGACCCTAAGGTCGGTTTTTTTTAATCTAAACTCATTAATTAAAATTAAAGAGCTTTGATTTTCGCTGTTAGACGAGCTTTGTGACGTGCAGCTTTGTTCTTATGAATCAGGCCTTTAGTAGCCATGCGATCCATAACAGGTTGCATTTCAGCGAAAGCTTGTGTTGCAGCTTCTTTATTACCAGCTTCAATAGCGATAATTACTTTCTTGAAGAAAGTGCGCATCATAGAACGACGGCTAGCGTTATGCTGACGACGTTTTTCTGAAGTTAGTGCACGTTTCTTAGCAGATTTGATATTTGCCAAGGGTGTAACTCCCAAATCTTGGTATGGTGACAATTTAAGGCCGAGGACTATGCCCTTAATCTTAATCATTGTCAAATGATTCGTGCAAATAACCGCCATACCAATCTAGTTGGCACTTGCGGATTAACACGGTTAATATGGCGACAGATTTTACCAGTATTTCGATTCAGAAGTCACCTTTCTGAACATCTTTTATGAGGTTTTTTTGTGAGTAAGCGTCTTTTACGCTCTGGAATGATAGTTAGCGCCATGACTTTAGTGTCTCGCGTGCTCGGTTTAGTCCGAGATGTGGTGGTGGCTAACCTCATGGGAGCAGGGGCTGCGGCCGATGTTTTTTTCTTTGCCAACAAAATTCCTAACTTTTTACGGCGCCTTTTTGCTGAAGGGGCTTTTTCGCAAGCTTTTGTGCCAGTTTTAACTGAGTATCATGCTGCGGGTGATGTAGATCGGACCCGATTATTGATTGCACGTGCTGCGGGTACGTTAGGGGGCATTGTTACCATCGTGACATTATTGGGTGTTTTAGGCTCAGGTGTTGTGACTGCATTATTTGGTTTTGGTTGGTTTTGGGATTGGATGCACGGTACGTCTCCCGGAGCTGAAAAGTTTGAGTTAGCCAGTTTGTTACTTAAAATCACTTTTCCTTATTTGTGGTTTGTGACTTTTGTAGCGTTATCTGGCGCCATTTTAAATACTCTGGGTAAGTTTGCGATTTCATCGTTTACACCGGTGTTTCTCAATGTCGCAATTATTGGTTGTGCTGTATTTGTGGCACCTCACTTAGCCAAACCTGAAATTGGTTTAGCGCTGGGTGTTTTTCTTGGTGGTTTAGTACAATTTTGTTTTCAATTGCCATTTTTATATCGAGAAGGGTATTTAGTTCGACCACAATGGGGCTGGAATGACCCTGGCGTGACGAAAATACGTAAATTAATGCTACCGGCACTGTTTGGTGTTTCGGTTACGCAAATCAATTTATTGCTCGATACGTTAATTGCCAGTTTTCTAATGACCGGTTCAATCAGTTGGTTATATTACTCTGATCGTTTATTAGAATTCCCGTTAGGTTTATTTGGTATTGCGATTGCCACCGTGATCTTACCAGCGTTATCACGTAAACATGTTGATAAATCACCTCAACAATTTGCAGATACTATGGATTGGGGAGTGCGAATGGTGTTGATCTTGGGTATCCCTGCGATGCTTGGCATGATCACTTTAGCCAAACCGATGCTGATGGTGATGTTTATGCGTGGTGAATTTGATCTGTATGATGTTAACCAAACTGCTATGTCGCTATGGGTGGTATCAGCAGGTTTGCTGAACTACATGTTGATTAAAGTTTTCGCCCCAGGCTATTACGCTCGTCAAGATACCAAAACGCCAGTAAAAATTGGTATTATTGCCATGGTTAGCAATATGGTTTTTAACGGTATCTTTGCACCGTTTTATGGCTATGTCGGCCTTTCCATTGCGAGTGTATTATCAGCATTACTAAATGCAGGGTTGTTATACCGAGGTTTACATAAAGAAAATATTTACCGAGTGAGCCGCCAGACGTTATTTTTTGTACTGCGATTAGTGATTGCCGGTGTGGTAATGGTTAGTGGATTATTATGGTTTAGCCCTACGACTGATCAATGGTTAGCTTTTCATTTGTTTGAACGTATCACGTGGTTATTTGGTTTAATTTTGGGCGGTAGTGGTATTTACCTGTTATGTGCCATTATTTTAGGTGTTCGCCCGCGTCATCTGCGTGCAGATAGCTGATTGAAACCGCCGAGTAGTATATAATTCACCAACTTTATGCCAAAAAGTGGTTTTTAACCGTAATGGTGGTGGATTAGTTACCGCTGTTATTAATTTTTTTGGCTGTTATTGGTCATCATATAAACAAGTGTTCTGATTGTAGGATGAGCAAATAGCCTTATGAGTACTGACATAGTTAAATTACCTATGGAATTAATTCGAGGTATACCCAATATTCAGCCACGCCATCATGGTTGTGTGCTGACCATTGGCAATTTTGACGGTGTACATCTTGGCCATCAAACGTTGCTTAAACAAGTCATCACCAAAGCGCACTCAATGGGGTTAGCTGCTACGGTAATGACGTTTGAACCGCAACCACAAGAGCTTTTTGCGGGTAATAAAGCCCCAGCAAGGTTGACCCGTTTTCGTGAGAAATATGTAGAATTGAAAAAAGTCGGCATTGATCGATTATTGTGTGTTAATTTTAATCATCATTTTGCATCAATGACTGCTGAATATTTCGTCGAATGCTTGTTGGTAAAGCAATTGGGTGTTAAATTTCTGGTTATTGGTGATGACTTTCGTTTTGGTCAAGAGCGACGTGGTGATTTTGCGATGCTGGTGGCCGCCGGTAAGAAATACGGATTTGAAGTAATTAGTACAACAAGTTTTTGTGTTTCTAAGCAGCGAGTAAGCAGTACTGCAATTCGTCACGCTTTAGCGAATAATGAATTAGATCAAGTAGAACAAATGCTTGGTCGACCATACAGTATTCGTGGCCGTGTCTCACATGGAAGAAAATTAGGCCGTACTATCGGCTTTCCAACGGCGAATATTCCACTTAAACGTCGCGTAACACCTGTTGCAGGGGTCTATGCGGTCGAAGTATTGGGTATTACCGCCGCGCCTATTGCTGGTGTGGCTAATGTTGGCCACCGACCAACGGTAAAAGGTGTACGACAACAACTTGAAGTACACTTATTTGATTATCAAGCGGATCTTTATGGTCGTCAGCTTGAAGTCGTGTTGCGCCATAAGTTGCGTGACGAAAAAAAATTTGAATCATTCGATGCGCTGAAATTACAAATCGAACGAGATGCTCAAGCAGCACGGGTGTGGCTGTCTGAGCGTAATAATGTCCAACTTCGCCCAAGTAACGGAATCTAGAATCCATGAGTGACTATAAAGATACCCTGAACCTGCCTGAAACAGGGTTTCCGATGCGAGGCAACCTAGCTCAACGTGAGCCTGCAATGCTTAAGCGTTGGTATGATGAAGATCTTTACGGTGAAATTCGTAAAGCTAAGAAAGGTAAAAAATCTTTCGTATTACACGATGGCCCTCCTTACGCTAACGGTGATATTCACATCGGTCACGCGTTAAACAAGATTCTTAAAGATATTATTATTAAATCAAAGACGCTTTCTGGCTTTGATTCACCGTACATCCCAGGTTGGGACTGTCACGGTCTACCAATTGAATTAATGGTAGAAAAGAAATTTGGTAAGCCGGGTCAAAAATTAACGGCAGCTGAATTCCGCGAGAAATGTCGTGCTTACGCGGCAGGCCAAGTTGAAGGTCAAAAAGAAAGTTTCATGCGTCTAGGTGTTCTAGGTGAGTGGGACAAGCCATACCGTACAATGGATTTCGGCACTGAAGCGAACATCATTCGTGCACTAGGTAAAATCGCAGATAAAGATCACCTACTTAAAGGTTTTAAACCTGTTCATTGGTGTACTGATTGTGGTTCTGCATTGGCTGAAGCTGAAGTTGAATACCAAGATAAAGTATCGCTATCTATCGACGTTAAATTTAAAGCGGTAGATGAAGCTGCGGTATTAGCGAAGTTTGGCTGTGTTGCTGACCAAGGTGAAGGCGACGTGTCGATTGTTATTTGGACAACGACACCATGGACAATGCCTGCTAACCGCGGTGTTGCTGTGAGTGCTGATCTTGAATACGCATTGGTACAAACACCTGTTACAGATGTACACACTCAACCACAACGTTTAATCGTAGCGGCAGAGCTTGTAAAAGAAGTAATGGCACGTGTTGGCTTTGAAGAGTCAGAAATCCTAGGTTTCTGTAAAGGTGAAGAATTAGAGCTAATGCGCTTTAATCACCCATTCTACAGCTTTGATGTACCAGTTGTGCTTGCTGATCACGTTACCACTGAATCTGGTACAGGTTGTGTACATACTGCACCTGGCCACGGTCAAGAAGACTTCGTGGTAGGTCAAAAATACAATCTTGAAATTGCTAACCCTGTAGGTAGCAACGGTGTTTACTTACCTGATACTGAGATCTTTGCTGGTCAACACGTATTTAAAGCAAACGAAGTGGTTGTAGATGTATTACGTGAACATGGTTCATTATTACATTTCTCTAAGATCACTCACAGCTACCCACATTGCTGGCGCCATAAAACGCCAATCATCTTCCGTGCAACGCCACAATGGTTTATCTCTATGGATAAAGCCGGTCTGCGTACTAAAGCACTAGCAGAGATTAAAAACGTACAATGGATGCCAGAATGGGGTCAAAGCCGCATCGAAGGTATGATCGAAGGTCGCCCTGAGTGGTGTATCTCTCGTCAACGTACTTGGGGTGTGCCAATTGCCTTATTTATCCATAAAGAAACGCAAGATCTTCACCCGCAAACCTCTGAGCTAATTGAAAAAGTAGCACAGCTTGTTGAGCAAAAGGGTATTCAAGCTTGGTGGGATCTAGAACTGACTGACGTAATGAGCGCAGAAGATGCAGCGATTTACGAGAAAGTACTTGATACTCTTGATGTATGGTTTGACTCAGGTGTTACCCATTTCTCTGTGGTTGATAGTCGTCCTGAATTTCATGGCCATTCAGCAGATCTTTACCTAGAAGGTTCAGATCAGCACCGTGGTTGGTTCCAGTCATCATTGATTTCATCTGTTGCGATGAAAGACAAAGCCCCGTACAAGCAAGTGTTAACACACGGCTTCGTGGTTGACGGTCAAGGCCGTAAAATGTCTAAATCAGTGGGTAACGTGGTTGCACCAAAAGATGTAACCAACAAGCTTGGCGCAGATATTCTACGTCTATGGGTTGCATCAACCGATTACACGGGTGAAGTTGCGGTTTCTGACGAGATCCTAAAGCGTTCTGCAGATGCTTACCGTCGTATTCGTAACACTGCACGTTTCTTCCTAGCTAACTTAAATGGCTTCAATCCTGAAACTGATTGTGTGCCTGTTGAAGAAATGGTGGCGCTAGATCGTTGGGCTGTAGGTCGTGCAATGGCGGCTCAAGAAGAGATCGTTAAAGCATACGAAGACTACAATCTACACACAGTAACTCAGCGTCTAATGCAGTTCTGTTCAGTGGAAATGGGTTCTTTCTACTTAGACGTGATTAAAGACCGTCAGTATACAGCAAAACGTGGTGGTCATGCACAACGTAGCTGTCAAACTGCGCTTTACTACATCGTAGAAGCACTTGTTCGTTGGATGGCACCTATTATGTCATTCACTGCTGATGAAATCTGGAACGAAATGCCAGGTAAGCGTGATCAATTCGTGTTTACTGGTGAGTGGTTCGACGGTTTATTTGGTCTTGCTGAGAACGAAGAGCTAAACAACGATTTCTGGGCTGAGATTCAACAAGTTCGTGGTGCTGTGAACAAGTTACTTGAAACTGCACGTAGCGAAAAAGTTATCGGTGGTTCACTACAAGCTGAAGTTACGCTAACTGCAAATGCAGATCTTGCCGCTAAACTGAATAAGCTAGAAGACGAATTACGTTTTGTATTGCTAACATCAAAAGCACACGTTGTGGTTGCTGATAGCAAGCCAGAAGGTGCACAAGAGACTGATATCGAAGGATTATTTGTCACTGTGAACGCTTCTGAAGCTGCGAAGTGTGAGCGTTGTTGGCACCATGTTGCTGATGTTGGCACGATTGCTGGACACGAAGAAGTGTGTGGCCGTTGTGTAACTAACATCGATGGCGACGGCGAAGAGCGTAAATTTGCCTAATGACTAATTCAGCACCTCAGCAAGCGTTAACGCTTAAACAATCGGGTATTCGCTGGCTATGGTTAGCGATTCTGGTATTTATTATCGACAATGGCACTAAGCTATTGGTGATGGACACGATGGGCTATGGCTGGCCAAACCGGATTGAGATCACGCCGTTTTTTAATTTACTGTATGTGCACAATACTGGTGCCGCATTTAGTTTTTTAAGTAGTGCGGGTGGTTGGCAACGATGGTTGTTTGCAGCAATTGCGTTTGGTGTTTGTGGCTTATTAACATTGTGGATGCGTCGTACGCCAGTAACCAATAAAATGGCCAATATTGCGTATGCGCTGATCATTGGTGGCGCGTTGGGTAATTTATTTGATCGCCTCTACCATGGTTTTGTGGTCGACTTTCTTGATTTTTATTATGGTAGTTATCATTGGCCTGCATTTAATATTGCCGATTCAGCCATTTGTTTGGGTGCTGTATTGTTAATTCTTGATGGCTTTAAAACTGATAAAGCCGTTAAAGCTCACTAAGTTTTAATTTATTATTAAAATAAAACGCTGCCTGTTTTGACTGGTGGCGTTTTTTTTTGATTAATTAATATTTTGACAGGTTATGTTTGAAAGTAACAAACTAAAGGCGATAACGTTGCCAGTTTATCGCGGCGTACTTATGGCATCATTAAGGAATATCAAATGTCTAACGTAAAGTTACACTCAAAATCTGATCAACGTTCAGGCCTTCGTTGGCTATGGTTGGCAATGATTATTTTTATGATTGATTACCTGAGCAAGGTTTTTATTATTGGCACGATGATGGTTAATGGCTCAACGCCGATTACGGTATTGCCATTTATGAACCTGTATTATGTTCATAATACGGGGGCTGCGTTTAGCTTTCTCAGTACTGAGGGCGGTTGGCAACGGTGGCTGTTTGCCCTAATTGCTGTCGTTGCTTGTGGCTTTTTAAGTTATAAAATGAGACAGGCCTCAATTACTCAAACGGCACATAATATTGGTTGTGCTTTTATTATTGGCGGCGCACTGGGTAATCTTTTTGATCGTATACAGTATGGATTTGTGATTGATTTTCTGGATTTTCATTATAAAAACCATCACTTTGCTATTTTCAATTTAGCCGATGTGGCTATTTTTTGTGGCGTAATATTATATCTATTAAGCAGCTTGAAAAAGACGAGTTGAGATTTGAAAGCGGATTGTTATTCGTGAATAGCGATAAAACCCTTGTGTCCATACGTTGATACCCACGGCACTTTGTTGTTAAATAGTAGTAACTAAAAGTAGGGAATAATATATGTCAGTGATCAAGGATAATAGTGAAGTGTTGATGCACTTCTCAATCAAATTAGCTGATGGGACGGTGGCTGAATCGACGTTCGCTAATGCTAAACCAGTCATTTTTCGTATCGGTGATGGTAGTTTAACTGAGAATTTTGAAAAATGTTTATTAGGTTTAGCGGCGGGACAAAAAAAACAGTTTGATTTAGCGCCTGAAGATGCCTTTGGTCCTTTAAATCCCAATAATATTCACCATGTCGAATTGAGTAAGTTTAGTGTTGATACTCCCGCAGAAGTGGGGCGTATTATTGCTTTTACTGGCCCTGATGGACATGATATTCCCGGAATAATTACACAAGTAGTGGGTGATTCTGTCACCGTTGATTTTAATCATCCATTAGCAGGCAAAACAGTTACCTTTGAGGTCGAAGTTGTCTCCATTGAACGTTAAGAGCCATTATTGATGAAAATCTTACTCGCAAATCCTCGTGGTTTTTGTGCTGGTGTTGATCGTGCGATTAGCATTGTTGAACGTGCATTAGAAATGTATCAGCCACCTATTTACGTGCGTCATGAAGTGGTTCATAACCGTTTCGTTGTTGAAGGGCTAAAGCAGCGCGGTGCTATTTTTGTTGAGAATCTAACCGAAGTGCCTGACGACAATATTGTTATCTTCTCAGCACATGGGGTATCACAAGCGGTTAGGAATGAGGCTAAAGCACGTCAATTAACGGTCTTTGATGCAACCTGTCCGTTAGTGACTAAAGTTCATATGGAAGTTGCACGTGCAAGCCGTAAAGCGATGGAAGTGGTATTAATTGGTCATGCGGGTCATCCTGAAGTGGAAGGCACCATGGGACAATATGCTAATTATGACGGTGGTATGTATTTGGTTGAAAAACCAGAAGATGTCGATATGCTCGTCGTAAAAGATCCGTCAAACTTGCATTTTGTTAGTCAAACAACGTTATCGGTTGATGAAACTGCTGATGTTATTGATCGTCTACGCCAGGTGTTTCCAGAGATTCAAGGCCCGCGTAAAGATGACATCTGTTATGCAACCCAAAATCGTCAAGATGCGGTGCGTGAAATGGCTGCAACTGTTGATGCTATGATTGTTGTCGGTTCTAAAAATTCATCAAATTCAAATCGATTACGTGAACTTGCAGTGAAATTAGGTACACCCGCTTATTTAACTGATAGTGCTGAAGATATTGATCCACAATGGCTTGAAGGTCTGAAGGTCGTGGGTGTTACTGCGGGGGCTTCAGCGCCTGAAGAGTTAGTGAATCAAATCATTACACGAATTAAACAGCTCACTAATGCCGCTGATGTTGAAGAATTATCCGGTCGAGAAGAAAACATGTTCTTTGAAGTACCACGAGAATTACAAGTGAAAAATATCTAAGACAGTGTTTGTTAGTGAACGATGAGCCTCAGTGAAAACTGGGGCTTTTTTTATCATAGTCAACAAGCTACAGTGGGACATATTATTATGAATAGTGTAGGAGATGCACGTTAATGGTCAGAATTGCGATAGCCGGTGCAGCCGGACGAATGGGACGTCAACTAATTAAAGCCACTGCATTATCAAATGCAACAACATTAACGATTGCAACTGAGCGTGTTGGTTCAAGCTTGGTGGGTGCCGATGCTGGAGAGTTAGCGGGTATTGGTTTAGCGAATGTAGTGATTATTGACGATTTACGTCAAGCAATTGATGACTTTGATGTGTTAATTGATTTCACGGCACCCGTTGTGACGCTCGCTAATCTTGAATTGTGTCTGCAACATCATAAAAAAATTGTTATTGGCACAACAGGTTTCACTGAGTCACAACGTCAATTGATTGATACTGCTGCAGAGAAAATTGCTGTTGTTATGGCGCCTAATTACAGTGTTGGTGTTAACCTGGTGTTTAAATTACTTGAGAAAGCGGCCAAAGTGATGGGTGACTACTGTGATGTAGAGATCATCGAAGCACATCACCGTCACAAAGTTGATGCACCATCAGGAACTGCCATTGGTATGGGTGAAGCAATTGCGGGAGCGATGGGGAACAAGCTCAGTGATGTTGCTGTGTATTCACGTGAAGGCATTACAGGTGAACGCAGTCGTGATGAGATTGGTTTTGCAACTATTCGAGCTGGTGATATTGTGGGCGAACATACCGCAATGTTTGCTGATATTGGTGAGCGAGTTGAAATTACCCACAAAGCGACTGATAGAATGACATTTGCCAATGGTGCAGTACGTGCAGCGGCATGGTTAAACCAAAAACAAATGGGTTTTTATACTATGACTGATGTACTTGATTTAGACCGATTATAGAAAGCACATCAATAACTGTCGATAACCTGCCTAATGGCAGGTTTTTTTATACCTAAATTAATAAGAATACCATTGTTGTTTATGTAAATTAACAGGATAGTTATGCATAAATTGTCACTGTGGAGGTAAGGTTGTTGTTTGAAATATCAACTAGAGTAAAAGGCTGAAATAACGCTGACTTTTGTTGTTATAATTAACGCTTGGTGCTGATTTTGATTGTTTTTGTTTGTTTATGTTGCTTAAGTTTGGTTATTTTATCGTTTGCGTGTGATTTTAATTTAGATTAACGTATTTGCAACTTAGGCAATCGATTACATTTTAACTATTGTTATTCTATAGTCCTAAACCTGCAATGAAAGTTATTATTTACAGTGTTTGAGCCAGAAAGTGGTGATTGTGTGTGATTTTTTAAATTTAATTACGGTTAAATGTTGACAGATTGCTAACTGATCCATAGAATTTGCGCAATTTGTCAAAAATCAGTAGTTAAGGGTTTTTGGCGTTAAATGGAATGGGTAGTTGCAAATTTATCTGTTTTAATTGCATTTTTATTTTTTGGAGGTTGTCTTGAGCAAATCTGCGCTGTTAGTCCTTGAAGATGGGACAGTGTTCCGCGGCGTGTCCATTGGGGCAGATGGTTCGGCTGTTGGTGAAGTTGTTTTTAATACCTCGATGACGGGGTATCAGGAAATTCTCACTGACCCCTCTTACTCGCAACAGATCGTTACTCTTACCTATCCCCATATTGGCAACACCGGCACTAATACTGAAGACGAAGAATCAACGGCAATTCATGCTCAAGGTTTGGTAATTCGTGATCTTCCTCTTATCGCTTCTAATTTCCGCAGTGAACAATCCCTTTCTGACTATCTTAAATCGCAAAATATTGTCGGTATCGCTGATATTGATACTCGCAAATTAACGCGAATTCTACGTGAAAAAGGCGCTCAAAACGGTTGTATCGTTGCGGGGAACCACCTTGATGAAGCTGCGGCACTCGCTCAAGCTCAAGCATTTCCAGGTCTTAAAGGCATGGATTTAGCGAAAGAGGTGACTACAACTGAAACATATAGCTGGAAGCAAGGTTCATGGACATTAACTGGCGGTTTACCCGCAGCGAAAGATGACAGTGAGCTACCGTACCATGTTGTTGCCTATGACTTTGGTGCTAAACGCAATATTTTACGTATGCTGGTTGATCGTGGCTGCCGTCTAACGGTTGTTCCTGCGCAAACAACAGCGGAAGAAGTGTTAGCATTAAATCCAAATGGCGTTTTCTTATCAAATGGTCCTGGCGATCCTGCGCCATGTACTTATGCGATTGAAGCGACCAAAGTATTTCTAGATAAAAACTTACCTATTTTTGGTATCTGTCTTGGACACCAGATTTTAGCCTTGGCTAGCGGTGCTCAAACAGTGAAGATGAAATTTGGCCACCATGGTGCAAACCACCCAGTAAAAGATCTTGAACGTGATGTGGTGATGATTACCAGCCAAAACCACGGTTTTGCCGCTGATGAAGCAACATTACCTGATAATTTACGTGCAACACATAAATCCCTGTTTGATGGCTCTCTACAAGGTATCCATCGTACCGACAAGCCTGCATTTAGTTTCCAAGGCCACCCTGAAGCAAGCCCTGGTCCTCATGATGCAGCACCACTATTTGATCACTTTATCGAATTAATTAAGAAACACAGCGCTTAAACCGGGAGTAGTAAAAAATGCCAAAACGTACTGACATTAAAAGTGTATTAATCTTAGGTGCTGGTCCGATTGTTATCGGTCAAGCGTGTGAATTCGACTACTCTGGTGCACAAGCATGTAAAGCGCTGCGTGAAGAGGGTTACCGCGTTATTCTGGTTAACTCTAATCCTGCTACGATCATGACCGACCCTGATATGGCGGATGCTACATATATAGAACCTATTCACTGGGAAGTAGTACGCAAGATCATCGAAAAAGAACGTCCAGATGCAGTATTGCCTACGATGGGTGGCCAAACTGCGCTTAACTGTGCCTTAGATCTTGAAAAATACGGCGTATTAAAAGAATTTAATGTTGAAATGATTGGCGCAACAGCTGACGCAATTGATAAAGCTGAAAACCGCTCTCGTTTTGATAAAGCAATGAAGTCTATCGGTCTTGAGTGTCCTCGTGCTGATACTGCAACCACCATGGAAGAAGCGTATAAAGTGCTCGATATGGTAGGTTTCCCTTGTATTATTCGTCCGTCATTTACGATGGGGGGGACTGGTGGTGGCATTGCATATAATAAAGAAGAATTTGAAGAAATCTGTTCTCGCGGTCTAGATTTATCGCCAACAAGTGAATTGTTGATTGATGAATCACTGATTGGTTGGAAAGAATATGAGATGGAAGTGGTTCGTGATAAGAACGACAACTGTATCATCGTGTGTGCAATTGAAAACTTTGACCCGATGGGGATTCACACGGGTGATTCAATTACCGTTGCCCCTGCTCAAACCCTAACGGACAAAGAATACCAATTAATGCGTAACGCATCGCTAGCGGTATTACGTGAAATTGGTGTTGAAACAGGTGGTTCAAACGTACAGTTTGGTATCAATCCTGAAGATGGCCGTATGGTTATCATTGAGATGAACCCACGTGTATCACGTTCATCAGCATTGGCTTCTAAAGCGACGGGTTTTCCGATTGCTAAAATAGCGGCAAAACTGGCGATTGGTTTTACCCTTGATGAACTGATGAATGATATTACAGGCGGTGCAACCCCTGCGTCATTTGAACCGACTATCGATTATGTGGTAACGAAAATTCCACGTTTTAACTTTGAAAAGTTTGCGGGTGCGAATGACCGTCTGACAACTCAGATGAAGTCGGTGGGTGAAGTAATGGCGATTGGTCGTAACCAACAAGAGTCATTGCACAAAGCATTACGTGGCCTCGAAGTAGGTGCTAACGGTTTTGACGAGATGGTTGATCTTGAAGAACCTGATGCAATGAGCAAAATTCGTTATGAATTAAAAGCCGCGGGTGCTGAGCGTATTTGGTATATTGGTGATGCGTTCCGTGCGGGGATGTCTGTTGACGGTATCTTTAATCTAACCGGTATTGACCGTTGGTTCTTAGTTCAAATTGAAGATATCATTAAAGATGAAGCACGCGTTAAAGCCGCTGGTTTTGCAGGTTTAAATGAACAATCGTTACGTGCACTTAAGCGTAAGGGTTTTGCTGATGCACGTTTAGCTAAATTGCTTGGTGTTGCTGAAAGCGAAATTCGTAAACTGCGTGACCAATATAATATTCACCCAGTATACAAGCGTGTTGATACCTGTGCTGCAGAATTTTCATCAGACACGGCTTACATGTATTCATCATACGATGATGAATGTGAAGCAAATCCAACCACTAAAGAAAAGATCATGATTCTTGGCGGTGGCCCTAACCGTATCGGTCAAGGTATTGAATTTGATTACTGTTGTGTCCATGCATCACTAGCATTACGTGAAGATGGTTATGAAACTATCATGGTTAACTGTAACCCTGAGACGGTATCAACTGACTACGATACTTCTGACCGTTTATACTTTGAACCCGTCACTCTGGAAGATGTATTAGCGATTGCACGTGTTGAAAAACCTAAAGGTGTGATTGTTCAATACGGTGGTCAAACACCACTTAAACTTGCTCGCGCATTAGAAGCGGCAGGTGTGCCAATTATCGGTACTAGCCCTGATGCCATTGACCGCGCTGAAGATCGTGAACGTTTCCAGCAAGCTGTTGACCGTTTGGGTTTATTACAACCAGAAAACGCAACAGTTACGACGATGGAACAGGCGATTGAGAAATCAAAAATCATCGGTTTCCCGTTAGTTGTGCGCCCATCGTATGTACTTGGCGGTCGCGCAATGGAAATTGTATACGATGAGCAAGATTTACGTCGTTACTTTAATGAAGCTGTCAGCGTTTCAAACGAATCTCCTGTATTGCTTGACCGTTTCCTTGACGATGCTATTGAAGTTGATGTTGATGCGATTTGTGATGGTGAACAAGTTGTTATTGCTGGCATCATGGAGCACATTGAGCAAGCGGGTGTTCACTCTGGTGACTCAGCCTGTTCATTGCCAGCTTATACGCTGAGCAAAGAAATCCAAGACGTGATGCGTGAGCAAGTGAAGAACTTGGCGTTTGAACTTGGGGTTCGCGGGTTAATGAATACTCAGTTCGCCGTTAAAGATAACGAAGTTTACTTAATTGAAGTTAACCCTCGTGCTGCGCGTACAGTCCCCTTTGTATCAAAAGCAACTGGCGTACCTGTTGCAAAAATTGCAGCACGTGTAATGGCGGGGCAATCACTGCAATCACAAGGTTTTACGAAAGAAGTTATTCCACCGTATTACTCAGTAAAAGAAGTGGTATTACCGTTTAATAAATTCCCAGGAGTTGACCCATTGTTAGGCCCAGAAATGCGTTCAACAGGTGAAGTAATGGGTATTGGTAATACGTTTGCAGAAGCGTTTGCTAAAGCTGAACTAGGCTGTGGTAAAGAGTATCCATCATCAGGTCGTGCATTACTTTCTGTGCGCGAAGGGGATAAAAAACGAGTGGTTGATTTAGCCTCTAAGTTAATCAAACTTGGCTATCAACTAGATGCGACTCACGGTACAGCCGTTATTTTAGGCGAAGCGGGCATTAACCCTCGCTTAGTTAACAAGGTACATGAAGGTCGTCCTCATATTCTTGACCGTATTAAGAATAATGAATACACCTATATTGTGAATACTGCGGAAGGCCGTCAAGCGATTGAAGATTCTAAAGTTCTTCGTCGTAGTGCATTGGCTGAAAAAGTGAATTACACCACTACTTTGAACGCAGGTTTTGCGACTTGCTTGGCACACACTGCCGACGACCGCAATACAGTAACTTCTATTCAAGAACTGCATGCAATGATTAAGTAATCGTATTTCGGTACGATTGTTAATTGTAATAAAAAGCCGATCATGAAAATGATCGGCTTTTTTATTAGCGTATTAAACGACTACTATATTAATTTCAATCAGTAATTATCATATAGAGATGTATAGTATTGCTTTTCAAATTGATTGATTGGTGGTAATTCACTGCTTGTTAATTCAGCTTTTGTTGGATAGTAGTTAGTGACTAGCTGCACAAACAATAATGGGTGGCCTGATTTGGTTTTAATAATGCCTGCAAGGTTATAAGTACCAAATAACGATCCTGTTTTAGCCATTATATTATCTTTTAAAGGCGCAGTTTTAACACTCTTTCGGTATTGAAGGGTGCCACTTTTACCTGCAACGGGTAAGTCAGTGATTAATCCTAGTTTAGGGTGATGATAAATGTAAGTAAGCACTTCCATTAGATCATACGTATTTAGGCGATTATTGCGTGATAATCCTGAGCCATCAACCATGATGGTGTTAGATAAATCAATATTGGCTTTTTGTTTTAGAATTGCTTTAATAGCAGCAACACCATTGGTATAACTACCTGCTTGATTAAAGTATTTAGCGCCCATGGTTTTCGCTAAGTTATCAGCAAACAAATTATCAGAGCGTTTAAGCATAATATACAGCAGGGTGGTTAACGGTGCTGATTGATGAGTGGCAATAATCTTTCCTGTAATGGTGTCATTACGTAAAATTTTACCGTCTAAACGTATACCTGCACGTTTTAATTGCTGCTTAATAATTGCTGTTGAATATAACGTGGTATTTTGAACTGCAAACCGAAGTGGTAGTGGATCTTTCTTTGGTTGAATACAACCCGTGATATGGTAGTGGTTGCTATCATTTGCTTGTAATGATAATTCACAGAATTGTTCTTTTTGCTGAGCTTTCGTTACTACAATCGCATCATTTGTTGCCGTTACTGGCTGATGACTTGGAATATTTAAACGTGTTTTGGCACCAAAGGTCATATTTGAATATAACGCACCTTCAAAACAGTTATGTTCTAACGTAATACTGCTTGATGGCGCACTGTAGCATTGTGTCAGCATATCCCATGGTGAGCCAACGGCATGTTCAAAGCCTGTAAAATGACCACCATTAAGGTAAAGATTGCCTTTGATGGTGTTAGTACCTTGCTGTTTGAGTTGGCGCAGCAGATTAGCAATATCAGTGCTTTTTAATGTTGGATCACCATTAAAGTCTAAAATAACATTATTACCTTGAGTCTCAAGGTTGGTGCTGAAACGGAAGTCATTACCTAAATACAATTTAGCTGCTAGTGCGGTTAATAATTTTTGAGTGCTGGCTGGTGCTTGTAAATGGCTCGCTTGGTGCTGGTAGATGACTTTGTTGGTCGTTGGGTTAACAACTAATAGTGAAGCATCACTACCTGTCGGCAATTGCTTGAGGGCTTGCTGAGGCGAAAATGCAGCAAATGAAGGCATGCTTGTTAATAGCAAGGCGGAACAAATAAGTCGTTTAAGCATATCAGAGTACAATTGTATGAAGAGAATTAGTTACAATGATAGCTTTTTTAGGGGCTTTAGTAAAAATGTACCTGTGCTGTGTTCAGGTACGATTAAATAACAAAAAGCGCCGACCGAGGTCGACGCTTTTTAGTACGCTTTTAATTATTAAAATTAGAAGTCGTAACGAGCACCAAGAACAAATTGGTCAGAAGCTGCAACTTTACCAACTTCGTTCTTATCAAGCATGTTGAATGTGTAAGATGCATAAGTACGGAAGTTGCTGTTGAAGTAGTAAGTACCGTCAATCGCTACTGCGTTTGCTAATTCGTCGTAAGCACCGCTTGTGTTACGCTCATCTTTCATGAAGCCGTAAGTAGTAGTGAATACTGTTTTACCCATAGTATATGCTGCTGCGAATTCATAACCTTGTGAGTCAGTTAGATCGCCATTTACTAAGTTAGTTGCATCACGGTGACCGTACTTGTAAAGACCGCCGAAGTATAAGTCGCCAATAGTGTAAGATGCAACTGCGAAAGTTTGCTTAGATGTTTGGTTTTGAAGATCATTTGCAGCAGTTTGATCTTTTTGTTGAGCATAACCAACACCAAGGGCAAGGCCTGTATCGCCTACTTTGTATTTAGCAGCAGTAGAGAAACCAGATTGGTCTGTTTTCTTACCCGCAGCATTGTATGCCGCACCATCAAATACGTAGTTTGCTCTGAAAGTAAGGTTGTTGAATTCACCAACATAAGAAAGGTTGTTTGAAGCGCGGTCAGATACTGCTAGTTTAGTACCACCAACAACAGAACCCGCATATGCCATGATATCAGTGAAATCAGTTAGCATAGCTAATGAGCCGTCAGCCTTACCGTAAACGATTTGGCCGTACTGGTCACTGTTTACACCAGCATATAAGTAACGAGTTTCTTCAGGGACATTGTCACTGTCGCTACCAAATTCTTTTTCTACAAAACCAATACCTTGTACGCCATCAGCAATTTGTGTTTTTGCATCAATGTTTACACGAACACGTGAGATGTCGGTTACATCGTTGGTTGTTTGCTGTGAAAGAACCGGTGCTGTTTCATTTTTTGCATTATCAGAAAGTAGTGCACGAGCTTCTACACGGCCGCCGATAGCTAGGCTAGAAGTGTCGTCTGAATAAACTGTTGCTGCTGATACTGCACCAGAGAAAGTCGCTGCAGCTACTGCTAGAGCAATTAGGTTCTTGTTCATTGCCGAATCCTTTATATATGGTTTTTTATAGGTTGCATTTCGATGCTGAATGCTATGGCGTTCTTTTTACTTGTGTCATTGATAATATGTTAGTAAAAAAAACTGAAAAATAGTTTGTGTGTGGCTTTTTTAGTTTTTTTTACGTTATTGTTTTCTTATTAATCAATGTGTTATTATAATAAGTAAAAGTTCTAATTATTTTTTATATTTTAGTTCTATTTAGGTATTAATATATTTTTTATTCTTAAAATAATTATTTTTATTTTTAATAGTGTGATTTGACGCTCTTTTTAATGTTGATTATGTAAGGTTCCTTTTTTGTATTTAGAGATATAAAAACGGTAGTAAGTAATCACTGACTGTTGTTGGTGTTAATTCTTGCTGCTGAATATTTGACTTGCGGTATAAATAATTAGTCAATAAATAACAGTTAAATACGGATTATCATTTATCAATGATGATCTCTGGGTCATCTTTGTTTAAAATAAACCAAATCATTTTTATCCTGTCAGGCTAGCACAATGTTAGGCTGACACTATTTACCTGAAATTGGCGAGCGCTATCAGGTTACAGAGGCTATTTATTTATGGAAAAAGTACCAATGACTGTTCGCGGTGAGCAGAAGCTACTAAAAGAACTTGATGTGTTATTGAAGCGTCGTCCGCTGATCTCTCAAGCTATTGCTGAAGCTCGCGAACTTGGTGACTTAAAGGAAAACGCTGAGTACCATGCTGCACGTGAAGAACAGGGTATTTGTGAAGCACAAATTCGTGATATTGAATATAAATTATCAGTGGCACAAGTTATTGATGTAACAACATTAGCCAACACAGGTAAAGTTATTTTTGGTACAACTATCAAGCTATTAGATTTAGATAGTGATAAAGAAATGACGTATTGTATCGTGGGTGATGATGAAGCAGATATTAAGCAAAACTTGATTTCAATAAATTCACCGATTGCACGCGGTTTAATTGGTAAGTTGGTTGGTGACGAAGTTCAAATTACGACCCCTGGTGGTTTAAAAGAGTTTGAAATCATGGATGTACAATACATTTAATAATTAGTTACTGTTTGTCGTAATTTAAAAGATAGACTATTGTCTGACAAATAAGCGCTAACTTATTAATAAAAGGTAAATTTGTCGTTAGCAAAAAGAATTTATTGCCAACGACAGCAATAAAAAAGGCCGCTAGGCGGCCTTTTTTATTTGCGAGGAAGTTCGATTTTACGATCTTCGCTTGGGCGGTAAATCACTAATGTTTTACCAATCACTTGTACTTTTTCCGCTTTAGTTTCGCGAATAATAGCATCAACGATTAATAGTTTAGTTTCACGATCTTCAGACGCTACTTTTACTTTAATCAGTTCGTGATGGTTAAGAGCAAGGTCGATTTCGGCTAATACTGCTTCAGTAAGACCATTCGCACCCATAAGAACAACGGGTTTTAGGTTGTGAGCTAGACCTTTTAAAAATTGCTTTTGTTTTGTGCTTAGATTCATGATGACTCTATTTTTTTGGTTACAAGGGTTGAAAACGCGACATTCTACCGCCATCTACTCTAGAAGACTAATTTGTTTAATAGATGATAGTCGGAAAATTTACAGTGATTATGTTGCACTGCACATTTTTAGGACGCAATCTAGTAAATTAGGTGCGATAAAAGTCTTTAGCCGACGTATACTTACTAAGTATGGCAACGCATTAGGTTTAGCATGAGTAGAAAAAAACAATCCGCTAGCTCCGGCCGGTGGTTAAAAGAACATTTTGACGATAAATATGTACAAGAAGCACAAAAACGAGGTTATCGTTCTCGTGCTTTCTTTAAAATTGAAGAAATTCAAAATAAAGATAAATTATTAAAATCAGGCATGACTGTGGTTGACCTTGGTGCTGCACCTGGTGGTTGGTCACAGTATGCGGCTGAAATTGTAGGTGATGATGGACAGGTCATCGCTTGTGATATATTACCTATGGATTCACTTCCTGGGGTTAGCTTTCTTCAAGGTGATTTTCGCGAAGAAGCAGTATTAGATGCTTTATTGACACGCATTAAGCCAGAAATGGTCGATGTGGTAATGTCTGATATGGCACCTAATATGAGTGGTAATCTTGCATCCGACCAACCTCGAGCTATGTACCTTGTTGAACTTGCATTAGATATGTGTCGACAAGTACTTGCACCGAATGGCAGTTTTACGGTAAAAGTTTTCCAAGGTGAAGGCTTTGACCAATATCTCGCTGATATTCGTAGCATGTTTAAAGTGGTCAAAATTCGTAAACCAGATTCCTCGCGAGATCGTTCGCGTGAAGTCTATATTGTGGCTACAGGTTACAAACTGTAGTAATCTACATTCATCTTTTAGTTATCGCGAGGTTAACACCTTGAGTGACATGGCAAAAAACTTGATTTTATGGCTGGTCATTGCTGTTGTTCTTATGTCTGTATTCCAGAGTTTCGGAACCAATAGTAATAGTACCAAAGGCCAAGTCGATTATACGACATTTGTCCGTCAAATCGGTCAGGATCAGATAAAGGAAGTACGATTCAATGATCGTGAAATCACTGTAACCAAACGTGATAATGCGAGCTATGTAACATACTTACCTGTTGCAAATGATCCAAAGCTGTTAGACGATTTAATTAACGCAAACGTAGCTGTTGCGGGCACACCACCTGAAGAGCCAAGCCTTTTAGCTTCAATCTTTATTTCGTGGTTTCCAATGTTGCTATTAATTGGTGTTTGGATCTTCTTTATGCGTCAGATGCAGGGCGGTGGTGGCAAAGGTGCCATGTCGTTCGGTAAATCTAAAGCACGTATGATGGGTGAAGATCAAATCAAAACAACTTTTGCTGATGTAGCTGGTTGTGATGAAGCCAAAGAAGACGTTAAAGAATTGGTTGATTACTTACGTGATCCAAGCCGTTTCCAAAAGCTAGGTGGTAAAATCCCAACAGGTGTGTTGATGGTTGGTCCTCCTGGTACGGGTAAAACTTTATTAGCAAAAGCGATTGCTGGTGAAGCTAAAGTACCGTTCTTTACTATCTCTGGTTCTGACTTTGTTGAAATGTTTGTCGGTGTGGGTGCATCCCGTGTCCGTGATATGTTTGAACAAGCGAAGAAAGCAGCGCCTTGTATTATCTTTATCGATGAAATCGATGCTGTAGGTCGTCAACGTGGTGCTGGTGTTGGTGGTGGTCATGATGAACGTGAACAAACACTAAACCAAATGCTGGTTGAAATGGATGGCTTTGAAGGTAATGAAGGTATTATCGTTATTGCCGCAACTAACCGTCCCGATGTACTTGACCCAGCTTTACTTCGTCCTGGCCGTTTCGACCGCCAAGTTGTTGTTGGTCTTCCAGATGTACGTGGTCGTGAGCAGATTCTTAAAGTTCACATGCGTAAAGTACCGCTAGACGGTGATGTGAATCCATCATTGATTGCTCGTGGTACACCAGGTTTCTCTGGTGCCGATCTTGCAAACCTTGTTAACGAAGCTGCGTTGTTTGCCGCTCGTGGTGATAAGCGCACTGTTTCAATGGTTGAATTTGAACTAGCAAAAGATAAAATCATGATGGGCGCTGAGCGTAAGTCGATGGTGATGTCTGAAGATCAGAAAGCATCAACGGCATACCATGAAGCAGGTCACGCAATTATTGGTCGCTTAGTACCGGATCACGATCCAGTGTACAAAGTATCCATTATTCCACGTGGTCGTGCGTTAGGTGTGACAATGTACTTACCTGAACAAGATCGTGTAAGTCACTCTCGTGAATTCTTAGAATCTATGATTTCAAGCCTTTACGGTGGTCGTCTGGCTGAAGAGCTTATCTATGGTCGTGAGAAAGTATCAACAGGTGCATCAAACGATATTGAACGCGCTACTGATATTGCACGTAAGATGGTGACTCAGTGGGGCTTCTCTGACAAGTTAGGTCCATTATTGTACGCAGAAGACGAAGGCGAAGTATTTCTTGGTCGTTCAGTAACACAAAGTAAGCATATGTCTGATGACACAGCGAAGCTTATTGATACTGAAGTTCGTATTCTAATTGATCGTAACTACCAACGTGCACGTCAGATTTTGGTTGATAATATGGATATCATGCATGCAATGAAAGATGCATTGATGAAATATGAAACCATTGACGCAGGTCAGATTGATGACTTAATGGAACGTAAAGCTGAAATTCGAGCTCCAAAAGGCTGGACTGATGATGGTGATACGTTACGAAATGCACCAGAAACTGAACTTGCTCCTGATGAGCCTGTAGGCGACGGTATTGATGCACTATCTGAGAAAGATGATACAGATAGTAAGCCTCAAGCATAATTGCTAAGTGAATAGAAAACCCTGACTTAGGTCGGGGTTTTTTTTTGTTAAAATTTACGGAGTCATAATATGCAATTAATCAGTAAAAGTAAGACCCTTGATCTTACAACGCCTCAAGTGATGGGGATTGTTAATATTACGCCAGACTCCTTTTCTGATGGTGGTAAATACCATCAGTTAGATCATGCTTTACATCATGTAGAAGCAATGATTGAGGCCGGAACGGCAATCATTGATATTGGTGGTGAATCGACACGACCAGGGGCGGCTGATGTTAATGTTGAGACAGAATTGGCTCGTGTTATTCCTGTGATAGAGGCGATTCGACAACGGTTTGATTGTTGGATTTCAATTGATACCAGTAAAGCGCAAGTGATGACTGAAGCGGTTAATGTGGGGGCTGATTTAATTAATGATGTTCGCGCATTACAAGATTTAGGTGCATTAGACGCTGCGGCACAAGCAAATGTTCCTATATGCTTGATGCATATGCAAGGCCAACCGCGTACAATGCAGTCCGATCCAAATTATGACGATTTGATTGTAGACGTTAATCAATTTTTTATTGAACGGATTCAAGCTTGTGAGCAGAATGGAATTGCTCGTCAACAGCTTATATTAGATCCTGGCTTTGGATTTGGTAAAACGATGGCACATAATTATCAATTATTAGCACAACTTGAACAATTTCATCAGTTTGGTTTGCCTTTATTAGCGGGGATGTCTCGTAAGTCAATGATTTCAAAATTATTGAATAAGCCACCTATTGATTGTGTTGCGGGAAGTTTAGCCTGTGCGACGATTGCTGCAATGAAAGGCGCACAGATAATTCGCGTTCATGACGTACAAGAGACAATTGATGTTATTAAAATCTGTAATATAGTGATGAATCATTCTAAATTAATGCAGATATAACCTTATTTACAGTGAATGATTGTAACGGAAGAAAGCACAGAGCTAATTACAATCAAATATACTTATAAAAGAAAGCTAGGAGCGTAGAATGGCTGAACGTAAGTTCTTTGGTACTGATGGTATTCGTGGTTTGGTTGGTGAAGGCCCGATTACACCTGAGTTTGTAATGAAACTAGGGTGGGCTGCTGGTCGTGTGTTATCACAAACGGGCACTAAAAAAGTATTAATCGGTAAAGATACTCGAATTTCAGGTTACATGTTGGAGTCTGCATTAGAAGCAGGTCTTGCCGCTGCAGGTTTAAAAGCAGCTTTTACCGGTCCTATGCCAACGCCGGCTGTAGCTTATTTAACTCGCACGTTCCGCGCTGAAGCGGGTATTGTGATTTCTGCGTCACACAACCCTTATCACGATAACGGCATTAAGTTCTTTTCTGCGCAAGGTACAAAACTACCTGATGCTGTTGAAGCGGCGATTGAAGCTGAAATGGAAAAACCATTAACATGTGTTGAGTCTGCATTACTGGGTAAAGCTTACCGTATTGATGATGCAGCTGGCCGTTATATTGAGTTCTGTAAAGGCACATTCCCTAATCATTTAAGCCTTGAAGGCTTTAAGATTGTTGTCGATTGTGCGCATGGTGCAACTTACCATATTGCGCCTAAAGTTTTCGCTGAATTAGGGGCTGAAATTATTACTATTGGTTGCGAGCCTAACGGTATCAATATTAATGATAAAGTAGGTGCAACTGATGTCGCAGCATTACAAGCTAAAGTATTAGCAGAAAAAGCTGACTTTGGTATTGCCCTTGATGGCGATGGTGACCGTGTGATCATGGTTGATGAGTTAGGTAATAAAGTTGATGGCGATCAGATTGCTTATATTATTGCTCGTGACGCATTACGTTGTGGTGAACTAAAAGGTGGCGTAGTTGGTACATTAATGACCAATATGGGTATGGAAGTTGCACTTAAAAATCTGGGGATTCCTTTTGTTCGTGCAAAAGTCGGTGACCGTTATGTAATGGAAGAGCTGGTTAAAAATAACTGGTTAATTGGCGCTGAAAATTCAGGTCACGTTATTTTACTTGATAAAGTAACAACCGGTGACGGCATTGTTGCGGGTCTACAAGTCATGGCTTCTATTGTATCTAGCAAAATGAGCTTAAAAGAGCTGAGTGATGGTATGACAATGTTCCCACAAGTGCTCGAAAATGTTCGCTTTAAAGGTGAGAGTGACCCATTACAATCACAAGCGGTTATTGCGGCAACACAAGCGGTTGAACAAAAATTAGGTGATAATGGTCGCGTATTATTACGTAAATCAGGTACTGAGCCATTGATTCGTGTTATGGTAGAAGGCCAAAATGCAATTGATGTTAAGCAATATGCATTAGATATTGCAACAGCAGTAAAAGAAAACTGCTAAGTGCAATTGTTGATAACGGCTTAATTATTTAAGCGTTAATCAATAAAGGTGGAGGCTGACTAATAAAATAGAGTCAGCCTTTTTATTTTGATGATTTTGTTTTTGGCTAAATGTTGTGCAAGTGGTTCGGAATATTCACTTTTTAAGTAAATATTACTTGTCACTGCTACAGGGTTTCGCTAGTATTCATTCGCTCTCTAGATAAGAGGAATGCGCTGGCACTGCTAAAGCAAAGTCGGTATAGCAATTTTACCATAGGTGGAACCCATGTACGAAATTCTACTTGTGATTTATCTTGTCGCTGCGCTTGGTGTTATTGGCCTAGTAATGATTCAACAAGGTAAAGGCGCAGATATGGGAGCTTCATTCGGGGCTGGTGCATCAGGAACTTTGTTCGGCTCTAGCGGCTCAGGAAACTTTCTAACTCGAATGACAACACTTTGTGCAATTATTTTCTTTGCGATTAGTCTTGTACTTGGCAACATCAGTACTAAGAAATCAACAGAGACAAGTGGTTGGGATGACCTTTCGGCTCCTGTTACAACACAAACTGTTGAACAACCAAAGACTGTAGTTACTACTGAAAACGTAGCTGCCGCAGCAAAAACGACTGAGAACACAGCTGAGACAACACCAGCAATAAGTGAAAAATCTCAGTAAGTAAAGATTTAGCCGAGATGGTGGAATTGGTAGACACGCTAGCATGAGGTGCTAGTGCCGCAAGGTGTAGGGGTTCAAGTCCCCTTCTCGGCACCATTATACTGGTTACTTGTAATAGTAACATCTGAACGGTATACTCTGTTCAGAATCGGACGCGGGGTGGAGCAGTTTGGTAGCTCGTCGGGCTCATAACCCGAAGGTCGTTGGTTCAAATCCGGCCCCCGCAACCACTTTCCTGAAAATAGACTATTCTTATTTTTGAATGTTTGTTTTCTTACTGAGACTCTTGCTTGCATGATCTTAGTAATCAGGGTCCAGTAATAAAAAACCCCGTATTCGGGGTTTTTTATTATCTGAAACATGACCATTCAGGTATTTACTGGGCTTTATGCCCTTTTTTTGTTTCCGGGGGGTTGTCTTGACAGCTTTAGAGACACAATTAACCGACTTACTTGAGCCTTCAGTTCAAGCTATTGGCTTTGAACTTGTTGGTTTAGAGTTTATCCGTGCTGGTGAGCACTCTACACTTCGCGTGTTTATTGACCATGAAAATGGTATTAATGTAGACGGTTGTGCTGAGGTTAGCCGCCAGATTAGTGCAGTAATGGATGTTGAAGATCCTATTACTGTCGCTTACCACCTAGAAGTGTCTTCCCCTGGATTGGAAAGACCACTCTTCAAAGCTGAACATTACCAACAATTTATTGGTCATGAAGTTAGCTTAGTATTAAAAATGGCGATGGGTAACCGTCGTAAGTGGAAAGGTGACATTGTCGCTGTTGAAGGCGAACTGATCACACTTAACGTAGATGGCAATGACGAGTCCTTTGCACTGAGCAATATCTCCAAGGCCAACCTAGTTCCAAAATTCTAACCGCTAAATTGGGGCATTAGAAATGAACAAAGAAATTTTGGCTGTCGTAGAAGCGGTATCCAACGAAAAAGCTGTTCCTCGTGAGCGTATTTTTGAAGCGCTTGAAATTGCATTAGCGACAGCAACTAAAAAGAAACACGAAGCAGAAATTGAAGTTCGTGTTGTTATCGATCGTAAAACAGGTGAATTCGAAACTTTCCGTCGTTGGAAAGCAGTAGAAGAGGTAACTCAACCAACACTTGAAATTACGTTAGAAGCGGCACAATATGAAGATCCAACAATCGCTGTAGGCGATTATGTTGAAGATGATATTGAATCTGTAACGTTTGACCGTATTACAACACAAACAGCGAAGCAAGTTATCGTACAAAAAGTACGTGAAGCTGAGCGTGAGCAAATTGTGGCACAATTTATTGACAACGAAGGTGAACTAATCACTGGTATTGTTAAAAAAGTAAATCGTGACGCAGTAATCATCGACTTGGGTAGCAACGCAGAAGCTGTTATTCAACGTGATGACCAACTTCCTCGTGAAAACTTCCGTCCAGGCGACCGTGTTCGTGGTCTATTGTACAAAGTTGCACCTGAAGCTCGTGGTTTTCAGTTATTCATGACGCGTTCTAAGCCAGAAATGCTATCTGAGCTATTCCGTATTGAAGTGCCAGAAATGGGCGAAGAACTGATTGAACTTATGGGCGCAGCTCGTGATGCTGGTTCTCGTGCAAAAATCGCAGTAAAAACTAACGATAAGCGTATTGATCCAGTAGGTGCGTGTGTTGGTATGCGTGGTGCACGTGTTCAAGCTGTTTCTAGTGAGCTTGGCGGTGAGCGTATTGATATCGTATTGTGGGATGAAAATGCTGCACAATATGTGATCAATGCAATGGCTCCAGCGGAAGTTGATTCAATCATTGTTGATGAAGACAACCACACTATGGATATTGCTGTACAGAAAGATAATCTGGCACAAGCAATTGGTCGTAATGGTCAAAACGTACGTTTAGCATCACAGCTTACTGGCTGGGAACTAAACGTCATGACAGTTGAAGACTTACAGAAAAAACACCAAGCAGAAGCACAAGCATCAATTGAAGTGTTTACTAAGCACCTTGATATTGATGAAGACTTCGCAACTGTATTGGTGGAAGAAGGCTTTACTACACTAGAAGAAATTGCTTACGTTCCACTAAGTGAATTAATGGATGTTGATGGCCTTGATGAAGAGACCATTGAGCAATTACGTAGCCGCGCAAAAGCAGCATTGACTACATTAGCGCTTGCTAAAGAAGAAACGCTTGATGGTGTTGAACCTGCAGAAGATTTATTAAGTCTGGAAGGTCTTGAGCGCGAGTTAGCGTTTAAGTTTGCAGCTAAAGGTATTTGTACGCTTGAAGATCTTGCTGATCAAGGAACTGATGACTTGACCGACATTGAAGGCGTAGACGATGCAAAAGCGGGTGAGCTAATTATGGCTGCACGTAATATTTGCTGGTTCAGCGACGAAGCGTAATCAAAAAAATAAAGCAAGGGAGGAGCATTATGTCAGAGGTTACAGTTAAAACATTGGCGGAAGAAATTGGTACGCCAATTGACCGTTTACTTCAACAGCTTTCAGATGCCGGGATTGCTAAGAATGTTGATGAAAATGTAAGCCAAACCGAAAAACAGGCGTTACTTAATCATCTCCAAAAGGAGCATGGCAGTGACGGCAATACTGACGGCGCTCCAACTCGTCTGACTCTGCAGCGCAAGACACGTAGTACATTAAGTGTCTCTGGCAACGGTGGTAAGAGCAAAAATGTTCAAGTAGAAGTGCGTAAAAAGCGTACCTATGTGAAACGTTCAGCACTTGAGGATGAACAACGTGCAGCAGAAGATGCTGTTAAGCGTGAAGCAGAAGCTGATGCGCAACGTGAAGCTGATACGATTGCTCACCAAGCCGCAGAAGAAGCAGCGAAACGTAAGGCAGAGGAAGCTGCATTACGTCAAGCTGAAGAGCAGCGTAAGGCAACAGAAACTGCTGAGCGCGAAGCAGAACAGAAATTGAAGCGTGCCGCTGAGGATAAAGCGAATCGTACCGAACAGGATAAGCGTAAAGCTGACGAAAAAGCTAAGCGCACCGTCGTTGACAGACAGGCTAAGTTAGATGCTGAAGTACTACAGCGTCGTCTGGAAGAGGAAGCCAAGCGAAAAGCCGAAGAAGAAAGTCAGCGTCAGCTAGAAGAGGCTCGCAAAATGGCAGAACAGAACGAGAAAAACGGGGTAAAACCTGAACAAGCAGTAAGTATGGAAAAATCTGATTACCATACAACGACATCTACATATGCTCGTGCTGCAGAAGACGAACAAGACCGCAAAGAAGAAACTTCTCGCCGTCGTAAAAAGAAAAAACCAGCGGCTAAGCAAGACGAACGTGGTGGCCGTGGCGGTCGTAACCAACGTGGTCGCGGTAAGCCACAAATGAACAAACCTGCTTCAATGCAACATGGCTTTGATAAAACAGCACTTGTTGCTAAGCAAGATGTTGTTATCGGTGAAACGATTACCGTTGCTGAGCTAGCGAACAAAATGTCTGTTAAAGGCGTTGAAGTTATTAAGGTAATGATGAAGATGGGCGCTATGGCGACTATCAATCAAGTTATCGACCAAGAAACAGCATCACTTGTTGCTGAAGAAATGGGTCACAAAGTTATTCTACGTAAAGAAAACGAGCTTGAAGAAGCTGTGCTTTCTGACCGTAATGCAGACGACCTACTGAAAGTTTCTCGTGCACCTGTTGTTACTATCATGGGTCACGTTGACCACGGTAAAACATCAACACTTGATTACATTCGTAAAGCACACGTAGCTTCAGGCGAAGCTGGTGGTATTACACAGCATATCGGTGCTTACCATGTTGAAACTGAAAACGGCATGATCACGTTCCTTGATACTCCTGGACACGCAGCGTTTACTGCTATGCGTGCTCGTGGTGCTCAAGCGACTGATATCGTTGTACTTGTAGTTGCAGCAGACGATGGCGTAATGCCACAAACAATCGAAGCTATTCAGCACGCAAAAGCAGCTGGCGTACCTTTGATCGTTGCGGTAAACAAGATCGATAAAGAAGACGCAAACCCAGACAACGTGAAGAATGAGTTAGCTCAATACGACGTTATGCCTGAAGAGTGGGGCGGTGAGAACATGTTTGTTCACATCTCTGCGAAACAAGGTACTAACATCGATGGTCTACTAGAAGCAATTCTACTTCAGTCAGAAATTCTTGAGCTAACAGCAGTTGAAGAAGGCATGGCATCTGGCGTAGTTATCGAATCACGTCTTGATAAAGGCCGTGGTCCAGTAGCAACCGTACTTGTTCAAGAAGGTACATTGCGTAAAGGCGATATCGTTCTTTGTGGCCTAATGCATGGTCGTATTCGTGCAATGCGCAACGAGCAAGGTCAAGAAATTGAATCAGCAGGTCCATCTATTCCTGTTGAGATCCTTGGTCTTTCTGGTGTTCCATCATCAGGTGACGAAGCGACTGTTGTACGTGATGAGCGTAAAGCACGTGAAGTTGCACTTTACCGTCAAGGTAAATTCCGTGATATTAAACTAGCGCGTCAACAAAAATCTAAACTAGAAAACATGTTTGCTAACATGGAAGCTGGTGAAGTTGCTGAGCTAAACGTTGTGCTTAAAGCTGACGTTCAAGGTTCTGTTGAAGCAATTGCTGACTCACTACGTAAACTTTCAACTGATGAAGTTAAAGTTAACATTGTAGGTTCAGGTGTTGGTGCAATCACTGAAACTGATGCAGTACTTGCAGCAGCTTCTAACGCTATCGTACTTGGTTTCAACGTTCGTGCTGATACGTCTGCGCGTCAGACAATCGAAAATGAAAACCTAGACTTACGTTACTACTCAATCATCTACCAACTAATCGACGAAGTTAAAGCGGCGATGGGCGGTATGTTGGCTCCTGAGTTTAAGCAAGAGATCATTGGTCTTGCTGAAGTACGTGACGTATTTAAGTCACCTAAGATCGGCGCAATCGCTGGTTGTATGGTTACTGAAGGTACTATCAAGCGTAACAACCCTATTCGTGTTCTACGTGAAAACGTAGTTATCTACGAAGGTGAGCTTGAGTCACTACGTCGCTTTAAAGATGACGTGCCTGAAGTTAAGAACGGTTACGAGTGTGGTATCGGCGTTAAGAACTACAACGACGTTCGCGTTGGTGACCAGATCGAAGTATTCGAAATTATTGAAATCCAACGTACACTTGACTAATAGTCAGTGTAGCTAGTTGTTTTTCAACATGATAATGATAATGGGGAGCTTCGGCTCCCCATTCTTTCAAGAGCATTATTCTTAGAGAGAGCAAGAAAATGGCAAAAGAATTTAGCCGTACCCAACGTGTAGCACAACAGCTACAAAAAGAATTAGCTGTAATTTTACAGCGTGAGATCAAAGATCCTGCGATTGCAATGACTACTATTTCAAGTGTTGATGTGTCGCGTGATATGAACTACGCCAAAATTTATGTAACGTTTTTCCCAATTGGTGAGCAAACTGCTGAAGGTAGTTTAGAAGCATTACGTGAAATGGCACCTTACATCCGTTCACTACTAGGTAAAGAAATTCGCCTACGTGTAACACCTGAACTTAACTTCATTTTCGATCAATCGTTAACTGAAGGTATGCGTATTTCAAACCTAGTATCTAAAGCGGTACGTGACGATGAAGATCGTCGTGGTGATGAAGACGAAGTAGAAAAAGGCGAGGAGTAAACATGGCACGTCGTCGTAAAGGTCGTCCAATTAACGGTGTGATCTTGGTTGATAAACCAACAGGCATTAGTTCTAACGATACCCTGCAAAAAGTGAAACGTATCTTTTTTGCACAAAAAGCGGGCCATACTGGTGCGCTTGATCCTTTAGCGACGGGCATGTTACCGCTTTGTTTTGGTGAAGCGACCAAGTTTTCACAATTTTTATTAGATTCAGATAAGCGTTATCGTGTGATCGCCAAATTAGGCGAGCGTACTGATACCTCTGATTCTGATGGTGAAGTGGTTGAAACCCGTGCTGTTAATGTTGAACGCGATCAGCTTGAAGCGTGTATCGATAGCTTTCGTGGTACGACTGATCAAATTCCATCGATGTACTCAGCATTAAAGTATCAAGGTCGTAAATTATATGAATACGCGCGTGAAGGAATTTCTATTCCTCGTGAATCGCGTAAGATTACCGTGTATTCAGTTGAGTTACTGCGCTTTGATAACAACGAAGTTGAAATGGAACTGCATGTGTCAAAAGGCACATACATTCGTACTATTGTTGATGATCTTGGTGAAATGCTAGGTTGTGGCGCTCATGTGACTTACTTACGTCGTACAGGCGTATCTAACTTTCCTTATGAGCGTATGGTAACGATTGAGCAGCTACAGGCGATGCTTGACCAAGCTATAGCGGATGAAATTGAACCCGGTACAGTATTAGATGCATTATTATTGCCAACTGATACTGCGGTACAAGATTTACCAGCAGTAAATATTACAGCAGAAGCGGCTGTGCATGTACTACATGGTAATCCTGTTGCTGCCGAGGTTGTTCCCGCTGAAGGCACTTTAGTGCGTATTACCGTTGGGGGTACTGCTGAGTTTATTGGTGTTGGTACCATTGATGCAAAAGGCATGTTGGCACCAAAACGAGTAATGGCAAACGAACAAGAACAATAATGATACCAGCCGATCGCTCGTTATTATGCACACGAAATCATCATGATTATTGTGTGTGAGTTGCTTGAGATTAAAAATAAAACTGGTTAATTATTCGCTTGTAGTTAGTTCCGCTGATCAGTATAATCCGCGGCTTGGGTGTCGGCTGAATCAGAGATTGGCGGCACAAATTAAAACATCTTGTATTAGGAATGAGTTATGTCTCTGAATGCAGAAACTAAAGCAGCAATCGTTGCAGATTACGCACAATGTGAAAATGATACTGGTTCTCCTGAAGTTCAGGTTGCACTTTTAACAGCGCAAATCAACCACCTTCAAGGTCACTTTGCTAACCACAAACATGACCACCACAGCCGTCGCGGTTTACTACGCATGGTTTCTCGTCGTCGTAAGCTTCTAGATTACCTAAAAGGTAAAAACCTAGATCGTTACCAAGACTTGATCAAGCGTCTAGGCCTACGTCGCTAAGATTGCTTTAAGAAAGGAGCCCTAGGCTCCTTTCTTTTTATCTGCTCTTTTTATTATAGATACCGCTATTATTGATACGTCCCCCTGTCATCTTTCGTAATTTCGTCTACTATCTGTACCGGAGTTAAGCTCAAGTTTGTTGTATGAATGCTTACGCAGAGATATGATGGGTGTCGAGTAAATAACTGCATATTTCCACTTGTTATGACTTTGCGAGTCGTTTTCCTCGACCTTCAGGTCGCGGCTAATAAAAGTTTTTCTTTATTATAAGAACTTTCATTAGTCGCGATACGTAAATCATTACAAAAGTGGACATCATTACATGACGCTTATGTTTGTGTTGGTTATAATTAGCCTGCAAATAGAAAGTGGAATATATTTAAGGAAATTCACGTGAATCCTATCGTAAAGACTTTCCAGTACGGTAACCACACGGTTACTCTAGAGACTGGTGTTATAGCACGTCAAGCGACTGCTGCAGTAATGGTTAGCATGGACGACACTTCAGTGTTCGTTTCTGTTGTTGGTAAGAAAACAGCAGTAGAAGGCCAAGACTTCTTCCCGCTAACAGTAAACTACCAAGAGCGTACATACGCTGCAGGTAAAATCCCTGGTGGTTTCTTCAAGCGTGAAGGCCGTCCTTCTGAAGGCGAAACACTGACTGCACGTCTAATCGACCGTCCAATCCGTCCGTTATTCCCTGATGATTTTAAAAACGAAGTTCAAGTTATTGCAACAGTGGTTTCTGTAAACCCTGCTGTTAACCCTGATATGGTTACAATGATTGGTACTTCTGCAGCTCTTGCTATTTCTGGTATTCCATTCAATGGTCCTATCGGTGCGGCACGTGTTGGTTACATTAACGATCAATTCGTTCTTAACCCAAGCAATGAAGAGCTAGAAGCAAGCCGTCTTGATCTTGTTGTTGCTGGTACTAAAGACGCTGTGCTAATGGTTGAATCAGAAGCTGATCGTCTATCTGAAGAGCAAATGTTACAAGCTGTTGTATTTGGTCATGACCAACAACAAGTTGTTATCAATGCAATCAACGAGTTTGCTGCTGAAGTTGCAACTCCTGCTTGGGATTGGGCTGCGCCTGCAGAAAACACAGTACTTAAAACTAAGATCGCTGAGTTAGCTGAAGCTAAGCTGGTTGAAGCTTACCAAATCACTGAAAAAATGGCGCGTTACGATCGCATCCACGAGATTGCTGCTGAAGTAAACGACGCGATTTTTGCTGAAGATGTTGATGCAAACGCAAAAGAAATCCACACTATCTTCCACGATCTAGAGAAGACAGTTGTACGTGGCCGCATCATTGCAGGTCTTCCACGTATCGATGGTCGTGAAAAAGACATGGTTCGTGCGCTAGACGTACGTACTGGTGTACTTCCACGTACGCACGGTTCTTCACTGTTTACTCGTGGTGAAACACAAGCACTTGTTACGGCAACGCTTGGTACACAACGTGATGCTCAAATCATTGATAGCATCATGGGTGAGAAGAAAGATCACTTCCTTCTTCACTACAACTTCCCTCCATACTGTGTAGGTGAAACTGGTTTCGTTGGTTCGCCTAAGCGTCGTGAAATTGGTCACGGTAAGTTGGCGAAGCGTGGTATTGCTGCAGTAATGCCATCTGTTGACGAATTCCCATACACAGTACGTGTAGTATCAGAAATCACTGAATCTAACGGTTCATCTTCAATGGCTTCTGTATGTGGTACTTCACTAGCACTTATGGATGCTGGTGTGCCAATCAAATCATCTGTTGCGGGTATCGCAATGGGTCTTGTGAAAGAAGGCGATGATTTCGTTGTTCTTTCTGACATCCTTGGTGACGAAGATCACCTAGGTGACATGGACTTTAAAGTAGCGGGTACTGACGACGGTATCACAGCACTTCAGATGGATATCAAGATCGAAGGTATCACTAAAGAGATCATGGAAATTGCACTTAACCAAGCTAAAGGCGCGCGTAAGCACATCCTTAGCGTAATGGATAATGCAATCAATGCTCCTCGTGAAGATATCTCTCAGTTTGCTCCTCGCATTCACATGATGAAGATCAACCCTGAGAAGATCAAAGATGTTATCGGTAAAGGTGGTGCAGTTATCCGCGCACTTACTGAAGAAACTGGTACTACTATCGAAATCGAAGATGATGGTACAGTGAAGATCGCTGCGACTGAAGGTACTGCTGCACAAGAAGCAATCCGTCGTATCGAAGAAATCACTGCTGACGTTGAAGTTGGCCGTGTTTACACTGGTAAAGTAATGCGTATCGTTGATTTCGGTGCGTTTGTATCAGTTATCGGTACTAAAGAAGGTCTAGTTCACATTTCTCAAATCTCACAAGATCGTGTAGAGAAAGTGTCTGATTACCTACAGATGGGTCAAGAAGTTCAAGTTAAAGTACTTGAAATTGACCGTCAAGGCCGTATCCGTCTAAGCATGAAAGAAGCAGTAGAAGCGCCAGCCGCAGCTCCTGCACAAGACGAACAGCCACAAGGCTAAGCGTTTTGCTAATATCATGATATAAAGGGGCTTAATAGCCCCTTTTTTTTGATCTAAATATTGTCATAGACGCTGGATCGTCATTAATGTCACAGGGAGAACTGAGTTGATAATACGTCATATTCGATATGCTGTAATTGCTACTGCACTGGTTATCAGTGGATGTTCAACAGCACCAACCCAATGGACTCAGCCTCCGATGGCTGTCCCTTATCAAGCTACTTTTCAACAACAGATTCAGTTGGCACGGATTGAACAAATATTACAACAACCCAATATTCCGCCAACAACACTAGCCACTATTTATTATGATCGTGGTTTGTTGCATGACAGTTTAGGTCTACGTGATTTGGCGCGACTTGATTTTAATAAGTCACTCACGATTAATCCAAACCAGCCGGATTTATTTAATGTGGCAGGAGTGCTTTTTACTCAAATGGGCATGTTTGATTCTGCTTATGAATCGTTTGATTCAACGTTAGATTTAGCCCCTGAGCATCCTTACGCCCACCGAAATCGTGGTATAGCGCTTTATTATGGCGAACGTTATACACTTGCAAATGAAGATTTATTACCTCATTACCTGCTTAATATAAATGATCCTTACCGTGTTATTTGGTTATACATTAATGATTTGAAATATACGCCAGAGCAAGCTAGAACCTTACTTCAACAACGTTATGCGGTCAGTGATAAAAGAGATTGGGGTTGGCAGATCGTTAGAATGTATCTTGGTGAGATCACTGAAGAGCAGTTCTTAACCGAGATTGCCGAGCAGAGTAAAGATAATCAACAATTAGCACTGCGACTGACGGAAGGGTATTTTTATTTAGCACAGACCTATCAAAATAAACAAGATTATCCAACGGCGGTGATGTTATATAAGCTTGCTTTAGCGGGAAATGTGTATGAATTTGTTGAACATCGATTCTCTATATTAGAGCTAAATCGTATTTTTACAGCAGAAGAAAATGCAGCCGCGGCGTCTTCTTCGCCAAGTGCATCAGTGAAATAATGTCGATAAAAATAGCCGCTATCATCAGCGGCTATTTTTTATTCTTTTCGAACCTCGAACCTCGAACCTCGAACCTCGAACCTCGAACCTTTAGCGAATATCCAATCCGGCTAGATTATGCCAATAGCCATTACATTGATGCCCATCCGTAAGCGGATGACGAATCGTACCTTGTTCATTAGCACGGAAGTCATCAATCAATGTCAGCGTGTCTAACCCCATTGGGCTTAATCGCACCACATCGACCATGTCTTTCATACCTTTCAAATCATTAATCAAGTTATAACAGTAACCCGATTGAGTTTGAATGCCATTAAGCGTAAAGATTTTTTGATCTTCTTGGCTATTAACTGTGATCCCTCGCGGGTATTTAATACAGCAAGTTTCGCAATCATCTTTGGCTTTATTTTCAGCACGAGCAGTAAAGCAGCGGGCAGAATAAGCTAATGGTAGATAGCCATAACTAAAGACCTCGGTTTCAAATTGTTGGCGGATCCCCAGTTTTTCACATTCGGTTAGCGTATTACTTAACCAATCACGAGACAGTTCTACCGGCATACACCAGCGAGTCATGCCTTGTTTAACAAACAGTTGTAGCGTTTGGGCGTTATAGCAATTAACGGCGGGTCCAACCACAAACGGAACTTTGTTTTGTGAAGCTAACTGAATAGCAGATACATCGTTAGCTTCTACAATAAAGTCGCCATTATCGATATATTTTTTCATGATGTTAACTTCGCTAGGGGCTTCTAGCAATGCCATGGTTGATAGCACGACTTGCTTACCATTGGTGGCAAGATCTTTTGCAATATCAATCCATTGTGCCGCTTTAAGTGCGCGACGCTTAGAGCATACTGTTTCCCCTAAATAAATAATATCAACGTTGCTATGCTTTGCTTGTTGATAGAAGGTTTCAACATCATGCTGAGGCCAGAAGTAAAGCAATGGCCCAAGTGAATATTTCATAATGATCCCTTATTGCCATTTACGGTGGTATGCACCTAATGTTGTTTGTTTGCCTTCTGACAGATTACCTAAACATGCATTCCATGCTGGATTAACACTGTAACCTTCAGGATTAGCCAAATAGTGATCAATCGCCGCGCGCCAAGTTCTAGTCACTTGTTCAACATACGCGGGGCTACGTTGGCGACCTTCAATTTTGACTGAGGCGATATTGGCTTTAAATAGTTCAGGTAAAATATCAAGCGTGTTAAGACTAGTTGGTTCTTCAAGCGCATGATAACGCTTTTGTTCACCATCGATATTAATATCAAAACGGCCTTTACAGAGCGTCGGATAACCGGCGTTTTCGCCTTGAGTATAGCGATCAATTAATATTTCATTTAAGCGCGATTCTAACCCTTGTGGCGTTTCTTGCCAGCGTACATACTTTGCGGGTGAACAAGCCCCAACAGTATTTGGCGATTCACCTGTCATGTATGAGGATAAATAACAGCGGCCTTCTGACATAATACATAAGCTACCAAACGCAAACACTTCTAACTGCATGTCGGTATTACGCGCTAATTGTTTTACCTGATGCATGGACAATACTCGCGGTAACACCACGCGTTTAATATTGAAATTCTGTTTATAGTAATCAATCGCGGCAGTGTTAGTCGCTGATGCTTGAACAGAGAGGTGTAATTCTAAATCAGGGTAAGTTGTTGCGGCATATTCAAGTACGCCAATGTCAGCCACAATCAGCGCATCAACACCCATTGCCGCCGCATTATCAACCGCTTTTGCCCAACGATTAAAGCCATCAGGATGAGCAAAGGTATTTAAAGCAACATGCAATTTACGATCATGATCTTTAACATACTGCACTGCTTTTTCTAGTTTGCGCTCAGTGAAGTTTAAACCAGCAAAGTGGCGGGCGTTAGTATCGTCTTTAAAACCGATATAAACCGCATCCGCACCATTATCAATGGCGGTTTTTAATGCTGGAAGATTACCAGCAGGGCAAAGAAGCTCCATGTTATTTAATTATCCAATCTTTGCGTAAAAACAATAGCTTCATAGTAGAAGTGTTTAGGAATTCGAATCTTGATGCGAGGCAGGTTTTGTTGATATTAAACAATAAAATTGTTACTAAATAATAGTGTTTTTAGACTTATATCAACCGTTGAGATAAATTTTTTCTTTTAATAATAAGCTTTCTAATTCTTGTTTTGGCATTGGGCGATGGAAATGAAACCCTTGAATATAATCACAATTGAGGTTTGAAAGTAAGGTGGCTTGTTGATGGGTCTCAATGCCTTCAGCGACAACACTCATATTAAGTGATTTACCGATATTAATGATATTTTCAATCAGAATAATTTGTTTAGGAATGGTGTCGATATCTTTAATAAACGCGCGATCAATTTTAAGTTCATCAAGGGGAAAGCGCGCTAAATAAGATAATGATGAATAGCCAGTACCAAAATCATCAATAGATAATGCAAACCCTTGTTGTTTAATCGCATTAAGCATTTGGATGGTATGTTCACCATCACTCATGACAGTACTTTCGGTGAGCTCAAAGGTAAAATCGTCAGCATTGATTCCAGTTGATTGGCGTAATTTATCAACAAAACTAATGAGATTTGGATTCTCAAACTGTTGTGATGATAGATTTATCGCGACACGACCTCTGAGTAACTGCTGTTTTTTCCAGTGATTAACAGTAGTAAATACTTCTCGCATAACAACACGACCAAGTTGTTCGATCAATCCTGCCCGTTCAGCAATGGGAATAAATTGTGCCGGGCTAATATAACCTTCAACGGGGTGTTTCCAGCGTACTAATGCTTCCGCACCGTCAATCTCAAAGTTTTTGGTATTGACTTTAGGTTGGTACCATACCTCTAAAGAATTGTTTTGCAATGCTTTTTGAAGTTCTATTTCAAGCCATAAGCGCATTCTTACTTCTTTACTCATTACCTCACTAAAAATGACGAGTCGATTACGACCACGATTTTTTGCTTCATACATGGCGGTATCAGCATTTTGTAACATCATTCGAGCATCGTGACCATTGCCTGGTGATTTGACCATGCCTATTGAGCAAGAAAGGTGCTTACTGAAATAACGTAGATCAAACGGTAAATTAATCAGTGCGATAATCTGCTCAGCGATTATTTCGCCACTGTTTTCATGTTCTGGGTTGGTTAATATAACCGCAAACTCATCGCCACTTAGATGACCAATAATCGAATCTTTAGGTAAGCGTTGTTGTAACCGTTGGGCTATTTCTTGTAATACTTTGTCACCAATATGATGGCCTAATGAATCATTAATATTTTTAAAGTTATCAATGTCGATATAGAGCATGAATAGCGGTGTATTGGCTTTCATTAATTGATCCAGTTGGCGGCTAAAACCATAGCGGTTATAAAGTCCAGTTAAGGGATCAAGTTGAGTGAGCTGCTCTATTTTATATTGTTGATCATTGCTACAGACTACGGGAGTTAGTTTGATTAATAACGCTGATTCACCAAGGATTTTTATTGGGGTGGTGGCTATGGTTAATGGCGTACGTTCAATATTATTAATGGCATAATAATGCTGTTTAGTATCCTGGAATGCTGAGATGAATTTTTTACTGTGGCAAGGTTGGTGGTTATTATCTAACAATAAGTGCTCAAGTTGTTGTCCAACTAAAGCTGGCTTAGATGTCATGCCTAATAGATCGATAGCGTGTTGATTGGCGTTTTTGATGATATTTTTTTCTACAATGCAGATACCATCGGTCATTAGGTTTTGAAGTTGGATTAACTGATGTTCCGATTCTTGTAATGAATTTATCAAAATATGCCGTTCTGATGTATCAATAGAATGCGAAATAATATGGCTGATTTTACCTGAAGTATTTGTCAGAGGCGCTAAGCTGATGTGTAAACAGGTGTGATGTGGCGTGTCATTGATGGTCACTTCCGCTTCAATGACTTCACCATTAAACGCTCGCTCATAATACGGTTTTAAACATTGGTAATAATAGTGACCAAGGGTATCAGTATCATTACTGCCAATTAATTGATGCTGTGATTTACCACTAATATCACTATAACGATTATTTACTCGATGGTAACAGTGTTGATCGTCAATAATCGCAAACAGGAAAGGACTATTATTTGTTAAAAGAGGAAACCAATAGTCAAGTTGCTCTATCTGCATTAATGTTTAATCCTTGGCTCTATGAGTTGAATATTAATAATAAGGTGCGATTAATTGATAACTAGTGTAAATGTTAGTGGGCGTAAATATAACGCGTATTAACAAAATAATGACTTGTTTTAGTGAGACAATTGATTTTTTTTGACTTAAGGCATAAAACAAATGGTTAAGATTGCCATACAATTCATTTTTAGCGTTCGACTTTAAACAGGAATACAAATAGTGATTGCTCAACTTAGAAGACAATTGGTTCAACATGGTCCAGCATTATTGCGTGTCCCTGTAAAATTGACACCGTTCTCTATTCAAAAAAAGATCATGTTAGATAGCCTTGCGATGGTTTTCAAAGAAGCATTGGCCGATGGCGATTTTGAATTTCTTGAGGATCGCTGGTTAAAAGTTGAAGTGCGTGATTTAGGATTACAGTGGTTCATTAGTTATCAAGATGAAGCATTAGTAGTAGCAGAGCACTGTGAACACCATGATGTGAGCTTTAGTGGCGAGTGTAATGATTTAGTGTTAATTGCGGCACGTAAAGAAGATCCTGATACACTGTTTTTCCAACGTCGCCTTCGTATTGAAGGTGATACCGAATTGGGCTTGGAAGTGAAGAACTTGATGGATAGTATTGATCTTGATTCTTTGCCTTCTCCCGTAAAATTTGTGTTACAGCAATCAGCTGATTTTATTCATCAGGGAATGCAGGCTAACGTGATTGATAAAGAGGTTACACATGCTCATTAGATCTGAAGCACCCGCTGATATTTTATTGATCGATGCATTATTAAAATCAGTGTTTGACACCGATGCCGAAGCGAACTTAGTGATGCGCTTGCGCGAAAATGGTTGCCGAACCTTATCATTAGTCGCTTGTACTGATGAAGGTGAAGTGATTGGGCATGCTTTTTTTAGTCCAGTAACGGTGGCAGGACAAGAAACAAATTGGCAAGGGCTTGCGCCGTTATCTATTCGCGAAGATCACCGTAATCAAGGGGTGGGTTTAGCATTATTAGCAGAAGCGCAAGCAACATTAGCTGATTTTGATTACCCAGCGGTGGTGGTATTAGGTGATCCTAATTATTACCATCGTGCTGGCTATGAAGCTGCTTTAGTACATGGTTTAACTTGCCGTTGGCCGGGAACAGAAGCTGCCTTTATGGTATTAGAAATTACGCCGGGTAGTGTACAGCAACATCAAGGATTGGTTGAATACTGCGAAGAGTTTAATGCTTTAGCATAATCAATGAAGTACTGACCTTTCGGCAGTAACTAATAAGCCACGATCTTCCTTTTAATACGATAGTTTTATCACTATCTGCGAGGAGGAGCGTGGTTTTTTATATCCATTAATAACCTATTAATATTGCACTGCAATAAAGTTAATATTGAGAAGTAAGAACTCTTTATTTGTCATTTAGCTTAATATTTGGTGGTGGTATTTTATTGCTAATAATAAATCATTAAGGAATGACATTCATGATCCCTCGTAGTATTACCTCACCAAAAAAATTCATTATTGGTCAAAACCTATTGCCACAACTTGGCGGTTTTATTAAAGATTATTGGTAATAATGCTGTATTGATTTGTGATGAATTTATTCTTAATAAAGTTAAAGAGGAAGCACTACCAGCGTTACAACAAGCGGGCATTACTGCTCATGCAGAACAATTTCAATATGAATGTACTGATACTGAAATTGGTCGTATCCATGAGATCGTAAAACATTGTGGCGCAAATGTTGTCGTGGGTATTGGTGGCGGTAAAACCATGGATGTGGCTAAAGCGGTTGCGCATTTTGCTCACATTCCGGTGATTATTTTTCCAACTATTGCGTCAACAGATGCACCTTGTACTGCGTTATCTGTGGTGTACAAAGATGACGGTGAGTTTGACCGTTACTTATTCCTACCTCAAAACCCAGATGCTGTTATTGCTGATACGGGTATTATTGCTGCGGCACCAATTAAGTTCTTTGCTGCAGGTATTGGTGATGCGCTAGCAACCTTCTTTGAAGCACGTGCGTGTTGTTATGCTGACGGTTTAAACCTAGTACAAAAACGCGTATCACGTACTGGTCTTGGCATGGCACTGATGTGCTATGAGTTGATTGTTGAAAACGTAGAAATGGCAATGGATGCCGCGCGTCGCCATGTGGTTACACCAGCATTAGAAGAAATGATTGAAGCAACGATTTACCTCAGTGGTATCGGTGCTGAATCTGGTGGTTTAGCGGCAGCGCACGCTGTTAGCAACGGTATGTCTTCATTACCACAATTACACCATATTCAGCATGGTGAGAAAGTAGCGTTTGGTTTGCTAACTCAATTAGTGCTTGAAAAAGCCGATTCTGAAGAAATTGAAAATGTTATTTATGTAATGAAAACAGCTGGTTTACCATTAACTTTAGCTGATTTCGGTATTGAAGAAATGGTGGAATCTGAATGGCGTCAAGTGGCTGAGATTGCCTGCGCTGAAGGTGACACTATGTGTAATATGGCGGTTAAGGTCAATGCTGACCGCGTCTACCAAGCAATGGTTGCTGCTGATGCATTAGCACAACGTTACCATGACTAAAATGTCATGCTGATAATGGTTAAATAATAATAATCAATGCCGACATCATGTCGGCATTGTTGTTTTTAAACTATTAGAGACAGAAGATGATAGTTTATGAGTACAAAGCAGTGCGGATTTGCTAGGATCAGCCTCCATTTATATTCCATAGCAGGTAGGGTATGAAGCAACGCGATATTCAGGTGTTACAGGAAATGGGGATCACTTATTGGCAAGTGCGAAAGCCTGAGCTTTTTCCTAACCAAGTGCTACCTGTGATCAATCTGCCCGCTGAGTGTAAGCTGCTTTTTATTTCGGCTGAGGAATTGAATGAGCATGATGCTTGGTTGTTTGGACGTATTTTATCAAGTATGAAATTGACGCCAGAGCAAGCATTATCCTTGCCGCTATCGGCACTTGATCAAATCGCAGCGCACCATTTAACTTGGTGTTGGTTTGCGGGTTGCCAAGGAATATACCCAACGGGTTGTCAGGTTCTGAATTCGGCCTCATTAAAACTTATGCATAATGATCCTTCATCTAAGAAAGCATTATGGCAACAGATTTGTAGTTATGACTCATAAAAAAATTATTCCATTAGAAGCACACCATACCGATGATGTTTGGCGTATAGAACAAGCAGCTAATACCTTTCCGTGGGCAGAATCAATGATTCGCAAAGAGCCTAACCGAATTGCGGCCAACTATGTATTAGTGGTTGATGAGCAAGTGGTCGGGTATTGCTTTGGCCAAGTTGTCGCAGGTGAAGGTACTTTATTGAATATTGCCATTGATCCGGCTCAGCAACGTAAAGGCTACGGTAAGTTATTACTTAATGGTTTTATTGATGCGTTAGAAGCAAAACAAGCGGAAGAAATTTGGCTTGAAGTACGTGAGAGTAACATTGGTGCGTATAAGCTTTATGAAGCAACAGGATTTAATGAAACCAATCGTCGTGTTGGTTATTATCCTGCGGTTGATGGTCGTGAAGATGCGTTGATCATGGCGTATATGTTTATGCCTTTTAGCTGATTTACTTATAAAGTACCTATAAATAAAGACCAATAAAAAGGCCATATTCAGATGAATACGGCCTTTTTGGTATTAGTAACCTGTGAGGGGATTAGTGTTCGCGAGTGGCGCGGAAATCACCTTCAGGGAAACGTTCTTTAGCAAGGTTTAGGTTAACCATGGTTGGTGCGATGTAAGATAAGTTATCACCGCCATCGAGTGCTAGGTGAGATTGGTTCTTACGCTTGAATTCTTCAAGTTTCTTCGCGTCATCACATTCAACCCAACGTGCAGTTGCTACGTTAACGCCTTCATAAATCGCTTCAACGTTGTATTCAGCTTTAAGACGTGCCACAACCACATCAAACTGAAGTACACCTACTGCACCCACGATAAGATCGTTGTTTTGTAGTGGACGGAATACCTGCACCGCCCCTTCTTCTGAAAGCTGTACTAAGCCTTTTAGCAATTGCTTTTGCTTTAGTGGATCTTTTAGACGAATACGACGGAAAAGCTCAGGGGCAAAGTTTGGAATACCAGCAAACTTCAGTTCTTCACCTTGAGTAAAGGTATCACCAATCTGAATCGTACCGTGGTTGTGTAAACCAATAATATCACCAGCATAAGCTGTTTCTGCGCGTGAACGGTCACCGGCCATAAAGGTTACGGCATCAGAAATGCTGACGTTTTTACCGGTACGAACATGGTTCATCTTCATACCTTGCTCGTAAGTTCCTGATACAATACGCATAAAAGCAATACGGTCACGGTGTTTAGGATCCATGTTTGCTTGGATTTTAAACACAAAGCCTGAGAATTTCTCTTCCGTTGCTTCAACTTCACGGGTATTGGCTTGGCGAGGTAATGGCGCTGGTGCCCACTCGGTTAAGCCGTCAAGCATATGGTCAACACCAAAGTTACCCAATGCTGTACCAAAGAAGACTGGTGTTAGTTCACCTGCGAGAAAGAGTTCACGATCAAATTCATTTGATGCGCCAATAACGAGTTCTAGTTCTTCACGCAAGTTAGCTGCAAGGTCGCTACCAATAGCAACATCTAGCTCAGGGTTATCTAAGCCTTTAATAATGCGTTGCTCTTGAATGGTGTGACCTTGACCTGTGCTGTAAAGAATCGTTTCATCACGGTGAATATGGTAAACACCTTTGAACTCTTTACCACAGCCGATAGGCCATGAAATTGGCGCACATGCCATACCTAGTTCAACTTCAACCTCATCAAGTAATTCCATTGGATCACGTGTTTCACGGTCCAATTTGTTCATGAAGGTAACAATAGGTGTGTCACGTAGACGAGTTACTTCCATTAGCTTACGGGTACGATCTTCGACACCTTTTGCAGCATCGATAACCATTAGGCAAGAGTCAACCGCAGTTAGAGTACGGTAAGTATCTTCTGAGAAGTCTTCGTGTCCAGGAGTATCAAGTAAGTTAACTAAACAAGCATTGTAAGGAAACTGCATTACAGAAGTGGTTACTGAGATACCACGTTCTTTTTCCATCTCCATCCAGTCAGATTTTGCATGCTGGTTAGAGCCACGACCTTTTACGGTACCCGCTTTTTGGATCGCGTTTCCGAACAACAATACCTTTTCAGTAATGGTGGTTTTACCCGCATCGGGGTGGGAGATAATAGCGAAAGTACGACGTTTCGATACTTCGCCTTGAAACAGTGTTTGCGACATTAGCATGTTCTTTTTGAATGGAGTGCGTTATTCACTATTGTCGCTGATTTTATCCTTATACTCAATCTAGCCGCAGCGAGAATTACTCACAAAGGTAAATAATGACCCGTTTGATGGTTAATTCACGGCATAATATGCATCACCTTCTTAATATAGAGACTCAAATTATGGCAGTAACCACAAAACAACCAGTTGTGATAGATAGCCATTGTCATTTTGACTTTGTGCCATTTGCAGCCGATCCCGCTCAAGCATGGACACAAGCACAGCAAGCGGGAGTGAAAGCGTTGGTTATTCCAACAGTCGGTAGCAGTAATTGGCACACAGTTGCAACTTTATGTCAGCAATTTTCAGGCTTATATTATGGATTAGGTATTCACCCTTTTTTTAGTCATCAACATACAGCAGATGTGGTGGATGAATTAGCGCGTCTGCTCACTAACGCCAAGAATGATGAGCTGTGTGTGGCGGTGGGAGAATGTGGGTTAGATTTTGCTGTAGCGAATGTTAATCGAGACCAACAATTACAGTGGTTACAAGCGCAACTTCAATTAGCCAATGAGCATGATTTACCTGTGATACTACATTGCCGTAAAGCCTTTCCTGAATTGGTTACATTATTGCGTCAGCAGCTACCTAAAATGGGCGGTGTTTATCATGGATTTAGTGGCAGTTACCAACAGGCAACTCAGCTTGTTGATCTCGGTATCAAAATCGGTGTGGGTGGCACCATTACTTATAGTCGCGCTCAAAAAACCCGCGCTACTATCGCGAAATTACCATTATCAGCACTGTTATTAGAGACCGATTCTCCTGATATGCCGGTGTCAGGCTATCAAGGTCAGCCAAATCGACCTGAGCGTTTAGTCGATATTGTTACAACATTAGCGGATATAAGAGGGGACACCTATACACAAATAGCACAAGCAACAACCTTAACATGTACTGAATTATTTCAAATAAAGGTGTGATTTTGCTGCCAAAGCCAAACGTTTGCGTTGATCGCAAGGCTCTTTAAATAAGGGTTATGTGATACGAGTCACAATAGCTGATTATGGTACATCAAATTTCCTCATAAACTGTGATCTTTGCATTACATCATCAGGAACTCCATGAGTATAATGCGCCGACTCTATAAAAGAGCCTAACTGTCAATACGCCAAAAATTAACTATAGGATTCCATAAATCATGAGCCTGCTAATGAGCCTAGTTGGGATGGTGGTACTGCTATTACTTGCCGTACTTCTATCTGATAACCGTAAAGCGATCAACTTACGTACTGTTGGTGGTGCATTTGCTATCCAATTTCTTTTAGGTGCCTTTGTTCTTTATGTGCCTGTAGGCCGTGATGTGCTGTATGGCATGTCGCAAGCAGTAGCTAACGTTATTGGTTATGGTAATGACGGTATTAACTTCTTATTTGGTGGCTTAACATCAAACAAGATGTTTGAATTATTTGGCGGCGGTGGTTTTGTTTTCGCATTACGCGTACTGCCTGTTATCGTCTTCTTCTCTGCACTTATCAGTGTGTTGTACTACATCGGCGTTATGCAAATTGTTATCAATGTACTAGGTGGCGGTTTACGTAAAGTTCTTGGTACTTCTCATGCAGAATCAATGTCTGCAACAGCTAATATTTTTGTAGGTCAAACGGAAGCACCATTGGTTATTCGTCCGTTCGTACCTAAGATGACTCAATCTGAGCTGTTTGCGGTAATGTGTGGTGGTTTGGCATCAGTGGCTGGTGGTGTACTTGCAGGTTACGCACAAATGGGTGTGCCTCTAGAGTACTTGATTGCTGCTTCATTTATGGCAGCACCGGGTGGTCTACTATTTGCTAAAATCATTAAGCCTGAAACCGAGCAGCCAATTGAGCAGATCGCGGGTATCGATGAAGATGAAAGTGAAGAAAAACCCGCTAACATTATTGATGCAGCAGCAGCTGGTGCATCATCTGGTATGCAATTAGCGCTAAACGTAGGCGCAATGTTACTTGCATTCATCGGTCTAATTGCACTCATTAACGGTATGCTTGGTGGTATCGGTGGTTGGTTCGGTATGCCTGAACTAACACTAGAACTGATTCTAGGTTACGTATTCTCACCACTTGCATTCCTTATTGGTGTGCCATGGGGTGAAGCACAAGTTGCCGGTTCATTCATCGGTCAGAAGATTGTTGTTAACGAATTCGTTGCTTACCTAAACTTTGCCCCTTACCTAAAAGATGTAGCTGATGGCGGCATGTTAGTAGCACAAACTGGTGCTGAAATGTCTGATAAGACTAAAGCTATCATCTCATTTGCATTGTGTGGTTTCGCAAACCTATCTTCAGTAGCCATTCTACTGGGTGGTTTAGGTGGTCTAGCGCCAACGCGTCGTGCTGAAATCGCTCGCTTTGGTATGAAGGCTGTTGCGGCAGGTACATTATCTAACCTAATGTCAGCAACAATTGCAGGTTTATTTATTACACTAGCATCATAGTTATAAATAAAGACTAACCTCAGATAAGAAACGCCATGGCTGATGCTGTGGCGTTTTTTTTATTCGTCAAAAGTCATGAAATTTAAGTTTGGTTTAATGTAATAAAATCGATTGCGTTCCCCTTTCTTAATTTTCACTCTGTTATTATTCTCTTATAGAAACAGTATCGCGGTTGTAATTGATAACGTTGTTGCTGTTATTTGCATCACCAATAACTGTTATGCAAAAAACGGCTTTTTTTATGTTTAAGTTGCATGAGTTGCGAAAACACTTTTTATTTCAGTAAACATATTATCCACCACAGGAAACACGAGATTAATGGTCGAGTCGTGGTTGAATTGATATTATAAGTGAAGTAAAACCTTAACTGGTTAAGGGGACTTAATCTTGTCTGGGGTAGTTTACGCGGTGAAAAGGATAGCAACTAGAAGGGGTTTATTCTCTTCTGGGTCTTCAAGGAATAACGTCCGCTCATAGATAACAATGGCAATGAATGCTGTTGCATCGCAGTGAAGTTAATGAGGTCACTGCTGAATTCATATCGAGTATTCAGGTAGTAATATTAATACTACCGCGATCAAACATTACGACTGGAGAAAGTCATGAGCGATTTAAAAGCTGCAGCACTACGTGCATTAAAACTAATGGACCTTACAACATTAAATGAAGACGACACTGACGAAAAAGTGATCGCGCTATGTAAGAATGCAAAAACAGTTGTTGGTAACACTGCTGCAGTATGTATCTACCCTCGTTTTATTCCTGTCGCTAAGAAGCAACTACGTGAGCAAGGTACACCAGATGTACGTGTTGCAACAGTCACTAACTTCCCACACGGTAATGATGATATTGAGATCGCTGTGGCTGAAACAAAAGCGGCTGTTGCTTACGGTGCAGACGAAGTAGACGTTGTATTCCCATACCGCGCACTAATGGCTGGTAATACTGAAGTAGGCTTTGAGCTTGTGAAGCAATGTAAAGCAGCGTGTGGTGACAATGTCTTGCTTAAAGTTATCATCGAAACTGGTGAGCTAAAAACGGAAGCACTTATTAAGCAAGCATCTGAAATTTGTATTAATGCTGGCGCTGATTTTATTAAAACATCAACAGGTAAAGTGCCTGTAAACGCAACACCTGAATACGCTGAAATCATGCTAAATGTAATCAAAGACATGGGCGTAGCAAAAACAGTTGGTTTTAAACCTGCTGGTGGCGTGCGTACTGCTGAAGATGCACAACAATATTTAGCAATGGCAAACACTATTCTTGGTGATGAGTGGGCAGATAGCCGTCATTACCGTTTTGGTGCATCAAGCCTACTTGCTAACTTACTTCACACATTAGGTGAAGGCGAGCAAGCTGCACAAGGCGGTTACTAAGCTTTAGAAATAAGGTGGTGTCATGCCACCTTATTATTTTCAACGCTTATTATTGATGCTAATCGTTATATATTAGCCGTAATTATTTATTTTATTTAGTGTGTTTTTCAATGATGTTTTGCCATCACTGACAGGTTTCGTGCACGTAAAATTTAACGTAATAATAGTTTGGTTTTATAAATAAATAATTAATTTTTCCTATTAAAATCCATATCAGTAAGAGGATCGTCATGTACTTACCTCAAGAAATTATTCGTAAAAAACGCGACAATATTGTTTTAACTGCCGATGAAATTAATTTTTTCATTCAAGGTGTTGCTAAAAATACTGTTTCTGAAGGTCAAATCGCAGCCTTTGCAATGGCGATTTATTTTAATGATATGACCATGGATGAGCGTGTTGCTTTAACATGTGCAATGCGTGACTCAGGCATGGTGATCGATTGGAGCCACATGAATTTTGATGGCCCAATTGTTGATAAGCACTCAACCGGTGGTGTGGGTGATGTGACCTCTTTAATGCTGGGCGCTATGGTAGCGGCATGTGGTGGCTATGTACCAATGATCTCTGGTCGTGGTCTTGGTCATACGGGTGGTACGTTAGATAAGCTGGAATCTATTCCTGGTTACAACATTACGCCAAGCAATGAAGTGTTCGGTAAAGTAACTAAAGACGCGGGTGTGGCGATTATTGGTCAAACGGGTGATTTAGCTCCTGCAGATAAGCGTGTTTATGCGACCCGTGATGTAACAGCAACAGTGGATAATATCTCATTAATCACAGCCTCTATTTTGTCTAAGAAATTAGCCGCAGGTCTGGATTACTTGGTGATGGATGTCAAAGTAGGTTCAGGTGCATTTATGCCAACTTACGCCGCATCAGAAGAATTAGCCAAATCTATTGTTGCTGTCGCAAATGGTGCTGGAACTTGTACATCTGCGTTGTTGACTGATATGAACCAAGTGTTAGCATCAACCGCGGGTAATGCACTTGAAGTGCGTGAAGCGGTACAGTTTTTAACGGGCGAATACCGTAATCCTCGTTTATATGAAGTCACTATGGCATTGTGCGCTGAAATGTTAGTTATCAGTAAACTAGCATCAGATTTACCGCAAGCACGTGCGAAACTTCAAACAGTGTTAGATAATGGTCAAGCAGCAGAACGTTTTGGCAAAATGGTGGCAGGTCTTGGTGGTCCAACTGATTTTATCGATAATTATGATAACTATCTTGATAAAGCAGAGATCATTAAACCTGTATTTGCTGAAACAACCGGTTTTGCAACTGCGATGGATACCCGTGGTTTAGGTATAGCTGTTGTTGGCATGGGTGGTGGTCGTCGTGTTGCTAGCGATAGCATTGATTATGCTGTTGGTTTATCAAATATGATTCGCCTTGGTGATGAAGTATATGCAGATACTCCATTAGCAATGGTACACGCACGTACTGAAGCACAATGGCAAGAAGCAGCTAAAGCGGTTCGTGCCAATATCAGTATTGCTGATACACAGTCAGAGCCAACCCCTGAAGTATACCGTCGTATTGGCGAACAAGACGTATAACGGAGCAAACATGAAACGTTCAATTATTTTAGTTTTAGATTCTTTTGGTATCGGCGCGACGGAAGATGCGGTTGATTTTGGTGACGTGGGTGCAAACACCCTTGGTCATATTGCCCAAGCATGTGCACGTGGTGAAGCTAATAATGGTGATCGTAGTGGTGCCCTTTATCTACCTAACCTAACCAAATTAGGTTTAGCAAAAGCATGTGAAGAGTCATGTGGTCATTTTCCTGAAGGTATGGACACTGATGTTGAAATCGTAGGTGCGTTTGGCCATGCGAAAGAAATTTCATCAGGAAAAGATACACCTTCTGGCCACTGGGAAATTGCAGGCGTACCGGTATTATTTGACTGGGGTTATTTCAGCGATAAGACCAATAGCTTTCCAAAAGAGCTAACTGATCGCATCCTTGAGCGTGCAGGCTTAGACGGTTACTTAGGTAACTGCCATGCATCGGGTACACAAGTACTGGATGATTTGGGCGAAGAGCACATGCAAACAGGTAAACCAATTTTCTATACATCTGCTGACTCTGTATTCCAAATTGCATGTCACGAAGAGACTTACGGTCTTGATAAGTTGATGGAACTTTGTCATATCGTGCGTGAAGAGCTAGAAGATTATAATATTGGACGTGTTATTGCGCGTCCATTTATTGGTGCTGGTAAAGGTCAATTTGAACGTACGGGTAACCGTCGAGATTTATCACTTGAGCCACCTGCAACAACTATTCTGCAAAAGTTAGTTGAAGAGAAGCAAGGCGAAGTGATTTCTATCGGTAAGATTTCTGATATCTATGCGGGCTGTGGTATTTCTCGCAAAGTAAAAGCAACCGGTATTCCTGCTTTATTTGATGCAACGTTAGCACAAATTGAAGTCGCTGGTGATAACAGCATCGTGTTTACTAACTTTGTTGACTTTGACTCAGCTTACGGCCACCGTCGTAATGTTGCAGGTTATGCTGCGGCACTTGAGTATTTTGACCGTCGTTTACCTGAAATTTTAGCCTTGCTAAAAGAAGACGATGTGTTAATTATTACCGCTGACCATGGTTGTGATCCAACATGGCCTGGTACTGATCACACACGTGAGCATATTCCAGTGATCGTAACCGGACCAAAAGTTCAAGCGGGCTCATTAGGCCGTCGTGAAACATTTGCTGATATCGGTCAAAGCTTAGCAATACATTTTGGTACTTCTGATATGGATTACGGTAAATCGTTCTTATAAAACGTAATACTGTGACGTTATCTTGAACATCAAGGCGACTAATCATGAGATTAATCGCCTTGCGTAGTAAAAAATGGACATATTTGTACGATAACGATCGTTATCAGATCGCTATTAAACGATGATCAGCAAGAGACAGCCGATAAGCATAAACATAGCTTGTCATCATTGAGTGCTGATTCAATTAACAGAAAGGATATAACTATGGCTACTCCACATATTAATGCTGAAATGGGCGATTTTGCAGACGTAGTACTAATGCCGGGTGATCCGCTACGTGCTAAGTTCATCGCTGAAACATTTTTAGAGAATGTGACAGAAGTATGTAACGTTCGCGGCATGCTTGGTTTCACTGGTACTTACAAAGGTCGTAAGATCTCTGTTATGGGCCACGGTATGGGTATCCCTTCTTGTTCTATTTATGCGACAGAGTTAATTAAAGACTTTGGCGTGAAGAAAATTATCCGTGTTGGTAGTTGTGGTGCGGTACGTGATGACGTTAAATTACGCGATGTTGTTATCGGTATGGGCGCATCAACCGATTCTAAAGTAAACCGTATCCGTTTTGGTGGCCATGATTTCGCAGCAATTGCAGATTTCGGTATGGTACAAAATGCAGTCGACGCAGCAAAAGCAAAAGGCATTCCTGTGAAAGTAGGTAATATCTTTTCTGCTGACTTGTTCTACAATCCTGATTTTGATTTCTTCAAAACAATGGATAAATACGGCATTGTTGGTGTTGAAATGGAAGCGGCGGGTATCTACGGTGTTGCAGCAGAGTTTGGTGCTAAAGCACTGACTATCTGTACTGTTTCTGATCATATTCTACGTGGTGAAGCAACAACATCAGAAGAACGTCAATTAACGTTCAACGAGATGATTGAAATTGCACTAGAATCAGTATTACTTGGCGATGCTGAGTAATCAAATGCTTGATTGATACTGTATATCAGTCGTCATAAGTATTAAAAAAAGCGGTAACAGTTCAGGCTGTTGCCGCTTTTTTATGGAGGTAAAATGCTATTACTGATGCTGATTACGCAGAAAAGGAAAACTGCCTTGATAACGTTGACGGCTAAAGACGACGGTCAGTAAGATTCCAATAATCAGTGCAGCAATAATCAGCCCGCGAATAATTGCGGTCATGGTCGACATTTGATCAATGGCATGCGTGAGTAATTTATCTCGTTCCAGCGTGATGCGTATAAATCCAATAATATGGTTATTCATCAACACTGGCTCTGCAATTTGTTGGCGACCAATACTTGCGATGGCTAATGGTGTCGATAATCCTGTCAGTTGCTCTAATGGCAAGGCCGTTTTTGTTTTTGCAAGCGCTACCCCTTCAAGATTATAGATAGTCGCATCTAAGATGAGAGGTTCAGCCGCTAAATTATTGACTAATAATTGCAGTTGGCGTTGATCTTTATTTTTAATATCAGTGGCGGCATTTTTAGCTGCTTGACGAACAATAACTTGCGATAAGGTTTGAGTTTGCTCACTGAGCATTTGGTAATTTTGTTGGCTAAGGATCGCGCCATATTGCAGTATGCCAATAGATATTAATAGGCATACAAACAAGATCATGGCTTTTTGTAGCCGCTGACGTTGCCACCGCTTAGTGTTCCATTGAATCATTCATATCACCCGATTACTCTGATTAAGGTTATTCTACACTAAAAAATAACGGATGATTATTTCCCCCTGATAAGGATTTGTTACTGTTTATTAACACACTTCCCCGTGAAATGGATAATAAATAAAATAAGATATAAGTTTATGATTTAAAATAAGTTAATTGAAGTTTATTAGTTATTGATATAACAATAACTTTACAATTGAACTTGCTCTTCATGTGCACAATCGTTAGGTTTATAGTAATTAAATTGTTAAGGATGACGCAATGGATGTTGCTAACGTACTCAAAATCAATAAACACCCGACCTTATATAAACGCTTTCCAGAAATATTATCCGTTACTAATACCAGTAAACGCCAAGCAAATTGGTTGGTATATGGTTCCCATATCACACTCGATAATATTGACGCTATTAATGCTGTTGCCATCACTAATATTGAGATTGTCGCTGCTTGGAAAGTGGGATCGTATGATGTGATTTTGATTGCCAGCGAGCTAACACCAGCCCAACAACAGATCGTGATTGATCTGCAATTAGATGTCGCTTATGTCAGTGATATTCCTGATTTATCAATGCCAGGGATTGTGGTGTTAGATATGGACTCGACCGCGATTGAAATTGAATGTATTGATGAAATCGCCACCTTAGCAGGGGTCGGTGAAGAGGTTGCCGCAGTGACTGAACGGGCGATGTTAGGCGAGTTAGATTTTGAACAAAGCTTACGTCAACGGGTCGCAACGTTAGCTGGAGCTGATGCAGCGATTCTAACGCAAGTGCGGGATACGTTGCCGTTAATGCCAGAATTACCACAACTTATTGCCACTTTGTACCATTATGGCTGGCAAGTTGCGATTGCATCGGGTGGGTTTACCTATTTTTCTGATCACCTTAAACAACAGTTTAACTTGGTGTCAGCGACATCAAATACCCTTGAAATTATTGATGGTAAGCTCACAGGTAAGGTGAAGGGTAAAGTCATTGACGCGAAATCAAAAGCGGAAATTTTACTGGCACTGGCTGAAGAATTTGATATTGAGCCCCATAATACGGTGGCGGTTGGTGACGGTGCTAATGATTTGTTGATGATGGATATTGCTGGATTAGGCATTGCTTATCACGCGAAGCCCAATGTTGAGCAGCAGGCAGATGTGGCGGTTCGACATGCCAATTTAGGCGCGATTATTTGTATTCTATCAGCGTCGTTAGCCGAACAACGCTTAGCATGGTAGCGGTTAGCATAGTGAGACAATGAGTATGTTAATTACCCTCAAACATTCCGCACCTGAGAGGGTGCGGAAGGTGATTAGACTTAATGTATTTCAAGCCGAATTAAGACTTCATCGGTAATATCAAAAATTTCACCACAGCCAATTAATGAAGTAAATTCCATTTCTAATGCACGTGCACGGTGTAATGTTAAACGGGCTAATTTACTGAGTTTTTCACCAATCAATGCCGTCAGTGGATTTAATAATGGTAGTGCTGTAATACGCACTGCAAATAGATTGCCGTGTTGCCGAGCGTACTGAATATAATCCCGTTGCGCGGCCAGATCATCGAAATCACAGCGCTGTTTAGTCTCAATGCTATGTATCTGCTTATCACGATACTCAACCGCTAAATATAACTCATGAATAAACGGCTGTTGTTGCTGTTGTTTATCCCGTGGTCGCATGGGATCGGCGAGCATTTGTTTAACTCGTTGCTTAAAAATCACATCAAGATCTAAACGATCATTGTCACTTAGCTGATGCAGCATGCTTGCTAGGGGCGATAATGGGAAATTGGACCCGACAGCTGTAACTTTTATTTTATGATCTATCTTTTCTGCAAAATATGGCAAGCTATGCAGTCGTGTCAGTAGCATTTGATGCATGGTTAGCAACATTGCTGTTGATGGTTGTGGCTCCTTGCACAGGGCTAATTTTTCAAGGTTAGACTCAATTAAAGAACGAAGAAATTGCTCGCCTAATAACCCTCCCTCATTTTCAATGGTGATTAACTGAATATTTTTACCACTAGGACTTGTGCGAATAACCTGATAGGGCATTTTTTTTAGAATATCGTTTTTAGTGCTGCGAGCTAATTGTGTAAATTCAATTTGGACCGTGTCACCTTGTTTGCATCGTAATGGCTGATGTAAATTGATATTCAGTCCACGACTAGAAAAATCGATGGAAGTACCACTGAGCGTCTCATGATCTTGCTGTAATGTAATGGCTGTTTTATAACGAAATCGGTTTTCGCTACGTAGCGGTTTGGGATCAAAATGAATCGCTTCAGCTTGGCTGATTGGGTTACGCGGATGACGAAATTGATTCAACGCTTGTGGGGTTAAGGTTGATGTCACACCACACAGGTAATCAGGCTGAACCTCTTGATGGGTTAAATCTTCTAACGTCCCTATATGCGATAAATCCTGACAGTAAGTCATCATTTCAGGTGTCAGTTGTGCTAGTGCTTGTATGCCATTTTTGGCTAATGGGTACATGGTTAACCGCATAACGCGCCAACTATCACGCTTAGCACCTATCTGCCAAAATAACAGCCGTTGTTGGCGTGTCATTTCAGGGAGGGCTGCCGAATAAAAATAGCGTTGGCCTTGGTGCTCATGAAAGAAGCTATAAATTAAAGTGCTGGTGTGAGAGATGCCACTTAGTTCAAGGTTATTGATTCGCGTTGCTGACAGTAGGTGATTGATCACGGGTTGATTGCGTTCATCATGCCAGTATTGCCATTGATGTTGATTATGGTCAGTCAATAAACTGTATTTTAAATGCTCACCTGCAAAAAATAATGGCATCGTAAGGGTATGTTTAAGGTAGCAATGCTCATAACCTTGGGTGCGCAATTGAATGATTTTGTCATCGTGGTTGTTACGGCTTAACGATTGGTGCTGATCATGCTTAATAATCGTTTGTAAGGCAGTATTGTCTGTTAATGCCAATAAACGTAACCATTTTATATTGTCGTTATCTTGAATATCATCAATGCCTAAAATACGGTAATGGTAGCTTTGATTGAGGCGTGCATCTTGGTATTGTTGTGCTAATTGGGGAAATGATGCCGTAATGGTTTGACCTAATTGATAATCAAATGCGGCGGGTACCTTACACTTCGCGCCTGAAAAAGACAGATCAACCGTGGTGGCTAACACCTGTTGCTCATTACTCAAGGTTAATGCGATTGGCGTGGCAATACTGAGTCGCTTTTCTTCGCGGCTAAGATAGTATCCAAATCGAATTAGCTGGGCTTGAAATAAGCTACATGGATTATCTTCTGGTGTAGTGTAGATCGGTGGCATTTTTTGTTGCTGGTGAAGAATACGAAAATTATTGTGAGTATTAATTAATTCTTCATACAAGCCATAGCAATATTGTCCAGCAAACACTGCTTTACGGTGATGATAAATGTTAATAGCCACATCATCTAACCAATGGCTATGACCACTAAAGATATATTCTCGACATTGACCTTTAACCCGTCCTCGCAGATCAATAATTTTATTGCAAGGGGTCATTAAGCGATTGATTTCCATTTTTATTTGGAGTCGCACCGGACCTGTTTCGTGGTCAGTTAATGATTTGAACGCGACCTCAAAATCGGGATGGTTATAAATTGGCAATAATTGCTCAATCAATGTTTTATAATTGTCGAGATGCATGATTTGGATCTATTGATGAATGGCTAGTTGTATCATCGACCAACAGCGTAAAAAATTTAGGGGTAACTGACATATAGTTGTCGTTATTCGATAGTTTATTGACGCTAAAATGGTTTGTGATTGTGAATAATAAACTGATGTAGGATATAGAATGGCAAAAGCAGCAAAACGAGCATACGTATGTAGTGATTGCGGAATGGATTTTGCGCGTTGGCAAGGCCAATGTTCAGGGTGTAAATCATGGAACACTATCACTGAATTTACTATTCCAAATACCAAAAGTGGCGTCGCAACCTCAGCTCGTTCAAGTCTGTCTGGATACGCAGGTATTGCGGGCGGCGGTTCTAAAAAATTACATGAAGTTGAAGCGGTTGATGCCCAAAAAATGCTAACAGGCATCGGTGAGCTTGATCGCGTGTTGTGCGGTGGATTAACCACTGGCTCAGTCAATATTATTTCAGGTGATCCAGGAGCGGGTAAAACCACCTTGTTATCTGATTTAGTGGCAAGAATGTCGAAATTAATGCCATCATTGTACTGTACTGCGGAAGAATCATTATCACAGTTTAAAAACCGTGTTAATCGTCTCAAACTAAGCTGCAATGAAGATAACTTATATCTAATGGCAGAAACCAGTGTTGAAGCGATCATCGCTGAATTAGATGCGAAACAGATTAAGTTTGCAGTTATTGACTCCATTCAAGCGGTATCAACCGAATTGGCCAATGGTAGCCCAGGTTCACCGTCACAAGTAAAAACTGCGGCGCAATCATTGACGCAATATTGCAAACAAAACAACGTTACTATGTTTTTGATTGCCCACGTTAATAAAAATAACGAAATAGCAGGTCCACAGACATTGGTACATATCGTTGATGCGTTATTGCATATCGATACTAATGATGGTCAAGTCCGGACATTACGCGCCAATAAAAACCGTTTTGGTGATGTGGATACGGTTGGTATTTTTCGTATGACCGAGCGCGGAATGCTTAGTGTTGATAACCCTAGTGAAATTTTCTTATCGGGATCAACCACTGAATCATCAGGCTCTGCAATTACCTGCATTCGTAAAGGTAATCGGAATATTTTACTTGAGATCCAATGTTTAACCACTGAAACAGAAGGGGAGTTTCCTCAACGGGTTTGTGTTGGCTTAAACATGAATCGCATTAAAATGCTAACAGGTATTTTACGTAAGCATGCGAAAACTAAAATCTTCCATGATACTTTTTTTAATATTGTCGGTGGTTTAAAAATTGATGAGTCAGAAACTTGTATCGATTTAGCATTGGTGGCGGCATTATTAAGTAGCTTAAACGAGTTTGTGGTACCGCGTACAACCTGCATTATGGGTGAGCTAAGTCTAAATGGTGATGTGCGCCCAATAGACAGTGGCGTGCCACGGGTAAAAGAAGCGGCGCAACATGGCTTTACGGAAATCTTTATTCCTTATCGTAACTACCATAAATCAATGGAAGGTTTAGGCGCGAAAATTGTAGCGGTCAAAACTATCCATGAATTGATTGAACTGATTAATTAATATTAATAGCGTCAATTAAGGTCAACAAAAAGGCCAATCACGATAATGTGGTTGGCCTTTTTATTATTCGTTGTCGGTGAAATTGTTCTTGCTTATAGATCGTCTTGGTTTGGTGATGGTTCAGTATGACTTGCGGTGGTAATACCAAGGTCGTGATTTTCATCCCCAGTCAATTGCACCTGCATTGCGACCATACTATTGATGGTATTTAACAGTGATGCCCATTGGACATTCTTTTCTTGTTTAAATAAAGCATCAAAATTTTCAATATCCCATTTCACAAATGGTCGTGGGTTTAATGGTTTGCCTAAAAAGCGAATTTCATAATGTAAATGGGGGCCTGTTGATAATCCTGAATTGCCAGTCCAACCAATAAGTTGGCCTTTTTTAACAAACTCGCCTTGTTTCACTTTAAATTTATTGAGGTGTGAGTAAGTCGAAATAAACCCCATCGTATGATTAAGGGTTAATTGATTACCATAACCATAATTACTGCTACGGGCGCGTTCAATAACCGCATCGGCAGGGGCATAAATTGGAGAACCAATTTTAGCAGCAAAATCAAGGCCATCATGACGTTTGCGTTTTTTAGTGATCGGATGAACACGCGTACCAAAGTCAGATGTTAATTGAACATTAGGGGTTGGAGCACCATTGGGAATCAATTGAAACAAGGTTGCTCTAACGGCTGAGTTAATGGCTGCGGTATCGACCCGTTGGGTGATGGTTTGGTTATCCGCTGGTGGTTCAATACCCAATATAGTTTCCATATCATCAATCCGCTGATTCAGTGCAATTAATGATTTTTTCTTGGCGGCTAATGCTTGATTGAGATCTTGATTCATTGCCGTTTCTTCTGACAGTGAGGCACTCAATGATAATGCTTGTGCACTGAGTTTTTGGGCTTTGAACTGTGAAATTTTAGCGTTTTGGTAAAGGTGGTACATTGAATAGCCACCATAACTAAGCAGACCGCATACTGCAAGAATGATCACTGCACGGTAATAATACTGTCGCGGACGTGAAGGTTTAGTGCTGGATGATGATGTTGACATTGGTGGTTCTAAATGAGACATAATCTATGCTTATTATTGATAAATAAGAGAAAGTCGACAATCAACAACGAATTTAAGCTTGCCATTGTTGGGGTAAGAAGTGCCAACGAGTGATAAATAATAAGTTATTGAGTCTATGTCTTCATTTTCATTATTGCTAGTTATCATGTCACAAAAATGAGGCGATATTGTATCTATTGATTAATGCTTAATTAAAGTTATTGGTTTTAAAGAATATTTTATTTTGATAAAAAGAGCTGGTTAAACAGCTCTTTTATAGGGCAACACTAATTATTTGGTAATACGTTTGTATTTGATGCGGTGAGGATCAGCGGCATCAGCCCCTAGTGTTTTCTTCAACCAATCAGTGTACTCAGTAAAGTTACCTTCAAAGAAGCTCACTTTACCTTCATCGCGATAATCAAGAATATGCGTTGCAACACGGTCTAAGAACCAACGGTCGTGCGAGATAACCATTGCACAACCAGGAAACTCAAGTAGCGCTTCTTCTAACGCACGTAATGTTTCCACGTCAAGGTCGTTGGTTGGTTCATCGAGTAGTAATACGTTACCGCCCGCTTTTAGCAGTTTCGCTAAGTGAACACGGTTACGTTCACCACCTGATAAATCACCAATGCGTTTTTGATGATCACTGCCTTTAAAGTTAAAGCGTGATACATATGCACGTGCTGGGATCTCAAAGTTGTTGATCTTGAGAATATCAGCGCCTTCAGAGATTTCTTGGTAAACCGTGTTATCGTCGTTCATGCTATCGCGGAACTGATCAACCGATGCGAGTTTTACCGTTTCACCTAACTCAATGGTGCCTGAATCTGGTTGTTCTGCGCCACTTAACATCTTAAATAAGGTTGATTTACCTGCACCGTTAGCACCGATAATACCGACGATGGCACCTTTAGGCATACTGAAGGATAAATCATCAATTAATACACGATCACCAAACGATTTGGTTAAGTTTTTAACTTCAATGACTTTATCGCCTAAACGTTCACCTGGCGGAATAAATAGTTCATTGGTTTCATTACGTTTTTGGTGATCGCTAGTATTTAGTTCTTCAAAACGCGCCATACGTGCTTTTGATTTAGCTTGACGACCTTTAGGGTTTTGACGCACCCATTCAAGTTCTTTCTCAATGGTTTTTTGTAAAGCACGTTCTTGAGATGATTCTTGTTTTAGACGGGCATCTTTTTGCTCAAGCCATGAAGTATAGTTACCTTGCCATGGAATACCTTCACCACGGTCAAGTTCTAGAATCCAGCCAGCAGCGTTATCAAGGAAGTAACGGTCGTGGGTAATTGCCACAACAGTACCACTGTAATCAACCAAGAAGTGCTCTAGCCACGCCACTGATTCAGCATCCAAGTGGTTAGTAGGTTCATCAAGTAGCAGCATGTCGGGCTTATCAAGTAATAAACGACAAATAGCGACACGACGGCGCTCACCACCAGAAAGATTTTTAACCACAGCATCCCAATCGGGTAGACGCAGTGCATCGGCAGCACGCTCAAGTTGCATGCCAAGGTTGTGACCATCTTTGGTTTCAATTAACGATTCCAAATCGCCTTGTTCTTTTGCGAGTGCATCAAAATCAGCATCAGGTTCAGCGTAGGCTGAATAGACTTCATCGAGACGAATGAGCGCCTCTTTAACATCTGAAACAGATTCTTCAACAATTTCACGTACCGTTTTGGTTTCATCCAATATCGGTTCTTGAGGTAGGTAACCGACTTTAAGGCCAACTTGAGGACGTGCTTCACCTTCAATATCAGTATCGATGCCTGCCATGATGCGCAGTAAGGTTGATTTACCTGAACCGTTAAGACCAAGTACACCAATTTTGGCACCAGGAAAAAAACTTAGTGAAATATCTTTTAAGATTTGACGCTTAGGTGGGACGATTTTTCCCACTCGCGACATGGTATAAACGTAATCAGCCATATCCGTGTGTGATCTCTAATCTGAAATGAAGCTTATATAGTACCTATAATCTTTAAAAGTTCATTTGAATTGTTATTAATTTCGCGGCTGGGCAAGGTATTTTAGCGATAGAAAGGGATTGTTTGTTGTTATCGTTGCTACCACAATCAGATTCCATCGTAATCACAATTTCGTGAATGCATGTAATGCTTATGTAATAACTTACGTAATAACTTGTGTAATAACTTGATTCTGTATTAATGTGGCTTTTTTTTGCTATTCTTGAGCAAGGATTGTACATGTGTTTTAGTGTTTTTTGATATGGAGTTAATCGTGGCACGTCTATTTAGTTATTCTCGCGTTTTTTCATTTGCTTTGTTGACGGTCGGATTAACGAGCACAATAACAGCCCAAGCGGCTTCTTTAGAGCAACAACGGACATGGTATAAACAAGCGCAAAATGCGTTTTCAGCTAATAATATGGCTGTGTTTAATCAAAAAAAAGCCCAATTAGGCGGATATTCACTTTACCCTTATTTGGAGTACAATGAATTTAATGCTCAGCTTGCAATGAAAAAACCAAGTCAAGTTCAGGTTTTTATTGATAAATATAATATGCTGCCATTTAGCGTTATAGTTAAGAAACGTTATTTAAACCAGTTGGTTAAGACTGGGCGATGGCGTGATTTTTTAATAATACAACCTGCAGTACCACATAGTACTGATCTTCAGTGTGCATTTTATTATGCTAAAGAAAAAACGGGTTATACTCAATTAGCATGGCAAGGCGCTGAGAAATTGTGGCAAACAGGCAGTTCACTGCCAAAAGAGTGTGATAATTTATTAGATAGTTGGAGTGCGGCTGGTAAACGTACCAATACTATGGTGTTGGATCGAATGGTATTAGCATATGCTGAAGGCAATAAAAGTTTATTAATTTATCTTGATAAGCTCTTAACCGGTAACGCACAAGCAACAGGTCAGAAAATATTAGCATTATACGATCGGCCGCAAAATGTGGCGATATTTGCTAAAAAAAGTAAAGTTACGCCTTTTAGTCAAGCTCTGACTAAAAATGCTTTTTTACAGTTAGCTCGCACTGATAGCAAACAAGCGGTTGCAGTGTATGACCAAGTTATACGTGCGCAACATTTTGATAAAGCAACCAAACAAATATTGGCAGATGCTGTCGCTTCACGCTTAATGTCAACCACAGATACGAGACTAGCAAAGTGGCGTGATAGTAAGTTAGCACAGAGTGATAATACTAGCCTTCTAGAACGTCGTGTACGTAATGCTATTCGTGAGGCAAACTGGAAACAAACTCAACTGTGGATTAATCGCTTACCCAAAGAGGCGCAACAGACACCGCGTTGGAAATTCTGGAAAGCAAAATTATTAGCGCAAAACGGTAATAAAAAACAAGCGAATAAAATTTATACTTCATTATTAGGTGAGCGTGATTTTTACAGTGCGGCCTCGGCAACAATATTACATAAACCGATTGTGTATCCGCTAACGAAAGCACCGACATCGACCGCCTTATTAAAGCCTTATCAAAAGAGCTTAGCGCTTGTTAAAGAATTGATGGCACTTGATAAAGTGACTGCTGCTAACCGTCAATGGGGTTATCTGTTATCTAAAATTACTGATGTACAAACGAAGCGTCAACTCGCTGTATATGCAGACAAGCATCAATGGCATTACCTTGCTATTCAAGCTACGATTTCGGGTAAGTTATGGGATCATATGACGTTGCGCTTTCCATTGGCATACAAATGGTTATTTGATTCTTTCAGTAAGCAGCAGAATATTCCAGCCTCGACGATGATGGCATTAGCACGTCAAGAAAGTGCGTTAAATATTCATGCCGGCTCACATGTTGGTGCAAGCGGATTAATGCAACTTATGCCAGCAACGGCAGCTGAGACAGCGAAAAAACTTAATTATAAATATAAAGGCAAACAAAGTTTATTTGATCCTAGTGTTAATATTCGCTTAGGTAGTGCATATTTAAAAATGATGTTAGAGCGTAATGATGGTAATCGTATCTATGCTTTTGCATCTTATAATGCCGGCCCTGGTCGAGTCTCGCAGTGGAAGAAAGTGACGGCTGGTAAACTGGACGTTTATGCTTTTATTGAACAAATTCCATTTAATGAAACCCGTGGTTATGTTCAAAATGTATTGATGTTTGATATTTATTATAATGAATTGATGGGACGTAAAGGGGTATTATTTAGTCCACAAGAACAAAAAGCCCGTTATTAACCATTACTCGAGTATTGTAAATAAACCGCTATTGTTATGTTAAAAATAACAGTGGCGGTTATTTATTAATAAGAGGATATTTCTATAAGCGTTAGCGTTTTAATATTAAATATCATACTGATTGATATGAAGATTATTTAGCCAGCAAAGATTAGGATTATAACCGTTACTTGGTCTGATGTGGGAATCGGGGTACACTGCATCGCGTATATAATGCCTTACGGGATAAACGAAAATGGCTGTAGACTCACCAAAGTATACTGATTGGCAACAGATTCTAGATTTACTTCAACAAGCTTCTGTGGAGCAACGAGAACAGTTATTGTTTAAAGTATTATTAACTCATGATGAAAGAGAGGCTTTAATCGCACGAGTGAACATAGTACATGAGCTACTAAATGGTGAACGTAGTCAGCGTAAAATTAGTGAGTTACTTGGTGTTGGGGTAGCAACAATTACCCGTGGTTCAAATGAACTTAAGCATCAAGATGATGCAACCAAAGCATGGTTAGCTAATTTTCTAGCCAAAAATGTCCCATCAGCCTCAGAATAATACTAATTAATCGTTATTAAAATATCGCGCGTTAGTCATACACTTTAGATTATCTTTAGTATAATTCAGGGTGCAAAAAAGGGATTAACGCGAGAATTAAAGCTTGTTGATAAACACTGCTACGGCTCAATAAATGGTGGGTTAGCATCGCAATAGCTCCACCTTTTTGTTTAATATTTTGCTGGGTAAACATCTCATCCATCACATCCCCCAACTCCATTCCTTGGGCTATTTTTTCTAATGCCAATAGCGGCAAAGGTAACGAAGCCGAACGGGCTGTAGATTGTTTACCTTGATACTCAATCACCATCCACGCAAATGTAAAATTATCATCGAGTCCTGCTTCTAGGCCAACAATGTAATCGGCATTAGGGTAACGTTTGCGACATGAAATAACACGATTATTAGCCCCTAATAATGTTTCTTCACAAGTTAATGGTTGATCGCGTACGCCACTTTCAGTACTTACCCCTGTTATGGAAAATACTTGTTGAGGAAAGGCTGCCGAGAATGCATCAGTGACGGCGGTTATTTTGGCTGGATTGGTTGAGGCAACAATAATAGTAGGCATAATGGTATATTCGGTTAAATAGAGTATTGAATAACTTAAAAATAACCGCTTTATGTACGAAATAACAGTAATAAAAAGCCCATCTAAAAGATGAGCTTTCTTTAATCCCTAATTGAGCCGGCTGTCGTAATTAACGATCGTAAGCCCAGTCTGATTGGATAATGTAACCGTGAATTTGAAACTCACCGTTATTTACAAATAGATTTGGAAAATCAGGTTGTGAGGTTGAGAATACAACACCATCAGCCAGTTGTGTCATGTGGTAAAAATCAGGTTCACTATCACGTACAGAAGCAAATACAGGTTGTTTAGGACGATAAGCCGCTTCTTTGGTTGCTAGTGCATAGCTACCTACTGGCGCACAGTGTGAAATATTTTCATTATCAATAAATAAGCCTAGGCATGTATCACGCTCTAAATGCTGGGGGATCGCACGTTTACTGATCACCTCAACAGAATCACCTAAATTGTAAGCTGAAAAATCTTTACGGTGGATCACCGGAATATAGGTGCACGTTGCAGAGCTATCATGTTCAGTGCTGATAGTTGTCGTTGCCTGTGTTCCGGTATCAATTTGACCAGTTAGGATATAACCAATTGATGTATTAAGTGTTTCAGCGATTTTTTCTAATTCGCGAACTTCAATACCGTATTTACCTGAAAGCTTACGGCTCATTGTGCCTTGTTGAAGGTTTAATGCTTCACCAAGTTGCTTTTGGCTGATGCCTTGAACTTTAGCTAAACGTTTAATTCTCTCTAAATATTCCATGTAACTAGCTTCCTGCTTCAAATAGGGGGGTGAATATAATATGAATTCTCAATAGTTATAAAAGATATTACTTAAAAGTGTAGAAAAGGAATCATTGTTACTTAAAAAGTGGGATTGATTTGGTTAAAGGAATATACCCCACAGGAAAGATGGGTAAAAAAGGGAACAAAATACGCAGAATGAAATAAGTTTTGATAGTGAAAGGTTAACCTTTATACCGTGATTATGTTCGGGCGTGGTAATCAGAATATGAAGCGGAAAAATAACATATGGTTATAACGTTATGATTCTAAATAACTAAAAAGTAAACTTGATAGTGTTAAATGTTATGATGGCATTTGTTTTTTTATTTTTGTAAATCGGAGCTTATTTTGTAAAGTAAGGGGGTTTAATGATAATTAAGACAATAATAAAATGAAGTAGTTTTTATGGGTATTAATTTTATTATTGATTCATTTAAGAATAATGCGAATTCGATAAATATTAAATACTGCTTGGTATGCTTAGTAGGTATTTAATATTTTAGTTTGAAAAGACTATGTGCCTTATTGTTTTACTTATTGATAACTATTCATAATGTCTGCTAATGAAATGTACTTTTATCTTTGTTTATTTTTCTTAGAGAAAAAAGGCCCATTCTTTAGAACAGGCCTTTACTATTATTTTCTTATTATATAAATAAAAGAATTATTTAGCAGTTGGTGCTGGAGTACGAATTAAGTAATCAAATGCACCTAAACTTGCTTTCGCGCCTTCACCCATCGCAATGATGATTTGCTTGAAAGGCACAGTTGTCACGTCACCTGCAGCAAAGATGCCATTAACGTTAGTATTACCGTGAGCACCAACTTCGATTTCACCACGTGGTGTTAAGGCAACGGCTGACTCTTTTAGCCATTCAGTGTTTGGCACTAAACCAATCTGAACAAAGATACCTGCAAGTTCAATGTGTTTGATTTCATCAGTGTTACGATCTTTGTAGCTAATACCCGTTACGCGAGTACCATCGCCAACCACTTCTGTGGTTTGTGCCATTTTAATAATGTCGATATTCGGCATGCTTTCTGCTTTGTTGATCAACACTTGGTCAGCACGTAGGGTGTCAGCAAATTCAAGCACCGTAACATGCTCAACAATACCCGCAAGGTCAATTGCCGCTTCAATACCTGAGTTACCACCACCGATAACCGCAGTACGTTTGCCTTTAAATAATGGACCATCACAGTGAGGACAGTAAGCCACACCTTTATTACGGTATTCTTGCTCTCCAGGGACGTTCATTTCACGCCAGCGAGCACCTGTACTGATGATCACGCTGCGAGATTTTAAAATTGCGCCACTTTCTAAGTAAATATGAGCATAACCATCATCAGTATCTGTTGCAGCAACGATATTGTTAACACGTTGTTCGCTCATGATATCAACGTTATATTGTTTTACATGCTCTTCTAAGCTTGCCGCTAAATGAGGGCCCGTTGTTTCTTGAACAGAAATGAAGTTCTCGATAGACATGGTATCCATTACTTGGCCACCAAAGCGCTCGGCAACAACACCAGTACGAATACCTTTACGTGCAGCATAGATAGCAGCGGATGCGCCAGCAGGACCACCACCAACGACTAATACGTCAAATGGGGCTTTATCATTAAGGCTTGCTGCTGCTTTTTTAGCGGCGCCTGTGTCTAGCTTATTTAAAATTTCAGTTAGCGACATGCGGCCTTGACCAAAGACTTCACCGTTTACATAAACAGTCGGTACCGCCATGATATTACGTTCAGTCACTTCAGCTTGGAAAGCTGCGCCATCAATCATGCTTGCTTTAATACGTGGGTTAATCGCTGCCATCATGTTAAATGCTTGCACAACGTCAGGACAGTTTTGGCAAGAAAGTGAAATGAAGGTTTCAACAACTATGTCTTGATCTAATGCTGCAATTTGATCGATAACTGGTTGTTCTAGTTTCATTGGGTGACCACCGCTGTGCAGTAGTGCTAATACCAATGAAGTAAATTCGTGTCCCATTGGCAGACCAGCAAAGCTCATTGAGGTCTGTTTGGTTGGGTTAACCACTTGCATTACAGGTTTACGTACGCTGGCATCACTGTCTTCAATAATACTCACTTTATCGTTTAGTTCTGCAATTTCGTAAGCCAATTCATGCAGTTTTTTTGCAGTGTCACTATCATCTAAACTTAATACCAGTTGTACATCAGTTTTTAAATTTTCTAAATACGCTTGTAGCTGCTGCTTCATGTTTTGGTCTAACATAATCTTGCCTTTTTAATTGTTCACGGCTTAACAGTAGATAATCAATGCGGGTCTACTGAAATACGACATATTGCCTATATAAAAAGGCGTAAATATGTTTGAAGGTCTTCTAATTAATAAGGCACCAAACATGTGATATATGTTTGATGCCTTATTACTTTTAAATAAACGGATTATTTAAAAGTAGGATGAGCCATATTTATTTCAGATTCGGCGTCAAAAATGAATATTGTCATCAAAGGTTAAATAAGATTAGATCTTACCAACTAGGTCTAGAGAAGGTGTTAGTGTTGCTTCGCCTTCTTTCCATTTTGCAGGACAAACTTCACCTGGGTGTGCTGCAACATATTGTGCTGCTTTCACTTTACGCATTAGGTCTTCAGCTTCACGGCCAATACCTTCTGCAGTGATTTCCATTGCTTGGATAACACCTTGTGGGTCGATTAGGAAAGTAGCGCGGTCTGCAAGACCTTGACCTTCACGCATAACGTTGAAGTTATTAGTGATGTTACCTGTTTGGTCGCCTACCATGAAGTAGTTGATTTTACCGATTGTGTCAGAGCTGTCGTGCCATGCTTTGTGAGTGAAGTGAGTATCAGTTGATACAGAGAATACTTCAACACCGCGAGATTGTAGATCTGCGTAATGGTCAGCTAGGTCGCCAAGCTCAGTTGGACATACGAAAGTAAAGTCAGCTGGGTAGAAGAAGAATACTGCCCACTTACCTAAAACATCTTTTTCAGTGATGTCTACGAATTTGCCTTCTTTGTATGCTGTAGCGCTAAATGGCTTGATTTCAGTGTTAATCATAATATGGAATCCTTTTGAAAATAATTTTAATTTTTATGCTGTAGTGCAAATCAAATCTCTGAAGCCATTATTGTCAAAATGGGAATATTAAGGAAATCGTTAAAGCCGATACATTCAATAGTCAAAACCTATTATTGATAGAGGTGTGTTTTAAAGGAGAGGTGATGATTAGTAACAGCGGTAGGTATGAATAATAAATGAAGTGATTCGGTTAATGAAAAGGTCCTATTTGACAATCAAATAAGACCTTTAATAGAGGTAACACGCTTACCATCAAGACAAACTTAAAAAATCATGATGAGTCGCTAATTTTATGAGAAGCGCATTTTTAGATAAAAAACTAAAATAATGGTGAGAGTTAGCCATCACCACTAAATCAACCTCTAAATTTGTCGCCAATCGTTCAATAGCCATACCAACAGGTCCATTAACAATATAAACATGATCTCTATTTAAGGCCGTGTCTGTAATTAACGCCTGTATTTTTGTTTCTAGCTCGGCTTTTTCTGTATTAACAATACCATCCCCAACTTTATTTCCTAAATAGGCATCATCAGAAAATAGTTGTTCATCAAGATTGGTTGCATAACCGACAAACAGTTCTGCATTAAGTTGATCAGCTAAAGCCAACGCTTTGAGAAGATAGGGCTTAGAATCAATATCTAGCGCATACAATACTTTTTTATACATCTTTGCCTTCTTTAGGTTTATTAACCCATGCATATTCTAGACGAGAGACTAATGCATGGTACAACAGTGCAATTAGAACAATGATGCAGCTACCTGCAAAAATGGGATAAAACGCAAACAGAATGCTGGTATGGGCACCTAACATGATCAATAACGGGTTTCCGCCTGCGGGTGGATGGGTAACGTTAAGCATGATCATCATGAAAATCCCCACACCTACAGCTAGCCCAAGAGACCAAAACGTTACCGGTAAAAGATTGGCAAAGATAATGCCGATGATCGCTGTTGTTAAGTGACCGAATACGACATTTTTAGGGTGGGCTAAAGGGCTTTGTGGTAAACCAAAGACCAATACCATGGTGGCGCCAAACGGTGCGACTAATAGATAGTCACCCTTGGCAACGCCATCGACAAAGGCAAGAATACCAATACATAATGCAGATCCTGCTGCGGCAACTAACGCAATCATCCATAGTTTATGAGCTGGGTGGGTGATCTTATAATGGATCCCCTTTTGCATATTATCCATTCGTAATACTTACTTATTAGTTCAATTTATTAATATTATATGCCAATTATAGTTAAATGAGCGGGTTATTAATGCCTCATAAGTATTATCTAAGAATGCGGTGATGATAGTTATTTGCTTCTCAGCAAGAGTTTTTATCTTCAATGGCTATTGAGATAGTATTTTTTGAGAAAAACCTCATAATCGTGTAATACAAAACTTAAAGAAGAAATGACTCATGACTAGCTTTCAATATTACTTTCATAAACTGCCTTGTTATAAATGCAACAAAAATACAGTAAACGCAGATCTTGGTTGGTTAACACCAGCAATGAAAGAAGAGGTTGTCGCACAAGTAACAGCGATGATCGCACAAGGCAATGTTGATCCAGAATTGTTGGTGAACGTGACTTGTACTAAAGATGAAGCGCGTGATTACTTATTGCTAAACTTTTACGGTTACTCAGAAGAAGCACTAGCAAATCAAGTGAAAGCAGAAGATGAGCAAGAAGTAGCGGAAGAAATCGCAGAGCTACTAGCTGATGGTAGCGAGACTGCTGTGTTTGAACACGAAATCGTATTACAAAGTTGTACTGATTGCGGCATTGATGAGTAGTCACTCAATGTAATCATTAAACCACCATGTGCGCTATACGTAACATGATGGTTGATTTAAGGCGCTAGCAATGTAGATTTGCTGGCGCTTTTTTTTATTTTAATAGTTAAACCTTTGACTTTAATTCGCTCAATTCTCTTAATAATACAACTTAAAGGTTGTATTTAATGTTCGGTACAACTCTTGAGTTGTTTGTTGATGAAATTGCAACATTGCTCATATAGCAATGTAAAAAACCGAGTTAAGAAGATGACTCTAATGATCTTGGACTTTAGCTTAACTTCGATGATTAAGCTGATCAAAAAAGGAAGAATAATGAACGATTTTAACCTTGTATATCACAACTAGGACACAACAGAACAAGCCCGCGAACGCGAGTGGGAGCATAAACGCAGAGTTGGTACCGCCAGCCAAGTGGCCGCGTTTGTACAAGCATTGACGAACCGCAATGAAATGGCTCAACCACACCTTAATAGCCGGTTCACTGTGTGCCGTAGTTTCACCACCACACGTTGCCGTATGTGTAGCAGGAGCCACAGCCCCCGACTGGATGGAATACGTTGCCAAAATTTGTGGCCGCAAAATCAAACATCGAGGACCGACTCACGTTCTTACCCACTGGTTAATAGCTGCAATTGCATTCACTTTCATTTGGGATTACCACGGCATTTTTATGGCATTCGCCTGGGGCGGAGTCAGCCACATTTTAACTGACGCCATGACAGTAAGTGGAGTGCCGTTTTCCCCCTACAGTGACCGACGCTTTCACTTATTTGGAGGACGCTTTAGGACGGGCGACCCCATAGAATATGTCATATCAGCAGGAGTGATCATCATCTGCGTTGGCATCAGTCACTTGATTGGAGAGAGCAGTTTTAGCCCGTTTTTTTTCGATTGGGCTGGCTATTACGACAAGGGATTAATCGATGGTTCAGAGTGGAAAGCTAACCGCTTCAAATTCTTATGATGTAGTACAAATGTAATACATAAATAAAGGTAATAAATTGAATAAAAATGGATTTACATTACTAGAGTTGATTTTTACTATCGCTATTTTAGCGATAGTCCTCGCAGCCGCAGCACCTAGCTTTCATGGCTTAATAGCACGTAACAAGATGGAACGAACAGTTACCGAACTCAAAGGCCTATTCATTGCCGCCAAGTCAGAATCAGTGATGCGCAACAAAGAAGTGTACCTGCACACAGTAGGACTCACTGACACCAAAACCTATACCGATGACTGGTGCGTTATCGCCACCACCGAACCCACGGCCAACAGCTGCACCACCAACGACAACACCCTTTATATTGTTGATGGACATAGCCTCAAAGGATTAAACATCAAACGGCATACAGACTACGCCACGATTAAGATCGATAGCATGAATGGGCACCCTAAATTCAATGCAGGAGAGGGAATCATAGATTGGTTAACGTTTGAGAAAGAGAGTGGTAAAGCAGTCACCATGCAAATGCATATGTTTGGACGGTTGTATCAGTGAGGGGGTGATATAAATTAAACGACTGTAGTTAAGAAAAAGGCCACCGAAGCGACCTCTTAAATTGTTAGCATTTAACATCAAATCTATTTATGCGTACTTGCATGGAAGGTAAATTTAGTTATATTTTTAATACCCTTCGGATTCCCTCGATCGATATTGCTGAAATTAACACTATTGAAATATCATTTGTATAAAAATAAACAATAATATCAACAAACAGATTTAGGACTAACCAAAAAAGATCATAACAACGTCTAAATGCTATAAATTGATAAAAGTTACCCTTTTTAGCAAAAAAGACTTTTCTCGTACAATTAATCTCATTTAAATCATTATCGACAACAGAAGATATACATAACATTTTATATCGACAATAGTATTTAAAATACAAAATATCGAGAATTCTTTCCCTTAAAAAATTATTGATAATTCCACTTGGTATAATCATGTTTAAATGTAGCCCTTTCCCAATCTCATTATTATTTCCATTTGAGGTGAGAATGACATTTTCAACCAAGTCATAACCAATAAGCATTTCAATTAAAGTTAAATAAAACCAATAATATCTATTGATTTCTACCTTTAACTCATCTCCTCTAAACCATATCAACTGATAAAAACCATTTTTACTATATTCTGAGTTATCAATTACTTTTTTAGTTATCAATTTTCAACCTTTTATATCAAATAAAAATACCGCCTAAAATTGGGCGGTATTTAAGGTCAAATCTACTTATGTATACTGAACAGAAAATTTAATTAAAAAACCAGTTAGTAATACTAAGCCAGCTAATAATCCAGAAATCACTGTTGGAATTAAGGTAAATACCCAAATCCTAGCATTCCACAAGTTTGTCTGCTGCTCAATATGTTGAATTTCAGCCAAAGTATCCATTGTAGGTTGTCGAATTCTGTTTGTTATCTTTCTCATGTGAACAGCACCGCTAATCATTTTATACAATTCAAAACCAATAAAAATCATTAACGACAAAAGGATTAATGCGCCTGAAGTTAATACAGCCCAATCAGGTATATCTTTTTTTATACCTGACCATAATGTGAAGAAACCAACATAACCCGCTGCAATTATCACGTTACTATATGAATTAGCTTTACTGTATGTATGAGAGATTATTTCTTTTATAACTGCAACGTTCTGTTCCACTTGTTCCCTATCTCGATCCAGTTCAATTTGTTCTGTACGTTCTGCGAAAATTTTGTGTACATCAACCCTATTATCGTTTTCGTAACTCAATATTATTCCCCGAAAATCCCAATGCCTCGTCAGTATCTATTTTAAAGTTACAAATAAAAATTACTGTATTTAATAGTATGCGTTTTATATGGGTCGAGACCACGTAACGTCAAAAGAAAAACTTAAATCAATTTCACTTATCATCATTTCACACTCTATTTTTACGTCATAACAATTAGCATCATACTCACGTAAAATATGAACAAATTGTTCCTTAACAAAATCCTTTGATGCTGCTTCTTTTTGTTCTTTTGTTATGCCATTAACGATAAAACTACCTTTAAATGTAGTTTCTACATTGTTAGATTTATTCCAATCGTTATGTGAAATATCAGCAATCTTAGCTCGTACTTTATTTGCTTTCTCTTTATCACTATCAAGGTTAGTGAATGGGTTAACGGAGTAAGTTAATAAATAGAAACATAGGGTCATAATATATTCCAAGTATCAGATGTAAAACCAAATCATAGAACAAAGAGGGGCTGATCACAAGTAATTGTTTTTCCTAATAAAAACCCATTGTGACCAAAGTTTTTTTTGATTGTTCTATAGTAATAATTCAATTAATAAAATGGCAGATGAACTTGGTGAAATTGATAAATCTGTAAATATAATAATCCATCGCTATTAGATTCGTAGTGACCTTCAAAATATTCTTAGATTTATTTAAACCAACTAAATTTAACAATACCATCTCAGCATAAATCGTTTATCAGTCTGACATGACTCAAATAGCCCCTAGAAACGATTTTAAGACCATAAATATCGTTCACTCGACACCTACTATGACTTTTATCTAAAAACAGCCCTATTTAACAGTATGCATCTAACGCGCACTAACAGACAGACAGATTCGCGGTAACGTCCAGATACAACAAAGGCCGCCTAAGCGACCTTCTAAAATTCATATAACGGGTGTTAATTATGCCTATTCAACAACAGTTGGTAAAAATGAAACATCAAGGTAATGCTTCTTCGGCTTTGCCTTGTCCACATATACACTGATGTACTCATTCCTAATATAATCAGTCGGGTCAAACCACAAATTTTTACTTTTATATATATAAATATGGTTTGATTCTGGATCTAACCATTCTGCAACTATGCGATATGGATTACGACCATTCACTTGCAATGAATAATTAATCTCTACACTAGAAAATTTTGCTTCAACCTTTAGTCCATTCTCAACAAGATAATTTCCTTTTCTATTTTTAAGGAGATCAAACACAAGCATACCGAAACCAATAGATGAAAACACCATTCCAAAAAAAGCCAGTATTAAAGGCAGACCCCATAGCGAGAAAAATTCATTGATCTTCGCTTCATTTGGATTTGATTCTAAATACATGACCTCCACAAACTCTCCTACTTGATAGGAAGGAGGATTAGAACTAACGCTTGATGTAAATTCATAACCAATATCATTCGAATCGGAAAAGTACACTACGGGGGCATAACTAGAAGAATTATCTGATCTAGATTCAGCCAATCCGATTACTTCACCACTACCTATAACGGTGGCTTTAATAAAATCGAACGTGATTATGGATGAGAATACAGATCCTATGAGAAAGCAGATACCTATTATTGAAAATAATATTTTTATTTTTTTTATATTCATAGTTAGTGAAATAAGTTAGTGAAATAAGAGATTTATCTTACCCTATAAAAAGTCTAGGCCATAATTTGCTCAAAATGGCTGTATTTAACATCACTGATTTTATACGCACTAAATCGAAAGACTCTAGAACTTCTCGCACAAGGAAAGATCAGTAACATACTCACGCATTAAGTTTTTCTTGTAGCCAACCTGGAGGGGGCATTCAATCATGTTGTTAGGTTTTATCACAACATTATAAATTGCAATATTAAGAACTAGCCCTATAACCCCACCACCTATAAACATAATTCTCATACTAATTTTAGGTAACTCTTTATTCTTAATTGAGAACAATTCAAAAAAGCGGTTATAAAAAAGAACTAACCCCCCCCCAAAGCCGGCAAATAATATTGCCAATATATAACCAATAGGTTCATATAAAACAACTGAAGTTGCCTTGAATAAGGGCATTACAAGCTGCCAACAAAGCCAACCATAAGCGCACAAGAGTAAAGGTGCTGTTAAGCTCCAAATTATTTTATATCTCATTCAAAAGCTTCCAAAACCTTATTAATAAACTTAGATTCAAAATCGGTTGTTTTGTCTAATACCCACACAGAAAAACTAGATACAACAAGTGTTACACCCGAATATACGGCAGTTGAAGCAATAACAGGGAAAAGTGCAGCTGCTCCTAAAGCTAAACCTGAAGTAATTAAAATATTCATAAATATTTTAGCTTGATCAACACCTAACTTGTTCAATGTGTACTCATCATTCAAAACATACTGTAGAACGTTAATGGATGAACCGACCAATATTTCCATAAGGTGCGTTAGCACTACTTAATGCGAAGTTTTAAATCCAATTCAATATCTCGTATATCTTTTATTATATATTGATAGACTTGAACTAAAGACTCAGCACTACCAAACGATTCACCAATATTATAATTTCTCTCTTCTGGTAAAGTACTTAAGATATAACCATCAACTGAAAATATCTTATACTGCTCTCTTACAAGCCGTTCTAAATGCCTAACTCTAGCTAATAACCCTTTTAGTCTACCCAGATAATCACCATTAAAAGTGAATGTTGCCAACTCAGACTTGCTTACACTTTCAATATGACAACAAGGCTCAGGATCTATGGCGTAGCACTTAATAATTAGTTCATCTAGCCTATCAACAATAGATATTACACGTTGAAATTTAGCTCGTTGTTCAATAGATGGAAACTCTGCAACTTTATTTTGGTGTTCATAGAGAATTGTTTCAGAGAATAAACATTCAAATATAAGATCAAATGCAGCTAACTCCATGATAATTTCTCGATATATATGCATTTGTTGAGACAATGTATCTGTAAGTTTCCAATGAAAATAGGCTTTAACTGCGAGTAAAAACGCCAAAATAGTTGCTACGGAAGCAATAAAAGATGCAACAGGCATGATCCCTGCGCCGTTTAACATGAAACCAGCTCCCATTCCAACGAACAACAGCAACAATACACAAATCCAAAGAGTTATCGAATCCACAAATTTACTCATATATACCCTTAGTGAGGTTAACTTTTTACTTAACAATCTCAGAACGAGATCTCTCCCATGCTACCAAAAATGGTTGCAACAAGAGTGACATTTCTAACTTGCAGAACTGTGTGACATTTCTAAATGGTTGCAACAGGGGCTACAAATTTGGTAGTCATTACAGGTATTATGTTTAATCATAAGAAAAATTAAGGTTTTCGAATATCCTCAATCTATATATGTGAGCCACGCTTCAGAAAGCATCCCAGTACTATGTAAATGTATGATTGAACCATTATTAATAGTATCTGAATATATTCACATACTATTATCTATTAATGCACCATATATGGATATTACATAATGAATACAATCGATGCGATCCGTCCTAATGTAATAAATCTTTGTGAGGCTAAGCCCTCTAACGATAATCTATCTTGTTCAGCTACAAAAAAAAACCAACAAATCTCTTGGCCTCCATCTATAACTCTTAAATCAGATAATGGGATGTTTTTAAGTCGTATTAATCGAGGAAATCAGGACAACTGCGAAGCAAGTAAAAATCCAGACGACCTATATTGCTCTTTTAAAGTCGAATTAATTCCTAATGAAGATAACATGATTGCTCTAAAGGGAGATAATAACAAATACCTTAGTCGAATAAATAGAGGTCGTGTTAATCACGTTGAGTTTGCAAAAGATCAATTAGATGCTTTTTGTAAATTCAAATATATCTATATTAATGATAATACAATCGCACTGAAAGGTGATACAGGATTGTTTTTAAGTCGTATACGTCGAGGAAAACAAGACAATATAGAAGTAGAAAAGAATGAAATTGATTCTTATTCAAAATTCATAATTGGTGAGCATTTGCTACGTAAGGAAATTACCAATGTAGAATATGATTTGGTTTCAGCTAAAGCTATAGATACTACGCCGTTAGTTACGCTGGAATGCACTGTAGAAAATCCATTCGATACGGATATTGTTAAAACGCTTGAATATTCATACCAAAAGTCAACCGTAGGTACATGGAACAATGAGTTTGGAGTTTCCGTAGGTGCCGCAGTTAAATTTTTCGCTGGCATTCCATCCATAATTGGTGGGGAAATAACAGTTACTACTGATTTATCTTATAAACACGTGTGGGGTGGTAGCAAAAGCACAACGGAAACTATTACAGACACAACACAAGTAACCGTTCCTGCAAAGAGCAGAATTAAAATGCAAGTTGTTGTACTTAGAAAGGTTATTGATGTGAATTTTACATACACACTTATTCGCACACTCACAGATTCCACAGTTGAAACATATACTGATCAGAAAGGCACTTACCATAATGTTGATGGTTATGAGAGTTCAGCCAAAATAATGAGTTTAGAAAAGATATAATCTATAATGCGCATGTCTATTTTAAATTGGGTTCTGTTAAAAGCTAGAACCCAATCATAACAAAATGTGACATCTTAAAGTTGTTGCAGCAACGTGATCGCTATTCACTCAAAACGAACAGAATAGCCGGTGTTTTAATGGGTTTTCCTTAGTGAAAACAAAGATAAATCCACATTGTTATTTTGTTAACCATGTTACCTAATTCATAAATCACCACTTCAACACAATAAACGCCCCTAGTCCGTATTCCCTTAAAACCCCGTATGCTTTTAATCATGCCCTACTGCATACGTGTAAACATCCCCTATCGCGTACGCTTTTGGTGTTTACTTTTCGATATGCACACACTATATTTAGCACATGACAACCATAAGCACACAACTGGGGAGATAAAATGGAATTTGCATACGCCCGAGTATCAACAACCACACAAACAACAGATAGCCAAGTTAGCGACATTCAAAAGTCATATCCTGGCATCGAGATATCAACTGATGTTTGTAGCGGAACAGTACCCGCAACAGAGCGTGAACAATTAAGCCGGTTACTCGATAAATTAAGAAAAGATGATGTGCTGGTCGTTTGGTGGATAGATCGCTTAGGCCGTGACTATCACGATTCAGAAACAACTATCCGCGAGCTGTTAAAACGTGGTGTCACAATCAAAACCATTAATCAGAATATGACCTTTGCTTACTCTGGTAATGATATGCAAGACATGACAACTAATATTCAATTAACCATGATCACCGCAATGGCTGCTGCAGAACGTAAGAACCGTTTAGCAAGTGCTGAAGCTGGGCGCCAAGCAATTAAGAAAGATCCGAAGTTATGGGCTGAAAAATTTTCAGGACGTAAACCAAATATGGAACGTAAGGCAAAGATTATCGAACTGTTAGAACAAGGCTTATCCGTTCGAGAAGTGGCCATGAAAGTAGGATGCAACCCTAGTACGGTTCAACGGGCTAAAGTAAGTTAACTGAGGATATATAAGGAAATAAAACAAGCTAACGTGATGATTTTACTGAATTTTAGGCATTAAAAAAGGCCACTTCCAAAGAAGTGGCCCTTTCCAAACGTTTGGTGGAGCTGGCGGGATTTGAACCCGCGTCCAAAATCAGTCTAACAGATGGCGCTACATGCTTAGTCAATCTTTATTCTCGTATCCACACTGCGAATTGACACGCTATGCTAATACATACCAGAATTCTATTTCGCGGTTCATCTCTCTAGTCAAAGAATCCCTCGCTATCTCGTTTGGGTTTGAACCCCTGTTATTCCCCGTCTTACAAGCGGAAGCTAGGGCAGGAGCGCTCTTAGCAGGGTATTAAGCTGCTAGTGCGAAGTTTTCGTCGTTTGCGACTATTTTTTTGCGGTTGTTTAACGAGGCAAACCGCACCTCGACATGCTCCACAAGCCTTCGTGATCCTGTCGAATCCTGAATCAGCCCCAGATGCGTTTGATGTTAGCAGAATATTTAACTAGGTCAATAGCTTTATTATTATTCACTGACCAAGTGATTGATTACTATTCAAATGCTAACATCATGTTGCATAGGTGTCTTAACGGTTATTGCCTTTCATGATACGGGCTTTATCACGTTGCCAATCTTTGGCTTTGCTGTCAGCGCGTTTATCATGCAGTTTCTTACCGCGTGCAGTACCGATCTTCACTTTTACGAAAGAAGTGCTCCAGTACATCACCAATGCCACGATAGTATCGCCTTCGCGGTTCACTGAATCTTCTAGTTTTCTCAGTTCACGACGGTTAAGCAATAGCTTACGTACACGGGTTGGATCAGCCACAACGTGAGTTGATGCCGCGTTTAATGGCGCAATGGTTAAGCCTGAAATGAATGCTTCACCGTTACGTAAGAAAACATAGCTTTCAGTCATGTTTACTTTACCGTCACGGATAGCTTTTACTTCCCAACCCTGTAATACCATACCTGCTTCGTATTCGTCGCCGATGGCAAATTCAAAACGAGCGCTTTTATTTTTTGCAATAGTATTGCTACTTTGCTTTGGTTTTTTAGCCATGTTGACCTCGTAGAGTCATTGTTGCAGTCCCAGAACAAAATCTAATATCAGTGATTTTTCTGGTCGAATAAGCTATTGACGTTACCATAATACCGCTTGATGGTAACTGTTATTTTGGTCGATAGCCCAGTAATGGTATCATTGACTAAACGCAGCGAATAGATTTTATCTTCAGAGTGAGGATGCGTTCGATGAAGGAGAAGCTATGCCACAAATTAGTCGTTCGGCACTGGTGCCTTTTAGTGCCCAACAAATGTTTAACTTGGTGAATGATGTTGAGTCTTACCCGATGTTTTTACCCGGTTGTGCGGGCAGTAAGATCATTGAGAGTTCTGCCAGTCATATGATGGCGTCGGTTGATGTTGCCAAAGCCGGTATACGCAAAACATTTGTGACGCATAATAAATTGGTCGATTTTAACCAGATTCAAATGCAGCTGGTGGATGGCCCTTTTCGAAAATTAGTCGGCGGATGGACATTTACTGAGCTTGATGCCACTGCTTGTAAGATTGAATTAAACTTAGAGTTTGAATTTACCAGTGGGCTAATTGATGTTGCTTTTGGTAAAGTTTTTCGCGATCTGACCAGTAATATGGTGCAGGCGTTCACACAGCGAGCAAGAGAAGTGTATGCATTCTGATCAACCCTTAATTCATGTTGAGGTTGTTTTTGCACTGCCCAACGTGCAGCGGGTGTTAAAGCTGGCGGTTGTTGCTGAAACCCCGATTCAAGCGATCATCGAACAATCAGGGATATTAACCATGTACCCTGAGATTGATCTAATCATCAATAAAGTCGGTATCTACAGTCGTAATGTGAAATTAGATGCGACCGCGCGCGATGGCGATCGGATTGAAATTTATCGTCCATTAGTGGCAGATCCACGAGAGATCCGCCGCAAGCGTGCAGAACAAGCTAAAAAAGACGCTGAAAAGTAATACTTATTTTATTGCAGATAATAAAAAGCTCGCCATTATAGCGAGCTTTTTTATTACTTTGAAAACAACCATTTTCTATGAATGGAATTAATTCATAGAATCCATGAAGTTAGGGCCTTGCTTGTAATCACCTTTCATACTAACAAGCTGTGCCTGTTGGTTGAAGGTTAAGAACAAGTTCTTTTGAACCGGTTTATCATGACCATTTTGTTCGTAGAAAATGTAGTTCCATGTATTGGGGTAACTTGGGTCAACTAACATAGGTGTACCCAGCACATATTGAACTTGCGTTTTCGTCATGCCAACACGCAAGGTATTAACACTTTTTTGTTCTACATAGTTGCCTTGGTCAATATCAATACGATAAACCAAACGTTCAGTGACCGAACAGCCACTAAGTAAGCCCAACACTAAGGTTAGGGCTGCAATGTTTTTCCAACTCATAGCATCCTGGCTTTTTAGCTTTAACTGCTGCGATGATAAACAAGGTCTTGGCAGAAGTAAAAAGCGGTAAAGAAAAAAAGTAATATATTTTGATATTCGACTACTGCTGGCCGCAATAGTTGCATCAAGGTTTTAGTTTATTTCATATTCGCGCAAGATGCGAAATTAAATCATGCCGCAACCAGCAGTTCTTTCGCATTTGCGAGAGTGCGCTCAGTAATCTCACTGCCGCCTAATAGACGTGCTAGCTCAGCAATACGATCATCAGTGCTTAATGGACGCATCTGTGTTTCAGTTTGACCATCGGTGGTTTTCTTGGCGACAAACATTTGCTGATGACCACACCCCGCAACTTGTGGTAAGTGAGTCACACACATAACTTGGGTTGATTTACCTAGTTTGCGTAGCATTTTACCGACGATAGCGGCTGTTGGACCACTGATACCCACATCGACTTCATCGAAAATTAAACTTGGAGTTTCAACTTTTTGAGCGGTGATCACTTGAATCGCAAGTGAAATACGGGAAAGCTCACCACCTGAGGCCACTTTGCCTAATGGTTGTAACGGTTGGCCGGGGTTGGTTGAAACTAAGAAATTAATGCTGTCGTAACCTAATGGGCTTAACATGCGCTCAGGATCACTGGTCAGTGCAATTTCAAATTCACCGTGTTCCATACTTAACATATGCATACTTTCAGTGATTTTTTGATCAAGCTCTTTGGCGTAACGTTGGCGGCTTTTACTTAGCTTTTCAGCCGCTTCAATGCATTGTTGACGTAGATTTTCAACGTTAGCTGCCATGTCTTCTAGGCGTTCATCGCTACAATCAAGGTTATCAAGTTCTTTTAGTAAATCATGGTGCTTTTGATAAAGCTCGGCTGGCATTACATAATGTTTACGTGCCATCGACATGATTTTAGCTAAACGCTCTTCAAGATAAATTAACCGATGTGGGTCCATGTCTAAGTTATCAAGATAGCTACGTAGCTCTTGGCTTGCTTCTTGAACTTGAATAATCGCTTCTTCCAGCATTTGCGGAATCGCACTTAAACTGCTGTCATATTCACCAAGATTGTTCACTTGCTGACAAGCCATTTGTAACAGTTGCAGCGCGTTACCATCATCGTTGTCATAAAGCATCGATAAGGCGGTTTGACTTGAAATAGCCAGTTCACCTGAATTTGATAGACGCTTATGTTCTTCTTCGATCTCAATGAATTCTTCTTCGCCAAGGGCTAATTCATCAAGCTCTTTAACTTGGTATTGTAAGAGTTGTTTTTGTGCTTCGTTTTCATCACGGCTTTGGGTTAAGCGTTTTAGCTCGTTATGTGCTTGACGCCAGCGTTGATAAGCACTGCGAGTACGATCAATTAAGAGATGATGACCTGCATATTGATCAAGCATGTGTTGTTGATATTCAGGGCGCATTAGCTGTTGGTGTGCGTGTTGGCCATGAATATTAATCAGCAGTTGCCCTAACGCTTTTTGCTGCGATGCGGGAACAGGGCTGCCATTAATAAAACCACGTGAGCGGCCTTCTTTGGTGATCACACGGCGCAAAATACACTCTTCGCCATCAATGAGCTCATTATCTTCGAGCCAACGTCGAGCAGCTTGGTTATTTGCCAATAAAAATGCGGCTGAAATTTCAGCTTTATCTTCATTTGGTCGCACCATAGAGGCTTCAGCGCGATCACCTAAACATAAACCTAAGGCATCAATAGCAATAGATTTACCTGCACCGGTTTCACCTGTAATAGTGGTCATGCCGGGTTTTAGTTCAAATTGAAGAGTTTTGACAATAGCAAAATTAGAGATCGTCATATGCGCGAGCATTGTGTTCACCTGTTTAAATCAACACCTGTTTTTTCATACAGTATATACTGTATTTATAACCAGTAAAGACTGGGGAGATAATTATTCAGATAAAATGTGACTTAGATTAACTTTTGGAGTAATGACAAAAAACCAGCCGCTTAAGTGTGCTGGTTTTGAGGGGAAAAAGTGGTATTTATTTTAAAATAGTCGACTCGACCAGCCTAATTTTCCACGTAAGACATTGTAGTAACTGTAATTCTTAGGGTGGATCAGTTGCAGGCGATCTTCACTTTGATAAATATGAATTTCATCACCAGGACTTACGGGAAGCGATACTTGACCATCACAACTGACTTCTAGGGTGCTGCCATTATTGGGGGACACCAGCAGTTTAATACAACGATCGCCATCAACGACTAATGGGCGAGATGACAGGGTGTGAGGAAACATTGGCACCAGTGCAATAGCGTTTAAACTGGTTGATAAAATTGGGCCACCACCTGACAGTGAATAGGCTGTTGAACCTGTTGGGGTCGCAATAATTAAGCCATCAGAACGTTGCGAGAAAGCAAAGCAATCATCAATATAAACTTCAAATTCTATCATATGGGCAATTTTATCTGGATGTAACACCGCTTCGTTTAAGGCGGCATTACGGCTTTTTATTTGCCCGTGACGATGCACTTCAGCTTCAAGTAAAAATCGATCTTCTTTGATAAATTCGCCAGCCAATACGAGAGCAAGCTGTTGCTCAAAATCTTCAGGATCAAGATCAGTCAGGAAACCAAGATTGCCACGGTTAACGCCAATGACTGAAATATCAAACCGTGATAAAACGCGAGCGGCACCGAGCATATTGCCGTCACCACCAACAACAACCGCGAGATCTGCTTTATCACCAATGGTGAGCAAATCACAAAAACAATGCTCAGGTACGTCAATATCGTTGGCTAATCGATGATCGACTAACACGTTATAGCCTTGCGCGGTTAACCACTCATATAAGCTTGAGTGAGTTTGTAATGCCTCAGGATTACGTGGTTTGCCAATTAACGCGATAGTATCAAAAATACGCTTCATGTCCCTGTTCCGACAAATGATGGTGGCTCAGTATAGCCTTAGAAAAAACAACTTGTCGTGGTTTGTTGTCAATATTGGCTTGAATCATTGAACTTCATCCCCATAATATGCTCAAGAGTATTTTAAAAGTGGTGCTTATCTAATAAGACTACTGAGTGAATAAAACCCTTTTATCTTGGCGGAGAACCAACGCATGACTAACAAAAAACACGATGTACAGGATGAGCAGCTAAACGATGCAGTTGAAGCTGCTGAAGTCGAAGCTGTCGAGGGTGAGTTTGTTGAATCTGAGCAAGAGTTATACGTAGCTCGTATTGCAGAACTTGAAGCTGCTTTATTAGCAAAAGATGCAGAAGTTAATGAAGTAAAAGATGCAGCATTACGCGCACGTGCTGAAGGCGAGAATATTCGTCGTCGTTCTGAGCAAGAAATTGATAAAGCACGTAAATACGCATTAAACAAATTTGCTGAAGAATTGCTGCCTGTTATTGATAACCTTGAGCGTGCTATTGAAATGGCCGACAAGAATAACGAAGCAACCAAAGCTATGATGGAAGGGGTTGAATTGACATTGATGACAATGACAACAACCGTTGGTAAATTTGGTCTAAAAGTGATTGATCCACAAGGTGAAGCTTTTAATCCTGAATTCCATCAAGCAATGGCTATGCAAGAAAGTGCTGATTTTGAACCTAATACTGTCATGGCTGTAATGCAAAAAGGTTACGAGCTAAATGGTCGTGTGATCCGTCCTGCAATGGTAATGGTATCAAAAGCCGCTGCGGGTAACGTGAATACTCAAGCGTAATTTACAGCGAATGATTCAAGGCTTACTTGATAATGACGCAAAATAAGGCCTACTTTGGTGGGTTTTTTTGTTTTTTTGCATTTTTTTTGGGATCGCCCCTTGAAAAGTAATCTGGCGGCCTTATCTAGTAGTCATAAGACATTAAATGTATTTGTCACGGGGTTATCCCGAACCGCTAACCCATTTGATATTGGGTGTAGTTAAGAACATATAACGAATTTCGGAGATTGTCTGATGGGTAAGATCATTGGTATTGACTTAGGTACAACTAACTCTTGTGTAGCAGTACTTGACGGCGACAAGCCACGTGTAATTGAGAACGCAGAAGGCGAGCGTACAACAGCATCAGTTGTTGCATACACGCAAGATGGTGAAACACTCGTTGGTCAACCAGCAAAACGTCAGGCGGTAACTAACCCTGAAAACACATTATTCGCTATCAAGCGTCTAATTGGTCGTCGCTTTGAAGACGAAGAAGTTCAGCGTGATATCGAAATCATGCCTTACAAAATTGTTAAGGCTGACAACGGTGATGCATGGGTAGAAGCGAAAGGCCAAAAAATGGCTGCTCCTCAAGTATCTGCTGAAATCCTAAAGAAAATGAAGAAAACAGCTGAAGATTTCCTTGGTGAGGAAGTTACTGGCGCTGTTATCACAGTACCTGCTTACTTTAACGATGCACAGCGTCAAGCAACAAAAGATGCTGGCCGTATCGCAGGTCTAGATGTTAAACGTATCATCAACGAACCAACAGCGGCAGCTCTAGCTTACGGTCTTGATAAGACTGGCGGCGACCGTACTATCGCTGTTTACGACCTTGGTGGCGGTACTTTTGATATCTCAATCATCGAAATCGATGAAGTTGAAGGCGAGAAAACATTTGAAGTTCTAGCAACTAATGGTGATACACATCTTGGTGGTGAAGACTTCGATACACGTTTAATCAACTACTTAGCAGATGAGTTCAAAAAAGAGCAAGGTATCGATCTTAAGCACGATCCTCTTGCAATGCAGCGTCTAAAAGAAGCAGCAGAAAAAGCGAAAATTGAGCTATCTTCTGCACAGCAAACTGATGTTAACCTACCTTACATCACAGCTGACGCGACTGGTCCTAAGCACATGAACATCAAAGTGACTCGTGCGAAACTAGAATCTCTAGTAGAAGATCTAGTACAACGTACTCTTGAGCCACTTAAAGTAGCTATCTCAGATGCTGGTCTATCTGTTAGCGACATCAACGACATCATCCTTGTTGGTGGTCAAACTCGTATGCCAATGGTTCAGGCTAAAGTAACTGAATTCTTCGGCAAAGAGCCACGTAAAGACGTTAACCCTGATGAAGCTGTTGCTGTAGGCGCTGCTGTTCAAGGTGGTGTACTTGCTGGTGACGTTAAAGACGTGCTACTTCTAGACGTTACTCCACTATCTCTTGGTATTGAAACCATGGGTGGCGTAATGACTAAGCTTATCGAGAAGAATACAACTATCCCAACAAAAGCGAACCAAGTGTTCTCTACTGCTGAAGATAACCAAAACGCGGTAACTATCCACGTTATTCAAGGTGAGCGTAAGCAAGCAAGCTTCAACAAATCTCTAGGTCAATTTAACCTAGAAGGTATTCAAGCTGCACCACGTGGTATGCCTCAAATCGAAGTAACGTTTGACCTAGATGCCGATGGTATCCTAAACGTTTCTGCGAAAGACAAGACTACAGGTAAAGAGCAGAAGATCACTATCCAAGCGTCTGGTGGCCTAAGCGATGCTGACATCGAGAAGATGGTTCAAGAAGCTGAAGCTAACAAAGAAGCGGATAAGAAGTTTGAAGAGCTAGTAACTGCTCGTAACCAAGCTGACCAACTTGTTCACGGTACTCGTAAGCAAATTGAAGAAGCTGGTGAAGCACTTCCTGCTGATGAGAAAGCAAAAATCGAAGCTGCTGTTGCTGAACTAGAAGAAGCACGCAAAGGCGAAGATAAAGAAACAATCGATGCGAAAGTACAAGCGGTTGTTGCAGCATCTCAAAAGCTAATGGAAATCGCTCAACAAAAAGCGCAAGCACAACAAGCTGATAGCGCAACTGGCGAGCAACAAGCTAAGCAAGACGACGACGTTGTTGATGCTGAGTTTGAAGAAGTTAAAGACAACAAATAAGACGTTATTAATATCTATTAATTAACATCTTGTTTAAATTACGGGCGTTTGAGGTTACTCTAACGCCCGTAACTATATCTAGCTAGGTGACAATCAAGTTATGTCGAAACGTGATTTATACGAAGTGTTAAGTGTGGCTCGTGACGCAAGTGAGCGTGACATTAAAAAAGCTTATAAGCGCTTAGCAATGAAGTTCCACCCCGACCGTAACCAGGGTGATGCGGAATCTGCTGAGAAATTCAAAGAAGTGAAGTACGCTTATGAAATTCTAACAGACGACCAAAAGCGCGCTGCTTACGATCAATACGGCCATGCAGCCTTTGAACAAGGTGGTATGGGCGGTGGCGGCGGCGGCTTCGGCGGCGGTGCAGACTTCAGTGACATCTTTGGTGATGTGTTTGGTGATATCTTTGGTGGTGGCGGTGGCCGTCGTCAACAACGCGCACAGCGTGGTTCAGATCTTCGCTACAACATGGAACTAACGTTGGAAGAAGCTGTTCGCGGTTGTTCGAAAGAAATCCGTGTACCAACATTAGTTGGTTGTGATTGCTGTGACGGTTCAGGCGCTAAAAAAGGTTCATCTGCAACAACATGTGGTACCTGTCATGGTGCTGGACAAGTGCAGATGCGTCAGGGCTTCTTTGCGGTTCAGCAAACATGTCCACACTGTCATGGTCGTGGCCAAATTATCAAAGATCCATGTGATAAATGTCATGGCGAAGGCCGTGTAGAAGAAACTAAAACGCTTTCAGTTAAGATCCCTGCGGGTGTCGATACTGGCGATCGTATTCGCTTAAGCGGCGAAGGCGAAGCTGGAGAACTTGGCGCACCAGCGGGTGACTTGTACGTTCAAGTACATGTTAAAGATCACCACATTTTCCAGCGTGAAGGTAATAATCTACATTGTGAAGTACCTGTAAGTTTTACTATGGCAGCATTAGGTGGTGAAGTTGAAGTACCAACCCTTGATGGCCGTGTAAGCTTAAAAGTACCGGCTGAGATGCAAACGGGCCGTATGTTCCGTATGCGTGGTAAAGGTGTTGATTCGGTTCGTGGTGGTTTACGCGGTGATCTTATCTGTAAATTGGTGGTTGAAACACCAGTACATTTAAGCAAGCGTCAAAAAGAACTACTGCAAGAACTGGAAGAAACATTTGGTGGTAAAGATGCGAGTAAGCACAAGCCAAAATCAGAAGGTTTCTTCAACGGTGTAAAGAAGTTTTTCGACGATTTAACCAACTAATTCGTCGCAAACAAGAATAAATAAAAACCGCTATTAGTGAATGCTAATAGCGGTTTTTTTATACCAAGAATATCCGTCATTCCCTACAGTGAATGCTCGCGAGGGCGATAGGGAATTTAATGCTTTACCAGCAATTTATGGGTTCTAGCGCTGATGATGATCCTTTACCTGTTTGGTCTAAACTTAGATCTTTGCATTCATCATTATTTTGTAACTGTACAGTTTTTGCCTTTATGAGATAACCCGTGATGAGACCATCCGTGATTTTTTTCTCTAATTCCAATACATAACGGTCTTTATCTGTATCGCAAAAAGAACAACTACCATCACTGACAATAGTAAAATCATAAGCACTGTCTTGGGTATAACTTTCTTCTAGCGCCAATTGAATTTTAATCAAATCCCCCATAGCCTGAGTACGATGCCCCTTCAATATATGCGATTGATATGAAGGGTAAGCAATGGCGGTTAATACTCCAATGACTGCCACTGCAATCAACATTTCGATCAGCGTCACGCCTTTTTGTTTAATCATCTTCCGTAATCTCTTAAATATTCGAGTTGTCTCGATAACTGGTTGATATCCTTATTCTGCTATTTTGCGGTGGTGATAAACTCTGAAGCAAGTTGTTCTTAGGGATCAGAATAACGTTAATAGGGATTTGGGGAATGGCTCGCGAAATTACCACGCATTTTCATCACATACATCACAATGGTGACCGTCAGCGGGGATTTACGCTGTTGGAATTGGTGTTCACGGTGGTGATCATCGGCATTGTTGCGGCAATGGCAGCCCCAAGTTTCAGTGGCCTCATTGAATCGAATAAAATTAAGCGCTTGGCAACAGAAATAGAGTGGTTATTAGTGCAAGCCAAATCAGAAGCAGTGATGCGTGGTGACAATATTCAGGTAGTGATAGATGATGCTGGAACACCTACTTGGTCGATAATATCAAGAACAACATCTGGTGCGATTACGTTAGCTGAGGTCTCTAGTGAAAATTTTTCAAATATTGAATTAGAAACGACATTTAGAACAGGTATGGTGACATTTAATAAATTAAATGGCAAACCTAATTTAGCTGGTAGTTATTGTTATAACATTGGTGACTATAAATTAAATACCGTTCTTTATAATAAGACTGGGCGCATTTATACCTGTCTACAAGCTGGATCGAATAAGTTGAGTAATTATGAAATCTGCGAATAAAGGCTTTAGCTTAATTGAATTACTAATAGCATCGTCTGTAGGATTGATTGCGATAGGTATTGTCGGTTCGGTTTTTTTATCAGGTTATCAAGCCGCGAATAAGCGTTCATTAGAATTGTTATTACAACAAGATGTTAATGACGCTTTTCGATTGATCAAAGAAGATGTATTGCGAGCAGGGTATGTGTCGAGTGGTACTTCAAGTTTGAAGCTATCAGGTGCGAGTAATGTCGTTTATGTAAATACAGCTAATAACTGTCTAGCTTATGCTTATCATTCTCCTGATGGTCTTCGATATAATGAAGTGATGTACAACAAACAAGATGAAAAATTAGTTTATCGTTCAACGGATGATGAAATAACAGCCTTAAATGCATGCTCTTTATCTAGAGCTCTATCTTATTCGTTAATTTATGATAAGCAGATCTCTGTAAATCAATTTGATATTGAGAATAAACCTATTAGCTCTGCGAGTGCGACCAGTCAATTAATTAAAATAACGCTTGCTGCGCATTTAAAAAATGATGATGCAGTAAGTACTGCGAAGTCGATTCAGATTAAAGCAAGGAATTGGCATAATGAATAAGCATCAACAGTCAGGGATGACGACATTATTAATCACCAGCATGTTATTAATAGTGGCGCTGTTATTTTCATTGGCGTCATATAAGAATTTATTTTATCAGATTAAGCGTACTCAAAATGAAGTCTTAGCGAGACAAGCACACTGGATTGCTGAAGGTGGGTTGGAGTGTGGGTTTACTGAATACAAAATAAATAAAAATAATTTCACTGATTTTGATGAATGTAATACTGCTGAATTAGAGTTAACACTGACTCCAGTGACATCAACAGAGTTTCACTTAGAAAGTAAGGTTACTAATTTCTTACAATCAAAAAAAATATTTAAGAATATTAAGCTTGGGGGGAGTGGAAAATCAGGAGCTATGCGTTCGAGTGCGGATTTATATTTTTATGGCAGTGTTAGTTTTATGACACCAGATCCAGGTAATTTAGAAGCTGATGGTTGGCAATGCGTTGCATTAAGGTATAGAAGTAGATTTTATGCAGCGGTAATAGATAGTAAAGGTATTTATCCTGGAGGGGAATTACCATTTAATGATTTTGATCCATTAGGAAATAAATGTGCACCAAATCATTTCAATATATTTGATCATGATGATGATGGAATCATAAATGGTGATTTTGTTAAAGATTCATCAGTTTCTCCATTCGAAGAGATCTTCGGAGTCGAAAAAATAAATCACAATGAAGTAAGAGATAGTGGTGAGTTTGAATTATTAACAACAAATGGATTTAATCGTGGTAATTGTGGTGATTTAATTGTAGATATTCTAAAACACCCAAGTAAGAAAGAAAGAATATGGATCGAAGGAGATTGTGAAATTAAATCTTCTGCATTCGAGGACTTAATTAATGAAAGTGAAAAAACACAAGGAATTCTACTTGTGTTTCATGATGGGTTACTTTCGTTTATGGATCCATCTCTTCCTCCTCCTCCTCCAGAAAAGGCGAAAGGTTTAAAAGGAATGATTGTACATTTTAATTATGATTATTCTATAGGGGATACATCATGGGTTGGCTTAGATGCTAATATTACCTTAGGAAATTCTTCTTCTATTTTTCCTTCTGATTATCTTTCTATTTCATCATATTATCAAAAAGGTAGTTTTATATTTAGTGGTGGCCAAGTATTTGATAGTGTTGGACATAGTGCTCTTTTTTATGGTGCAATTGATTTTAGATACAATAAAGATGTTATTAATTCAGCGTTATCAGTATTTAATCAACCACGTTGGCAAGAAGGATCTTGGCATGACTTCGAATATCAAAAAAATAATAGGCTTTAGCTTATTAGAAGTGGTGATTGCTCTTGGCGTGCTTTCTGTTGGCGTATTAGGTTTAGTCAAGATGCAAGCTTATATGGAAGTAAAAGCAGAAAACGCATTAAAGACTTTAGATGCACTTCATATAGCAGAAGCGCAGATGGAGTATTACCAAACCCGTGCCAGTAATATCAGTGGCGCGACTGGATTGATTTCCTTTGTAAGCATGGCTGAATCAACTAATTGTCTGCAATCGATGGTGAGTGGTACTGATTATACGCTTACTTGTGATGCTGATAATTTATCGTTATCAGATGCACTGCGAACTATTAATGTTAGTGTCAGTTGGGCTGATCGCCGTAGCGTATCGCAGGCAGTATCTCTAAAAACCGCTATCTCTAAATACAGTGAATTTGATTAAACAACGGCTATCATCGTTAAAAAGACACAATTTAATCCAAAGCAAACCGTTTTGAACAAAAAATGCTCAAACGGTTTTTTTTTGTTAAAAAACGATTGTCAGCCAATAAAATCCCTCTATAATGCGACCTCACTGACACGGACAACGGCGCAAGCGGTTACCGAAATCAGTATTGTTCTTTAACAATTTGACCATGCAATCTGTGTGGGCACTCACTGAATAGTTAAGTCGAAAGATTTATCAATAAACTGAGTGACCAATACAAATAACCTAATCTATTTATAGAGAAGATTATTTGGCACAGTCAATTCATTACCATTCTGTTCCTCTTTGTAGAAACAGAAGCGGTAATAGCTTTAAAATTACTAAGGTAGTTTTGAAGTCAGTATTCATTGAGCCGTTTCGAAAGAAACAACAAAACTTTAATTGAAGAGTTTGATCATGGC
>NZ_CAMRAN010000002.1 GCF_947039875.1 uncultured Photobacterium sp.
GCAGATATCGAGCTGATCAAGGTTGTTGGTGTGCATGGGCCCGTCTTTGCCACCTACATCATTATTGATGATATGTAATTTTACCTATCACCAATAGTGATAAACAAACTAGCAGGATGCTAGTGGTTAAGCACTTATAACGGGAATATGAAAAAACGCAGTTATCGAACTGCGTTTTTTTTGCGTATAATTCGCTATAATCCCACTATTGGAATATTGACATGCCTGCTATTGATGATCTCGTTCTTTTTACTCAAGTGATTGATCATGGTTCATTCAGTAAAGTTGCTGAACTAAATAACATCACCAAATCTGTTGTCAGTAAACGTATCAGTAAACTCGAAACCAGCTTAGGGTTACAACTTATTTACCGTACTACTCGTAAGCTGACGCTAACTGAACCGGGTGAAGTACTTTATCATCGAGCAAAGAGTATCAGTAATATAGCGCAAACTGCTTTTGACTCAGTAACAGGTTATAGTGAAGCGCTATCAGGCAAAATTCGCATGTCAGTCCCCACTATTTCAGGTGAATTAGTACTGGCTAATGCTGTCTCTACATTTTGTCAAAAACACCCAGGCTTAACGGTTGATATGTCACTTAACAATCATTTTGTTGATCTGGTTGCTAATAATTATGATCTGGTGATCCGTACGGGTTATCTAGAAGATTCAAGCCTTATTGCACGTCATATTTTTAATTCACGTTGGGTTATCTGTGCTTCACCAGCTTATTTGGAACAACATGGTATACCTGAAACACCTAAAGCATTAAATAGCCATAATTGCTTAGGTTATAACCCTCAAAGCTCAGGTCCTTTTGACTGGCAATTTATTCGTCAAAATAAAATCTATACCCATAAAGTCAGTGGTAACTTTTCATCAGATAATGCCGCATCATTGAAAAAAGTCGCACTAGCCGGTAACGGAATTGCCTACTTACCTACCTGTTTAGTTTATAACGAATTACAACAAGGCCAATTGATTGAAGTTTTAGCCTCACATGCTGGAAAAGTCGTCGGTATTTATGCGGTCTATCCCTACACTCGAAAACCAGCCAAACGTATTCAGGCACTGATTGAACATATTCGAGAAAGTTATATGGAAATTAAAGAACAATTTTAACCATCGATTAATTTCATCAATAAATGCCCATCATAAAGAGCTTGTTTTACCAATGCTGCACCAGGCATCGTAGCTTGAGTATAAAAGCGGCTTTCTTGAAGTTCGAGATCACGATTATAAATAGGCAATGTTTGAGAAATAACACACTCCATTATCGCGGGGTATAACACCGATTTAGCACGATTTAATTCACCACCAATTAAAATACGCTGAGGATTAAATAAGTTCACCATAATCGCTATTGCTTGGCCGAGGTGATGCCCCAGATCGATAATAATTTGACGAGCAAGAGAATCGCCCGCGACCGCTGCATCACAAAGTGCCTCAATAGTCAGAGTTGATGCCGTTAATACCGATGGGTGCCCTTCTTGTAAACGGGTTAAGGTTTGATCTAAAACGGCAGTTAAGCTTGCTACCGTTTCTAAACAACCATGATTACCGCAAAAACAGCGCTTACCATAAGGTTTAACCTGAATATGACCCAGCTCACCAATATTACCAGTACGGCCTTGCAGCACCGTATCATCTAAAATAATGCCGGCCCCTACACCATTGTGCACAGAGACTAGAATCGAGTTTGAAATACCACGTGAATTACCAAACAACTTTTCGGCTAACGCCCATGAACGAGTATCATTACCAACAAATACAGGTAATCCTGTTGCTTGATGAATAATATCGCTTAACGGTAGGTCTTTGATAGTGTAATGCGGCATTTGTAAAACAATACCATCAGCTGCATTCACTAATCCAGGCAGCGAAATTGCAATGGCTGAAATACGATCAAGTGCACTGACATGATTGGCAAAAAATGTATTAATTTCTGTTAATAATTTGATGACAACATCATCTTGCTCAACTTGATTAATATTTTGACGTTCTTCCACTAAAATATCACCACTCAATGAGTGTAAAGCGATCGTTAAATAACCACGTCCTAATCGAATCGACAAAAATTGCCAACCTTCATTAGCCGGAACAAGTCCTATCGCAGGTCGTCCACGACTGGTAGATTCTTGATATTGTGTTTCTTTTATTAAATGTGCTTCAATTAATTCACGCGTAATCTTAGTAATACTAGCTGGCGCTAATTGACTACGTTTAGATAATTCAATCCGCGAAATAGGTCCGTACAGATCAATAAGTTTATATACGCTCCCGGCATTATTTCTTTTTATATGATCAATATGACCTGGCTGAGCGACATACATGTCGATACTCCTAGAGGAAAAACAGCGATAAATATCATTCGATTTTCAATTTTTTTACTTTGCGAAGTAATTGTGAAGTCTCTTGTACTCAGGACGTGACAGCCGTCACGAGGAATCCCTAAAGACTTCCGCTTTCGCTTCTGACATAATGATAAATCGGCATTTCGCCAAGTATAAATTCAATGAGTAAATTTAATCTCCTCCGTGCTTTTGCTAAACGTCATTCACTGGTAGCAGCTAGATTATGATATCCAAAAGTAGCGATAAGAGAAGTATGAGGTTCTGCGTGTACAAAATTAATGAAGTCTTCGAAACGATTCAAGGTGAAGGTGTATTCACTGGTGTTCCTGCTATTTTTGTTCGTTTACAAGTCTGCCCTGTTGGTTGCTCATGGTGTGACACCAAACAGACATGGACAGCTGAAACTGAAGATTTAGTCAGCGTTGAACGTATCATGATTAAAACAGAAGATTCTCCACTTTGGACCCAACTCGATGCGAATGGCATCGTTAATCTATTAGTTGATCAAGGCTATACCGCCAAACATGTGGTGATCACCGGTGGAGAACCATGTATTTATGATCTACGTCCACTAACAACGGCTTTAGAAAAAGCGGGCTTTAACTGCCAAATTGAAACCAGTGGTACTTCAGAAATATTAACCAGTGACCAGACGTGGGTAACGGTATCACCTAAAATCAATATGAAAGCAAAATTGCCGGTATTATCTTCGGCGTTAGCACGTGCAAATGAGATCAAACATCCCGTTGGCACTCATAAAGACATAGAACAATTAGAGACTTTATTAGCGCCAGTAACATTGCGTACTGATGTCACAATAGCACTTCAACCCATCAGTCAAAAACCACGAGCAACAGAACTCTGCATTTCAACATGCATCGCGCGTAATTGGCGTTTATCGATCCAAACCCATAAATATTTAGCGATTGCTTAATCCTCAGCACTTACATCTCATGCTATAGCATCAAAGAATAACAATGCAATGATAAGAGAGTATTTGCTTATCATTGCTAAAATGATCATTTCTTAACCAACCTTCTGTGTAAAATCCCACTTTCCCACATCAATTTATCAATCTAATGAGATCAATGCTTGATGCTTGACGTAAGAAAGGTAATATTACTTATACAACGATATCTTTAAGCACGTAATACTTTAATTCCAAAGTGAAGTGCCTAAACGGAGAATAACTTAAACATGACTTACGCGCCTGTAACAGACGTATTAAGCGGCAAACTAGCTATAGACAGTGAAGTCACTGTTCGCGGTTGGGTTCGCTCACGTCGTGATTCCAAAGCTGGAATTTCTTTCCTTGCCATTTATGACGGCTCTTGTTTCGACCCGATTCAGGCCGTGGTCTCTAATGAGTTAAATAATTACCAGGAAGAAGTTCTTAAATTAACAACTGGTTGCTCTGTTGAAGTCACAGGTACAATTGTTGCCTCTCCTGCTAAAGGTCAAGATTTCGAATTAGCAGCAACAGCCGTTAAAGTTGTTGGCTGGGTAGAAGATGCAGAAACATACCCAATGGCTAAAACACGTCACTCTATTGAGTATTTACGTGAAGTTGCACACCTACGCCCACGTACTAACGTAATTGGTGCAGTTGCACGTGTTCGTAACTGCCTGTCTCAAGCTATTCACCGTTTCTACCATGAGCAAGGCTTCATTTGGATGTCTGCACCACTTATCACAGCGTCTGACTGTGAAGGTGCTGGTGAAATGTTCCGTGTGTCTACGCTAGATATGGCAAACCTACCAATGACAGACAAAGGCGAAGTGGATTTTGACAAAGACTTCTTTGGCAAAGAAACATTTCTGACTGTATCTGGTCAATTAAATGCTGAAACTTATGCCTGCGCACTAAGCAAAGTATACACATTTGGTCCAACTTTCCGTGCTGAAAACTCAAACACTAGTCGTCACCTAGCTGAATTCTGGATGGTTGAGCCTGAAGTAGCTTTTGCTGATCTAAATGATGTAGCAAAACTAGCTGAAGATATGCTGAAATATGTATTTAAATCAGTACTTGAAGAGCGTCGTGACGATCTTGAATTCTTTGCTTCTCGCATTGATAAAGACGTTATCACTCGTCTAGAGCAATTTGTAACGTCTGATTTTGCACAAGTAGACTACACTGATGCAATCAAGATCCTTCAAGATTCTGGCCGTCAGTTTGAGAACGATGTTGAGTGGGGCATTGATATGTCTTCTGAGCACGAGCGTTTCCTTGCTGAGCAGCACTTCAAAGCACCAGTAATTGTGAAGAACTATCCAAAAGACATCAAAGCGTTCTACATGCGCATGAACGAAGATGGAAAAACGGTTGCAGCAATGGATGTACTTGCACCTGGTATCGGTGAAATCATCGGTGGTTCACAGCGTGAAGAGCGCTTAGAACAACTTGATGCACGTATGATTGAAATGGGTCTAAATCCTGAAAGTATGGGTTGGTACCGTGATTTACGTCGTTATGGTTCAGTACCACACTCAGGTTTTGGTCTAGGCTTTGAACGCCTAGTATCTTACGTAACGGGCATGAGCAATATCCGTGACGTAATTCCATTCCCACGTACACCACGTTCTGCAAACTTCTAAATACCCAGTGTAATTAATCGAAAAAACCATCTTCGGATGGTTTTTTCTTTAAATTCAGAATAAATACAGTCCGGACAAGTAATATTTATGCTTAATTCCTGATAATAACTTATAAGGATTGTATTGATGAGAAAAATGGATTAAATTCACTTAGATAATTCATAAAAAGAATACATATAACTAAGTCTCTCATGATCATGAAAAAAAAACATAAGGATACTAATAAGCGCCCCATTCTCGTATTGAAAACTTTTTCCTTATTTTTTTTCGCATTCTCCAGTTTTTATCTTATTTATAATATTTATCATCTTGAAAAATTTAGCCAACATTATATTGCAAAAATTCAAGACGTATATTCATATACTCGTCGTTTTGGTTCCTATTACAATAATACCCCAGAGGTATACAAATCTGAGAATCATTATAAAACAAATAATGTTTCATTAATTGTTAATACTGCAAGTAAAGTCAAGACCCTCTCTAGTGGCATAGAAAAATTACGTTCACAATTAAATAGACTTACCAATAATAATATATGGACTATTGCCGTATTTGAAAATCCAGCTGATTACGCCCATTTTGATCCCATCAGACCCGAATATTTAACTCAGTTTGATAAATATGGTGAAAATTCAGTCATGCACCGTATAATTCAACGAGAAGGCCTCGCTAATACTTATCAATCATTTTACGGGTGTAATCTCAAACTAACCGAAACCTATACTGAAACCGATTCAAAGACTAAAATTAGAACCCTTTACTACCCTATCTATAACAATAAACATCTTGATGCATTAGTTGCAATTGATATAAAAAATAATATTCTTACTAAATGCTTGCAACGTTATAATGCAAGTTATTTAACCGTACTCAACTCTAATAAAAAAGGTAATATATATAAAATAAAAGAATTATTACCTTGCTCACAATTAAATCCAATCCATATTGGTATTAATTTATTTTCTATTTTAAAAATGGCTTTTTTCCCTACTTTAATATTAAGCTTTTTATCTAACTATCTCCAGATCTATCTTATCAGAAAAAGACATGCTATTCAGCGTGATCATATGACTGAATTTTATCGTCGTGATTATTATGAAAAAAAATTATTAAAACAACGAGCTATTAATCTATTAATTATAGACATAGACTATTTTAAAAAAATAAATGATACCTATGGCCATGAAATGGGCGATGATGTAATACGTCATATCGCAAAACGTATTAGTAACTGTATAAGTAAGAAAGATATTCCCATTCGTTGGGGAGGGGAAGAATTTATTATTTACTTCCCTGAAATGCACCGCCAACAGTTATACTTTAAAGCAAAAAAAATATGTCAATCGATTGCATCAACACCCATATTAGGACTTAACATTACGGTATCAATTGGTGGTATATCACATAAAAACATACACTTTAACGATGCTTATAAAGCAGCAGATAAAGCGCTCTATCAGTCAAAAAATAATGGAAGAAATCAGTATACTATTATCTAAAAACTAACATAAAACAAAAGGATAGATGTCAGTTCACTGACTGCAAAATACCCATAAGGAATATATTATATTTAATAAAAATAACTTATGGTAACGATATATATGTTTCACTTTAATCAGTAACAGGAATATATAAAATGCAGTGTCACATTCTAATATCTATGGATAGTAATGACTATAACTGTAAATAGTTTTTTAAAAAAAACATTAATTCACTTAAAGCTTTTTACTTTATTCTTCATGATCTGTTCTAGTACATATTTTATTTATAATATATACAATATTGAAAAACTACAAAATATGTATATTACTACATTAAATAATGTTTATTCTGTTGCTCGCCGATTTGGGTCATTTTATAATAATACGGAGACTGTTGCCTTAAATAAAGGAACATACGTTTTTAATGGTGTCTCTGTTGTCGTCAAGACAGCAACCAATGCTAAGATATTATCGACGGGAATCACCAAATTACGTTCAAAAATCAATCAACTGACTAATAATAATATATGGACAGTGGCGGTTTTTGAAACCGCATCAGATTATTCACACTTTGATCCTCTGAGACCTGCTTATTTAAAAGGCTATGATAAAACAGCTATTAATACTATCGTTAAAAATGAAGACTTGATGGATACTTATCGTTAATTTTATGGCTGCAATATCAAGTTAACAGATATATATAAAGAGCCAGGAACTAATAAAATAATTCGTACTATTTATTATCCAATCTATAATAATAAAAAATTGGATTCTCTTTTAGCAATAGATATTAATAACTCTGCTTTTAAAAACACCCTAACTAAATTTAATAATAACAAGATGACAATTATTAGCATGGAGAATAATAATATTTACCGCACAAGTGAATTATTACCATGCTCAACAGTTGATCCGATTAACTTGGGAATCAATTTCTATACTCTTTTAAAAGCCACTTTTTTACCCTCTCTTTTATTAATGATTTTATATCATTCATTAACACAAGTAATTGCGAAGAAAAAATTCATTTTACGCTACGACCAAATGACCCGATTTTATCGCCGTGACTACTATGAAAGTAAATTAATTAATCAGAAAAACTTTAATTTATTGATTATCGACATTGATCACTTCAAAAATGTAAATGACACCTATGGCCATGAAATTGGAGATGAAGTTATTCGCACTGTCACTAAACGTATTAATAATTGTATCCGTAAACAAGATATTGCAATTCGTTGGGGAGGGGAAGAATTTATATTATTGTTTCCAAAGATGAATAAAGAACAACTAACAATAAAAGCCCAGAAGATATGTGACTCAATTTCTTGGTGTCCAATATTAGATATAAATATTACGATTTCTATTGGTGGAATTAGTACAAGTGATATACATTTTAATGAGGCCTATAAAGCAGCAGATCAGGCGCTTTATCATTCTAAAAACAATGGCCGTAATCAAGCTACCATTGTTTAGATAACAATTAAATTGATTCTATACAAAATAGCCCATAGTTGTTGGGCTAAAGATCATAGGCGTGCAATAACAAAACATAATTATAAATTCATAAATTTGTTACACCCTCTTGTCAAACTTCTATCACTAAGGGTATAAATAGGGTCATAACTCTTTAACTACCCATGGATGATCGATATGTTTGAAAAGATTACAGCAGCACCCGCAGACCCTATTCTCGGTTTAACAGATGAATTTAAAGCTGATCCTAGAACACATAAAATTAACCTCGGCGTGGGTATTTATAAAAATGAAGCAGGCAATACGCCTGTTTTAGCTACAGTAAAAAAAGCAGAAGCGATTCTATTAGCACAAGAAACAACAAAATCTTATTTAGGCATTCCAGGCACCCCTGAATATGGCTTAGCAGTACAGCAACTACTCTTTGGTGCAGATTCTACACTTATTGCAGAAAAACGAGTTCAAACAGCACAAGCACCAGGCGGTACTGGAGCATTACGCGTTGCAGCTGAATTTATTAAACGTCAGTTAGGGGATGTTACGGTTTGGATCAGTAATCCTACATGGGCAAACCATCACGGTGTCTTTGGTGCAGCAGGTCTAGAAACGAACACGTACAGTTACTATAACGCACAAACAAAAGATATCGATTTTGATGCCATGATTGTTGATTTAAACCAAGCAAATCCAGGCGATGTCGTTTTATTCCACGGCTGTTGCCATAACCCAACAGGTATAGATCCAACTAATCAGCAATGGCAAACACTGGCTAAGCTCTGCCTAGAGAAACAATTACTGCCAATGTTTGACTTTGCTTACCAAGGCTTTGCTCAAGGTGTTGAAGAAGATGCACAAGGGCTGCGTATCTTTGCCGATCAAATGCCAGAACTCCTCGTAGCTAGCTCATTCTCTAAAAACTTTGGCCTTTATAATGAGCGTGTAGGTGCATTTACTTTAGTTGCAAAAAACGCTGAACAAGCAGTGACTTCATTCAGCCAAGTAAAATCTATTGCACGTGTTATTTACTCTAATCCCCCCGCTCACGGCGCAGCTATTGTGACCCAGATTTTAAACGATGCTGTATTACGTACTGAATGGGAACAAGAAGTTACAGAAATGCGCGATCGTATTCAAGAAATGCGCGTATTATTTGTAGCAACACTAAAACAATGCGGTGTTGATACCGACTTTAGCTTCATTGAGCGTCAAAATGGTATGTTCTCATTTTCAGGCCTTAATAAAGACCAAGTAAATCGCCTCAAAGAAGAGTTTGCTATCTATATTGTAGGCTCTGGCCGTATCAGTGTTGCAGGCATGACAACATCAAATATGTTACCGCTATGCCAAGGTATTGCTGCCGTTTTGTAATGTATAAAAAATAAACTATACCCATAAAAAAAGAGGATAATTATCCTCTTTTTTTACTATTATATGATAGAAATATTATTAGCCTGATTTATTCAATGGTAATACATTACAATAAAGATCATGTTCATAATGCTTCTCTAATTGCTTACGCCAAGGCCGTTCTGATATTGGTACAAGATAAAACATTTCTCTTGTGGTATCTGTTACAAACGCCATTCCATGCCGCATCACTTCATAATGTATATCATGAATATAACCGAGAGAAAAACTTTGCCTCCCTGTTAACATATTAATATCTTCGCGACTAAGGGATACTCCCTGTGTTTCATCTGCAAATCGTTCAAGTAGCCAACCAGAAAATTCCTTTGCACTTATCATTGTCATAAGATCAGTTTCTCCGAATTCTGCGTACTCCTTGAGAATTACTCTCCTTGTTTATAGTTATAGCAGAGTAAAAAAAAAGTGTCGGTTTTATGTCTTAAAGATAATAATAGTATAGACAATAGTTGTGATAAGGGGATAAAAGAGGAGGAAAATCATAATCAAACGAAGAAATCCCCGCTTCTTAAAGAGAAGCGGGATTAGCATCTCTTAAAGTGCCTTATATAACACTTTATTCCCTGCCAATTGGATGCGCTCAACTAACCCTTCTTCTGTTAGTTTTTTTAACGCACCAGTAGCCCAAGAAGCCGCTTTAGCCTCATCTTGACCCGCTTGTAAACCAATCCCCTTTGGATTTAAACCGTCAGTGTGGCTTACAACAATATCTAATACTTGTTGTTGCTTAGGTGTCAGCGTTGCAATTGGCTTAGACACAGTCGTTGGCTTAGAAATAATAGCTTCAGTGACGACTTCCGTATCAATAACTAATTCAACTTCTGGCATCTTTTGAACTGCTAAGACTGTATTACTTAAAAGAGGTTTCTGTTTATGCAGTTTACGTTGAACATTACGTTTGTGAGAAATTCTCATTACTTCTTTACTCCGTTACACTACTTTTCAATCTCCACTATTTTCATCGAGAAAAAGTGAGCGCGTTTTATACCAAGGTTATGTAACAATTACCAGTAAACGGTTATTTATCCGCCGATAAATATAAACACTCACAAACGAACATCAAATAATTGCGAATTTGGACGCATTTTTAGTAAAAGTGTGCATCATTTTCATCGGAATTCTTTTTTAGACAAATACATCTATAATATATATTTGATCGCGATAATAACATCATCATCGTCGTTTGAATGGTTTAGGAGGCTGTGATGGAAACGCTTCATATTCATACGGAAAAACTAACCACAAAACATTTTATCTGGATAACAATAATATTTACCACTCTCACTTTTGCTTTATTAAGTTATTTTAATACTCAATTACCAACAATAAGCCTCTTGATGATCGCTATATCATTTGGGTGTATTTTGCTATTTACTGCCACCTTCTTCAATCCATCGACCATGAGTTTCACATTGACCTTTATGCATTGCCAATTTCATAGCCACTATGGGGGTTGGTCAACAACATGGCATAATATTCAACATATAGGGAACGTGACACTGTCATCAGATGGATGGCATCTTCCCTTACCTTGGATTGGCATTCGTTTAAAAAGTTATGATGATTTTATTCGTACTATCTGCCCACGCGTTACATCTAGACTGTTACTAGAACAACGTATTTTACTGGTCATGGAACTTAAGCACAGCGCTCACCCAACCCATCAACTTGAAGATATATTATTTGATGATGATCCATTTATAACCAGTAGCGGTGAACAATTTCAAGGACTTCAAGCAATGCTTGCCAATCGAATGCGTTATAATCGAGAATTACTAGGGTTTGATTTTTTTATTGCAGATGATGTGCTTGATCGCCCAGTAAACGATTTTATTGGCCTATTACGTCGCTATAAAGCTGCCGCTTAATTTCATGATGAAACAACAGTAGTAACCTTTTGAGCTTTAAGGAAAGGCAATAACAACAACCCAATGAATGCCGCAGCGACGGAAATAACAACAAAAAAGCCTGTCCAATGATAATGATTCATAATAATAGCCAATGGATACCCCGCTAATGCAGCTCCCATATAGGCAAATAAGCCAACAAAACCTGTTGCTGCGCCGACTGAATCTTTATGAGAACACTCTGCGGCAGCCATACCAATTAGCATTTGCGGACCAAAAACAAAAAAGCCAATTGCAAAAAAACAGCCTGCTTGCAAACTATAATTAGTGACAGGCATTAACCACAACGCAGCAACCGCCAAAAAGATGCCCATAGAAAAAAGCAGGATCATTGGACCACGGTTACCACCAAATAATTTATCTGAGCCCCACCCACCCACCAGTGATCCTAACAACCCACCCACTTCAAAAAGTGATAACGCTCCATTTGCAGACAGCAAACTATAATGATGTTGTTCCGTCAGATAAATATTACCCCAGTCATTGATCGCTGTTCGAACGATATAAACCAGCACATAACTTACCGCGAGTAGCCACAAATACTTATTGGTTAAGACATACTTAAATAAAACTTGTCGTTGGGTAAGGCCAATGCCTTCATTTTCTTGGGCAACTTCTAAATAATCATTACGCCATAAACCAACACTAGGTAGCCCCATCGCCGTCGGTTTATTTCGTAAACGCCAACAGAGGCCAATACCAATCACAATAGCAATAATACCTGGAATAAAAAAACCGTAGCGCCAGCCATAATGCATGGTTAAAAAACCCACCAGCAATGGAATAAATGCTCCACCAACATTATGTGCAGTATTCCAACATGACCACCATAAGCCACGTTCAGAGCGTGAATACCACGTTGTTAATAACTTAGAACAAGCGGGCCACCCCCACCCTTGAAACCATGCATTCGCTATCCACAATAACGTAAACGCAACGACTGAGCTGGAGAAACCAAAACAGATATTTATAATACCCGTCGCAATTAACCCTATTCCCATAAAATAACGAGGGTTAGAGCGGTCTGATATCATGCCTGAAATAAATTTTGAACAGCCATACGTCAGATAGAATAACGTACCCATCATACCAATATCGGCTTTATCCCAGCCTAAATCAGCAATCATGGTTGGCATAGCATAAGTGAAATTTTTACGGGTTAAATAAAATCCCGCATAACCAATATACATGCTGATCATGATATGCAGCCGCCAATATTTATAGCGTTGATCAACGGTTGAATCTAATAATACGGTCATGTGGTACCTGATTATATAAAGGAGTTAAAAATTATCATTATGTTAAAGGTAAGATGATGACTAATGTCGTCCCCGTATCTGTAATTTGTTTTTGTGGGGTATTTTCTTGGAAACTATCACGGTGATGGCTGACTATCGAACACTGCCCCCCTAGAATTTCAACCCGCTCACGAATGCCTCGAAGACCGAAGCCTTTAAAAGCATCTTCGGCTTTAAATCCAACCCCGTTATCTTCAATTTGTAATCTAATTTGTTGATCAATTTGTAATTCAATAATAACTTCTGTGGCATGTGAATATTTAGCAATATTATTCAATGCTTCTTGGCAGATACGGTATAGCGTTACACTTGTCGTATCACACAATGGTGGCTGATGACGCCCCCATGCCATAGCAACCTCAATCCCTTTGTCTTCTAGTTTCAAGTCACACACAACTTGCTCTACAGCTTTAGCTAAACCAAGATCATCTAATGTTTTTGGACGTAACCGTGATAATAAGCCTTTGGTTGTGTCATAAATATTAAGCGATAATTGCTCAATGGTCGACGAGCATTGCTGAGTAACCGGCGTTAACTCCACCCGTTTCAAAATGCTGGCTTGCATTCTGATCGCGGTAATATTTTGACCTATTTCATCATGTAATTCTCTAGCCACATCTCGTCGAACAGACTCTTCTGTCTTAATTAATTGACGCGATAAAACCTGATTTCGACCTAGCTCTGATGATAATTTGGTATTAAGATCTCGTTGCCGTTGAATACCAAGACCTAAAAGAATTCCCGTTAAACTTTGTGCAGAGAGTGATAATAATAAATCTGTAATTTCCATATTACTGACATCACTTCGAGCCGCAATTAACGCAATACTATTGAGCAATGTTCCAAGTAATGCACCTTGCCACCCATGGCGAAAGGCAAGCACAATAATAGGTATGGCTAAGCAAAAAGGGGCAAAACGACTAAGTTCATCAGGCAAATTTACTTGTAATAATATATTAGCAATAAAAAGTAAGGCATATAAACACAGATCACGGTGACGTAATTCTAATGGCTTAGAAATGAGAGCGACGGTAAGTGGAATCCATGACCGATTAAACAAGAAACTCCATAATAAATAACACGTAGGCACTAGCATTAATCCGCCAGTGACGCAGATTAGAAAGATCATACCCATTGGTGATAGCGGTAGTTGAACGATGGAGCGAAATCCCATCACCATAACAACATTAATCACTGCAGTAGAGACAATAACCGCCGCCATAATGAATAACTGCCGCCATTGATCGCCATAATAATAACGGCGAGCAAACGACAATACGGGCCATGATAAAATACTTGCAATTAAAATTGGCCACCATGGTAAATCATTCAGTGCTTTTGCTAATAATAATATTAGCCCCCATTCAGTGCCATAAATGACAATCCAATAGCGGCTAGCGGTATGTAGTGTTATTCCTAATCTCAATGCGAAAGGAAAAAATAGAATGGCTAAAGCTGGATCAACAAGAAAATAAAAAGCAATAACCCACAAGCAAAACCAGCTACAAATAAAAAATAATCCCCCGCCTAATGACGTCAGTACATAATGACGCATTACAATATTTCTAGCGGAAAATATTTAACTAACTCAACATTATTATTCACATTAAGTTTGTCCATTGCATTCGCACGATGCACATGAACAGTTTTATGGCTTAACCCTAATTCAACTGCAACGGCTTTAACATCTAATCCAGCAGCCAACATTTCACTGATTTGGCGCTCACGTTTGGTTAAACATGCAATAGATTGTTGGTAAGGATCTGTGGTTTCTAATTGCATTTCGATATCAGATGCTAAATAAGATTCGCCATTTGCAACTTTTCGTACTGCTTGAACAAGTTCATCAGGGCTACAGCGCTTACTTAGATACCCTTTTGCGCCCGTTGTTAATGCTTTATTTATCACTGTTGCTGAATCATGTACACTTAACATAATACAACCCGCACTATTGGCTAAATCTTCAAGCAAGGTTAAACCACTTTCATTTGGCATTGAAATATCAATAATACAGACATCAACAGCTTGCTTAGCTAAGCCATTACGCGCTTCTTGTGCCGAACTAAATTGGTTAATAACTTTCATATCTGGTTCTAACGATAATAATTGAGCAAAACCAGAACGGACAATGACATGATCATCAACTAAAGCGATTGTAATCATAACGAGACATACCCATAAGCATTAAAAAAACAACAAAAGAAGTCTTAATCGACATAAAGTACCGTTTGAAATAAATTCATGCAAGCTCTAGCCCATTAAATGTTTATTTGGTTTTGAAAAACGCAAAAACCACTGCCAATAAAATCACCAGTGGTTATTAAGTTAGTCTATCTGTACTGTGTAACTAACCGTCAAGTCATACAGTTGGTTTAATATAGTGGCATTTCGTCGGCTACGAACGGGTTAGTCACTCGCTCATGGCCAAAAGTAGAGAGAGGGCCATGACCAGGAACAAACGTTACGTCATTACCTAAAGGCCACAGCTTAGTTTTAATCGAAGTAATCAATGTTGGGTGATTACCTTGAGGGAAATCAGTACGACCGATACCCCCTTTAAATAATACGTCTCCGACAAATGCGACTTTCGCATTCGCACTGTAAAAAATTACATGCCCAGGCGTATGACCTGGAGTATGGAACACTTGTAACGTTTGATTACCAACAGTTACCATGTCGCCATCATTAAGCCATTGAGTTGGCGAAAATGCTTCTGTCATTGGAAGGCCAAACATTTCGCTTTGACGAGGTAAACCTTGTAGCCAAAATTCATCATCTTGTTGCGGACCAATCACCGGAACCTCAAGAATCTGAGAAAGAGGTTCTGCGCCACCCACATGATCTAAATGCCCATGGGTAAGTAATAATTGAGTAACATTAACACCCAATGCTGCCACTTCTTTTTGAAGTTGTTCAATATCACCACCGGGATCAATAATCGCAGCTTGATGTGTTTCATCACACCAGATAATAGAACAATTTTGTTGAAACGGTGTTACTGGTACTATTTTATATTGAAGACTCATTCATACTTCCTAAACGAAGACACTATTTAGCGAAGCATGCCACGAATATCCTTAAAAATACAGATGACACAACAATAAACTACCCTCTCCAATTACGGACGGGGCCAGTATCAATATGAACAAATTGACTATTTGGATAATAACCAACGCCACCAATGTTTAAATCTAACGCAGCCTTACGTATTTTAGCTAAAGGCACACCTTCAAGATTAAAATCAATAGCCTGCGCTTTCATATGATAGCTCTTCTTTGCAACACCACCACGTTTTGCTAGCATCTTATTGGTTTTAGATGAGCGATAACCTGAAAATAATTGCGCATAACCTTCATGACCAAGGTAAGATTGAATTTGTGCAATAGCATCATATAAACGACGATCTATACGAGCAATTTCATTTTGACGGAAATCACGGCAAAGATGATCTAAGCGTCGAACTTCTTTTCCCACATACGTTTTACCATTAAAGTACTTCGTTTCTAATTCTTCACCTGTATGCAAATTGCGCAATAACATTGTTCGAGGTGTTGTTGCTTGAAAAGAACTTGCTTGAGCAATATTAGGAAACATACATGCACCAACAGCGATTCCACTTAATGTTAAAAATTTACGGCGACTAATATCTAAATTTGACATAACTTACACAACCAAAAAAATAATGTTATCTATTGCTAAAGCAATTCATATACCAATGTTGCAAAACATTATCTTCAGTTAATTAAGCAGTCAAATACACAAGTCACATAATATCAAATTGATAAATCTATTTTTAAATATCATTAACTTACACGAAATTATTATTGTAAGAAGAAATTAATAGCACATTATTTGTTGTCATTAGTCATATTCATAAATATCAAAACGGTAATTGACCGCGCCTTCATCATTAACCCATGCCGTTTGATAAATAATTTCTACTGGAACTTTTTTACTTTTATTAAGTCTAACTGTGCGCGTTTTTTTACTTTTAGAAAATGTGTTAAATTGAGATTCATTTTTTCCTGAATATTGTAATAATGCCAAAGCCAATGATTTTGATTCCAGCACACGTACACAACCAGAGCTCAGTGCACGATCATGCTTATTAAATAATCCTGGGTATGATGTATCATGCAGGTAAATAGCTTGGTTATTGGGAATGTTAAATTTATATAAACCTAGCGCATTTTTTTTACCTGGTTTTTGGCGTAAGCGGTATGGGAATTTATTCGGCGAAAATAAATAATAAGGGATTGAATTTATATTTATTTTTTCAGAACTACTCCAACTACGAATAACTTCATAATTATGCCGTTTCAAATAACTCCGGCTACGCTTCACCTTCGGCAATATATCTTTCTTCATAATTGAATTAGGTACATTCCAATAAGGATTAAAGACCACAGAATTAACCACAGAGTTAAAAATTGGGGTTTGGCGCGATGGCTTACCAACAATCACTTTGCTGCTCATAACCCAACGACCATTCAGCCATAACTTCATATAATAGCTAGGAATATTCACTACAATACCCGTATAAAGGCTGGTCGACCACAACCGTAACCGTTGCGCATTTAACGCCAATAACCGTACACGTTGAGTTGGATTTAACGCTAACCATTTTTGAGTTTGCGGGCCAATAACACCGTCACGTTTTAAGCCATGCCTAGCTTGGAAGCGTTTTATCGCCAGCACCAGCATACCAGTATATAGTGATTTATACTGCTGCTGATAACGCTTAGCTTCAAGGGATGAAATATCACCTAATCGTTCAAGTACTGTAAGTAAACTAGGTATAAAGGTAATATTTTTCCCTGGATCAACCTTGCCATTAAACCTTAATACAGGCCAACGGAATGTATGTTGAGAATCCAATTTATTGATTGATGCGACTAATTGATTATATTCTAAAAGCTGTGGTTTTAAGCGAACAATAAATTGGTTAAAACGATGATTCTCATAATTATCAAGCATATTTTCAATAGCTACATGACTAGGTCGCGGTAGTGTTGAAGGAGCGGCTTCACCAAACAACCACAGTTTACCTTTACCATGTAACTGTTCAATAAAACTGATATATATTAATAAGGTATCTGTTGCTATAACATCATATTGTTGCCAATTTCTTTGTTGTTGTAATTGAATCAATAAATGGTATCTAGCGGTTAATTCTTTATTTGTTTCAGATAGACTAAGAATACGAAGTTGATCTATAAAATCATTGATTACTTGTTGGTCCTCCCAAAATTGACGAAATCCGGTTGATAAATATAATTCAACTAATATTGAAGAATATTTAAGACGTACTTTATTTGCATTAGCATCTGCAACCCATCGTTGGGCACTATTAAGCATATTTATCGGTTTATCGATAGTTACCAATGAGAATGATGTGTTATTTATATTTAACAAGGTATGTTCACGATTATCTCCAAGTGGTTGAGAATAGGCATATGGTACTTGTAAAGAAAAACAGATAAATACTAATATGACAATAGAAAAAGCATTCTTAATAGATATCATTAAATACCCCGATCCCCACGTTCAGCATGGAAGTAAAACTATACTCGATGATTAAATATAGAATAAAAACATATTCGCAAATCTTAGAAATACAAATATTATTCAACTTTTAGAATAACAATTTATTTTCATTGAAGATTAATTTTGATGCCTAAAAGTGCGTGTTATGCACAACATCAATACAATCACAATATCCTTGTCCATTAACCTCGTAGCGCTGTCTCATATTACATACAATGTCTCACTCGACACAATGGTGGTAATAGTTCTCATTTTTATAAACAACTGGAATTTACAATCTTGAAACACTTGAATGTAAAATCAATGACACATAATTCCTTTTATCTATAAATAAATTAACTAGATACAGATAAAGACCAATGAAAACATTATAATTCTTGTATACTCTCAGCATGAAAGTACCTTCTACATTAGAATAATTTTATAGCGTTATTACATACAGATTTAATTGGAGAGTTAGATGGATAAGCACGAAGAAGTATTGATTGCTCTGCGACAAATTATTCGAGCAATTGACCTACATTCTAGAAAGTTGAATAAGAATGCCGGACTGACTGGCCCACAATTAGTATTGATGCGTGCAATTCGTGGATCGGGAGAGATTACTATTCGTCAACTATCTAATAACACCAATATGAGCCAAGCAACTGCCACTACCATTCTTGACCGTTTAGAAAAACGTAACTTAGTTGTACGTAAACGTAGTGTGCTTGATAAACGCAAGGTACATGCTCACCTTACAGAAGCTGGTCTTGTCTTACTTGATAAAGCTCCAATGCCACTACAAGACAGTTTTATCTCTCAATATCAAGAGTTAGAAGATTGGGAACAATCACTACTACTTTCTTCCGTGCAACGTATTTCAACCATGATGAATGCAGAGCATCTCGATGCAGCACCATTATTAGAAGTTGGTAGTATTACAAAGCAAGAAAAATTGCATGTAGATAGCTCTGACGACGAATAACAGCAATTAAAAACCGACATTGTTGTCGGTTTTATTTTACTGAATAAAAGTTATCCCGCTAATACAGGATCAACCTGATACTTCATCAACGTTGATGGCACTTGTTGTTGAGTTAACTCATACATTGCTAATAATAATGCTTGTTTAATTGCTGTTTCATCATGCAACTCAACCGCTGATAAAGCACAATCCAAAGCCTGTTTTATTGCCTCAACTTTCATACGAATGAGCAGTATTTGTTCCTGTTCAGATAAAGCTAATTGAGTAATCACTTGTGCGTTTGAATCAGTGTTCTGAGCATGACTCAAAATACTTAATTGCTGACTTAGCAAATCTAAAGTACAAATCGAATTAAGTAACGATGGTGGGGATTTTATCATTGTAATATCCTTATTTATCAATGAAAAATAAATATTAATTTATAATAATGCAGTTTTAATAAACAGTTTGTTAACACGATCAAATAATAAATATTACATAGAGTTAGGCAATATTTTACTTGTTAACCCCTATTATTATTACTGATAAACCAAACAGCAATAACATCATCTCTATACACTCAACTTACATCTTTAAAACATTATACGTTTCATAACACACTCTTCTTTTACTCACCTAGCCTCAGTCGCTATCATCCCGTATTATTGATTCCTCTCTTTCATCAATGGAATCAACCAATGTTACTTGAAGGTATTGAAACGTTATTAGTACTCGCTGAAGAAGGCACCATGAGTCGTACTGGTAGCCGGCTGTATATTAGCCAATCAGCCGTTAGCAAACGGATTGCTAAATTAGAAGCGACATTAGGGACCAAACTGATTATTCCAGCTGGAAGGTTAATAAAACTAACCCCCGATGCGCATGCTTTAATTAAAAACGTTGGGCCTAGTTTTAATGAAATTCGAGGGCTGATTTTTGAACATCAAAATATAGACGATCAAAGTATTATTACGATTGATTGCTCTGAAACCTTAGTGGCAGGGTATTTATCACATGCACTCGGGCAGTATTTTCAACATGATAAATACATTGCGATTACAACGCATCATACACCAGTCATTGTTGAAAACATTCAATCAGGTAAGGCATCGATTGGCTTTTGTGCGGGGCACTTACCGGCTAACTCGCGCTTTATTGCAGAACATTTGATGGATGAGCCTTTTAAGGTAGTTTTTAATCAACCACTACTTACACTGCCGACAGCTATTGTTACTAATGATTTAAAAAACCCATCCAATATCTCTCAGGCTGCAATACTGCAAAAGCAAGGGATCACGCCAATAATGGAAATGGACTCTTACACAGCTGCAGCACAATTGGCACTTGCAGGTATGCTACCTGCTCTAGTGCCTAATTCAATAGTCAAAACTTTAAACATTCACGCTAAATTCTGTTTTGAATTTGAAGAATTAGCAGAACTAACTCGCCCAATCCATCTAATATACCGCCAAAATAGTTATAAATTACAGCGTGTTAAAAAACTAATTGAAACCATTGCGGGTGCTGTTGCCACAACAACTTAATTGCCATTCCCATCGACATAATAACAACCATTGGTCGAATAAAACGCTGGCCTTTACTAATAACAACATGTGCGCCTAATCGCGCGCCCATAAAACCACCCACAGCCATTATTAGCCCCACCTTCCAAACAGGTAATCCAGCCAAAATAAACAATATTAGCGCTGCAATATTAGAGGTGAAATTTAAAACTTTAGTGCGAGCGGTCGCTTCTACTAGCCCTAATTGAGCAATAACAACAAAACAAATCGTAAAAAATGAACCTGTACCTGGGCCAAAAAAACCATCATAAAAACCGATACTTGTGCCTACTGAAAATGCAAAAGCCGCTTCTGATAATCTAGGTGTGCCTCCTCCGGTACCAATATTAGGAGAAAATAAAAAATACAGTGAAATGCAAACTAATAAAATAGGAATAAGGCTTGTCAGTATGCTCGCATCAATATACTGCACTAACACTGCACCCGCCGCTGAACCTGCAAACGTGCAACCTATAGCCAATCGCATTTGTTTAAGATTAACTAACCCATTACGGACAAAATACCAAGATGCTGAAAAACTACCAAATGAGCTTTGTAATTTATTGGTTGCCAATGCTTGAGCCGGTGGGATCCCAACAGACAAGAGCGCTGGCACTGTGAGCATTCCTCCGCCACCAGCGATTGCATCAATAAATCCGGCCGCTAACGCCACACAAAATAAAATAACTAATACATCTATACCTAATTCCATTTACGATCACTTTATTAATCAACATACTAATAGCAGAATAATAACGATGATTAAGTATATCGAACAGTGAAAGCTAGGATAGCAACCCATTCCGGTTTGGAATGGGTTTATAAGGCCTAATTTTGATTACGGCAGATCTCAGCAGGAAAAGACAATTGCACCATAATAAAACGCTTAAATAACTCATCATACGGTTGGTCATCAACGGCTTTTTGCATACACATAAGCCATGCTTGTTTTTCAGCTAAGCCAATATGATGATGCCGATGAGCACTAGCAAGGTTCATGCGTCCATAGCGCTCGATATAATTATCTTCTCCTCCCATCCAACCAATCAAAAATGTTGTCAATTTTTGCTGAGCTTCGGTCAAATCTTCACTGTGCATAGCACGTATCGTTGCCGCTTCAGGTAAGCTATCGATATAGTAATAAAAATCAGTGACAAGCTGTTGTACACCGATCTCACCACCTGCCGCCTGTAAAATATCCTCTCCTTGCTCAAACTTGGGGACATTACGCTTTTTTACACCTGAAAAGTCATCACCTTCGGGGAACTCAACTTTATCAACCATTTCATTATCACTTTATTAAAATCTTTTTTTATATAGTATAAGAAATAAATAAAGAGCAGCCATAGCCACTCTTTATTATTTATTGTTGATCACATATTTAATTAACTCACATACAAAGGTCCACTAAAAGAGGTAACAGGAGGAACTTTTCCCGTGAACTTTTCAAAATTAACCACCACCGTATTAGCACTGGTTGCTTGAGCAAGCTCTGAGGTTGGTATGTCAATAGTTAACGTGTTGGGATCACCATAAGTATCTATAGCGCCAATATCATTATTGAGTGGCCCGAACCATGCACCTTCTTCAATACGAATCACCCCTGTTGGATAATGGCTTGAAAGTACAGCGCCGGCTAATAACTGCCCACGATCATTAAACACTCTCACAATATCGCCATCTTTAATGCCTTTTTTCTTCGCATCATCAGGGTTGATATAAACGGGTTCATGCCCTTTTACTGCATAGGTATTACGGAAGTCTTCAGAATCACACATTTGTGAATGTAAGCGTTTATTGGGATGGCATGATTGGAGCCAAAATGGGAATTTATTTGATTTTGGCCCACCGTGTGAACGTTCTTCTTTTTCAAACCACATTGGATGGCCTTGGCAATGCTCATAGTTATAACGCGCGATTTTACGGCTATAAATTTCAATAAAGCCAGAAGGTGTACCTAAACTATTAATCTCAGGATCTTCTCTGAAAGCAGCATGACTAACATAAGTTTGATCGGTTGGAAATTCCACTAACCCTTGCTGCCAAAACTGGCTAAACTCTGGCATTTCATGTTTATCTTTATTTGCTTTGCGGCAATCATTATACAGTTGTTCTATCCACTGCATTTCAGTCATACCACGAGTATATTGCTTACTTTTCCCAAAGCGTTCTGTTAATTCAGTGAATATCTGAAAGTCGGTTTTTGATTGATATAATGGATCAACCAATTTGTGCATCGCTAGAATACCACTGGTTGAGTAAGTACCATATTGGTCAAGATCACTACGTTCAAATTGTGTACAAGCCGGTAAAACAATATCAGAAAAACGGCACGTTGGGGTCCATGTATAATCAATATTCACCACCGTTTGCAGCTTTCTAAATGCCTCTTTCATACGATTACGTTGCTGATGGTGATTCCATGGATTACAGCCGCTAAACACCATCATTTTAATATCAGGTAATACGACATCACTGCCGTTATATTGAATTTTCTTACCCGGTTCCATAATGGCATCAATCCATCGAGCAACGGGAATGGTTGAGCTATAACCTTTAAAATCAGTATTATTCCAAATAGGCTGCTGACCTTCATCAACATTACGCGGAAAGCCACCCGGCCCGGCCGCAGTACTAAAAGGTAATCCAACCCCACTATAAAAATGCGAGTAAGACACACCACCTCCAGGCAAACCAATTTGGCCTAGCATGGAGGCTAACACCGCCCCCATCCAATACGGTTGTTCACCATGCTGTTGACGTTGCACTGCCCAACCAAACATCAACATAGTACGATCTTTCACTAAATTACGCGCAAATTCTCGAATCGCATCAGCTTTAACGCCACAAATAGGTTCAGCCCACTCTGGCGTTTTAGCTATTTTGTCTTTACCTGTGCCTAATAAATAAGGTAAGAACTCATTAAACCCCAGTGTATACATTTCTAGAAATTGCTTATCGTACAAATCTTCTTTATACAATGTGTACGCAATGGCAAGCATGAAAGGCACATCAGTTTGAGGATTGACATATTGATGTTCACAATTAAAATATTGTTGCGATTTTGATACCACAGGATCGACCGAGATCATGCGGATCTTACCATCAGCCACTTTCTGTTTTAATTGCTCATAGTAAGCATAAGAACCGTGGGTTTCGCATTGCCATCCTACTTGGCTATTTTTAATCGGATCATTTGACCACCATATCAATGTCTTACAATCTTTAAGTATGGTTGACCATGTGGTTGCTTGGGCATAAACCTCTGTTGAGCCTAATACGTAAGGTAAAATGGTTTGGCCTGCACCGGTTGAGTAATCACCGACTTTCTTAATAAAGTTACCATGCATACCCACAGCTCGTTGCATGTGCGACGTACAACTTTGGAACTGTCCTGTTTCTCGCCATCCTGTTTGACCTGCATGCAATGCCCACGGACCGTAATCTTTCTGCACCCGTTGTAACTCTTGATAAAATAAATCTAATGCTTCATCCCATGTCACCCGCACAAAGCGATTATTACCACGAGTTTCACCGCTATATTTATTTTTCTTGAGCCAATCTAAGCGCACCATCGGATAGCGCACCCGTGAAGGACTATAAATTAAGCCTTTGATCCCGTTTAACATATCGGTAGGATTTTTATCAAATTCTAACGGTTTTATTTCAGCGACTTGGCCATTATATATTCGCGCTCGAAATGCCCCCCAATGAGAGCCCGATACTTTCCAAATGCCCGGCGCATCGGCTACTGGCGTATTAGTATCACTCGCGTGTGCGACTTGTAACAATAACCCCGGACCAATCACAGAAGCGGCACTGGTTGTCGCTAACCCTTGTAAAAATTTACGCCGACTCAAAGACATAGATCTTTCCTCTTTTTAAACGGGATACGCTATCAATGTTTGTCTTTTGCAAAATCTGATGAATGATTTTGTAAATATTTCAAAACAATGGCTTCACTGTCGGTATCAAAATTCACAAACGCTAACATGCCATTAAACATTCCCGGCCACGTATTGGCATCAAAATGATTTTCGGCAGGTTGAGTATGACAGACACTACAATTAGTTTTATAAGCTGATTGGGCAACGGACCAAATATCATTAACATTACTCACAAACTTCGCTTTTTCTACCCATAGCGTCGCTGTGACTTGTTGCCATTTAAGCCCGGTAACATCATCTTCTTTTTCGGTCGTCCCTTTAACAATGTCTTTATTTTGAGCTGCTGTTTTGCTTAATGCTGCGGTAGGAATATTCATCCCAAAATCCTGATTAATAACGCGACCAAAGCCTTTTTCCTTACGCCAACCGCTGATCTCAATTTGTAGCATATCATCTTTAACAGCGACAATTTTGACACCCGATGCTGGCTCTAATGATCCGCCATCTTTGGTTTTTGCCTCATCTTCAAACATAGGGATAAACTGCATGCTGTAATAAGTATTACCGTTCTCATAATCTGTATTTTGTGCTACAGCCGCTAATTCAGAAATCATACCGCCTGATGAATCCATATTTGACGGTAAATGGTGGGCAATCCCTTTATGACAATCAATACAACTTTGATCTTTTGCAGCCGCTTGCTTCATCTGTACTTGTGCCCGTGGCGACATTTCATCCCATTTCATACTGTCGTAACTGTGGCAGATTTTACATTCTAAAGATTTATTCGCCGCAAATCGCTTCCACTCATGCTGAGCCAACTCCAACCGCTTCGCTTCAAATTTTTCAGGGGTATCAATAGTGCCGACAATTGCACCAAACACTTCTTTACTGGCCTGCATTTTACGGGCTATTTTATCGGTCCAATTATGGGGAACATGGCAATCAGGACACGTTGCCCTCACTCCTGCACTATTCTCCCAGTGAATGGTGCCTTGTAATTCTGGATAAACGGTATCGCGCATTGAGTGACAACTAATACAAAATTTTTCAGTATTAGTCACTTCTAACGCAGTATTAAACCCACCCCAAAAGATAACACCAGCAACAAACCCACCAAGGGTCAGTACACCAAGACTTATCTTCGCAGCAGGACGCCAAAAGGTTAACCATAATTTTTTTATAAACGTCACCATCGTTCTCCCTCCGTTGTTTATTTCATCGAAACATTACAACCTACCCATGCCCTGGAGGACCAAAAACAAACACTTGTAACGCCCATATCGTAAAACCATAACCACTGACTAATGCTATGGATAACAACGGAAATAACAGAATAATAATGAATAAAAAGGCCCACCATTCATAGCGACCTCGTTCTTGCTCGGTAATCTCAGTACTAGCCATAATCGACCTCTAAATAATCATTACAATAGCGATATACCATTCACGAATAACAATGGGTTGATGAAATTATAGTCAATGATAATTAACCTTCACGATCAAACTATAAATAAGTTCCGCCAATTTGGACTTACTCACTTAAATAACAGCCATAAAAAAAGCCAGCATCACTGCTGGCTTTTTATAACAACTCACTAGATTCTATTGGTATAAGTGTGTTTACACAGGTTCAATATCCAATAATGTTTGTACTGGCATTTCAGCAACCTTGGGTTTATTACCAAAACCACGTAAACCCACCACATGCACATGCTCACGGTCTTTAAATATTTTACGTACCAATTTATAGGTCGTGCCCTTTTCAGGACTGATATTTTCAGGGGCCGCAATCAATAATTGCATATCTAGACGTTCACATAACTCAAATAAGGTCGCAATAGACTTACCATCTAAACGCGCGGCTTCATCGAGGAACAATAAACGGCAAGGAATAATATCTTTACCGCGTAAACGGCGAGATTCTTCTTCCCAGCTTTGTATAACCATCAATAGAATGGCTTGACCTGTACCAATCGCTTCACCCGTCGATAACGCTCCTGATTCTGCTTGTAGCCAACCATCAGTACCACGGTTAACTTCAATATTCAGCTCAAGGTAGTTACGGTAATCCAGTAACTCTTCACCTAGAATTTGCGGTGAACGCTGACCCATATCAATATGTGGATTTAAGCGCTGGAACAGTTTCGCAATCGCTTCTGAGAACGTTAAACGATTATTACCAAACAGATCGTTATGTTGATCTTTTTGATCAAGTAATCCAAGCAGTAACGATTCATGTGTGTCTCGCACTTTAACATTAAGACGCACGCCACGTACCTGACCGAAACCTACACTTTGTAGACCTTGGTTAAGCATACGAATACGGTTCTGCTCACGTTGAATTGTTTTGCGAATAATATTCGCTACCGAATCAGAACTAATGGCTAAACGTTGTTCACGCGCGGTCAGTTCTTCTGTTAAACGACCAAGCTCAGCTTCCATTTCTTCGATAGCTTCAACCGGATCATCAGTGCGAATAATATCGTGACGAATACGCTCACGTAGATGCTGATACACAGCAATATAGAACAACACTTTACGCTCAGGACGCGCCACATCTTCTGAAGCACGTAATGCATCACGTAAATTTTCGTTATCAGCTACCGCCAGACGCAACGCGCCTAGCGCTTTATCTGATAATGAACGTAGTTCATCAGCCGACATGTATGCCATTTCACGGCGATGTAAACGACGTTCAACATCACTTTCACGAGCAAGACGTAATACCGCACACCAACCCGCTTTAGCATTAACAACCAGTTTACGGAAGTCTTGGTAATCTTTACCCACTTTACGTAAACGCTTCATCAAGCCTTTCATTTCAAGCTCAATTGACGTGGTTGATTTTTCTAATGTACTACGGCGATTACGTGAACTGTGTAAACGTTCATTCAGCTCATTTCGACGTACTAATGCACGTTCTTCAGCTTCAACATCTGCACGCACACCTAGCTCTTGCAGTTCACGTTCAAACTCAAGCACGGTTTCATTCTTAGCTTGATGCGAACTTTTCAGTGATGCTAATAGCTGGTTATATTGATTCGTTTGCGCACGTGATTGCTTCAAGCTTGCACGAGCTGTATTGCGCTGTTGCTCTGCTGTTGCTAATTTTAATTTTAGCTGCTCATTCAGTTCTGAACTCTTACTCAATAACTCAACAGAATCGGCATAACTAAAGTGATGACGACGCTCAGCTAAATCTGCAACCGCAAAGATTAATGTTTTCAGTTGTTGCAGTTTTTGATCGGCCGCTTCGTAATTAGCTTGTAATGTATCAAACTGCTCAGGATCGGCATCAAGTGCTGATACTAGCCCTTCAAGTTCAGTTAATGCTTTACCGTAACGATCCAGATAATTACGTGCTTCATCCATCTGCGAAAGTTGCTGTTCAACTTCAGCAAAACGTTCAGTTAGCGTTTCATCTTCAAGCAATGTCACAATTGGGTTTAATTTACCCAATAAGGTTAAGCCTTCACGTGCTGCAGCCAGTTGGCTACGTTGTTGTTGCTCTTGTGCTTGTGACTCTGCTAACTGACGCATGATCTGATTACGCTGATCACGTGCTTGTTTTAGTTCAACCTCAGGATCGGCATTAAATGCAATCGCCATATGGGTTGCCACAAAACTATTAAAACTTTGGTATAAACGTTGCAGCTTTTGCGAATCAAATGCCGCTTTTGCGTGATCTTCTACCACTTGATCACGTTCATCACGTAAAAACTCTAACCGCTGTTCACGTGCTGCTCGACCAAACAGTGGTACTTTAGGGAAGCGCGAGTAACGCAATTGACGATCATTGAGATGCACACATACTGCATTCTCAAGTTCATCAACATCAAAGCCACTGTCATCAAATGAGTCTGCATCACCTTCAATGATATAAAGATCATCAGGACAATCATCCAGTGCAATCAGCTTTTCTTTAATACCGCTTAAATCAGGCACAATAATAGCGTGACGCGATGGGCCATACATTGCGCTGAAATAAGGCGCATCAGCAAGTGTAATATCATCATAAATTTCAGATAACATCGTACCGCCAAGCGTCTCAGCTAACGCACGCAGACCTAAATTGTCACTACCACCTGGTTGTGCCAAGTGTTCAATATCATGCTCTAAAGTTTGCTTCTGTTGTGCGAATTTATCACGCAGTGCTGATACTTGACGTTCATTATCAAGTGTTGCTTGCATCGCATCCATGACAGCTTGACTGCTAGTTAACTCAACGTTAGCTTGATCAGAAAGTGTCTCTAATGCATCTGACGCAGCAATCCACGCAGGAGCTGAAGTTTCAAGTGCAGTAATACGAACAGCTAGACTTTGTTCGTTATGACGCATGTCATTACGCTGTTCGACTAAGCTTGCTTGATCTTGCTCTAAGCTTTCTAAAGTTGCTTCATGGCGTGCTTGTTCTTCCGCTAATGCCAATTCACCATCAATAGTGGTCGCAAACTTTTTCGCATACGCGCCAGCTAACTCAATAGCTTGACGTTGGCTACGAACGCTGCGTTCTAAATCACGATATTGCGCTTTCAGTTGATCGCCACGCTCAGAAACAGAACGAAGTTGACGTCCATGCTCTATTAGCTCACGAGCCTTATCACTCGCATTAGTACGATCAACCACACCCGCAATTGTCGTCACAATCGCTAAGCCTTTTTCAAACTGCTGTGCCGCAGCCGATGACATATCAAGCTTATGTTTTAATGCCAATAAAGCCGTTGTTTGTTGTTCCTGTTGCAGTTTAAGCTGCGATAAATACGGTGGCGCTTGATCAGCTAGCATTTGTGGATCACCAGATAACTGGCGCGCCTTTTCTAATGCTTGTAATGCTTGTTGATATTGCAGCGCACGTGTCTGCTGCATATCTAATGCTTGCTGGTAGTCTGCTAACTGGGTTTTTAAGCTATCAACTTCTTCTTCCGTTAGCTGTGATTGTTCTTCGGCTATTGCTAATTGCTCTGCCGCCTCTTCAACCACCATCACTTGTTCTTCAAGACGCTCTGTGAGTTCTTCAAGATCTTCTTTGTAACGCTCAATTTTCTCAGCTTGACGAACCGCTGCTTGAACTAACTGTAAGTGATCAGACGCCGACTGGTGATCTTGCTCTAATGCACTTTCTTGATCCGTTAACTCAGCTAATTCGGCATTCATGTTATTTAACGATGACTGCTGATCAATCAGCGTTTGGCGTGATCCCATTAGCTCACCACGTAAACGCAGTGTTTGTTCTAATTTTTGCTGACGCTCATTAGCATGGCGCATATAGTCAGCTGCAACATAATTAGTTGCTTCTGAAATCAAATGCTTAAATAAGTCACGATCACTTTGGGTTAATTTAATCGCTTCTAACGTCATACGGTTTTCACGTAATGCGGCTTCCATATCTTGGAAAGCTTTTTTCACCCCAGAGTTATGCGGTAATAAATAATCACGCAATGAACGGGTAATCGCACTTGAAATACCACCATATAGAGAGGCTTCAATTAAACGATAGAATTTTGAACGATCTTGGCTATTACGTAATTTTTTCGGTAACACGCCCATTTCAAACATTTGTACATGGTAATCCGTTACCGAGTTAAATGTTTTAAACTGCACCCCTTCGTACTGGCTAACAAGATCTTTGACATCGTTAAGCTGACGAACACGGGCTTGGTTTTCAGAAATCGTTTCAACTAATATTTCAGTCGGTTTGATATGCGATGGTAAGCCTTGAATTAAGAATGGCTTAATATCCACTTTTTTATCACGACCCGCCACTTGCTGTAATTTAACCGCAAAAATAATACGCTGCTGCTTTGAGTTAACCACATCCAATGCAGCATAACAGGCTCCGGGTTTTAATTTACCGTGAAGGCCTTTATCACGAGATGCATTTGAGCTACCAGCTTCAGTGGTATTACGAAAGTGAAGGAGACTTTGGTCTGGAATCAATGTCGTGATAAATGCTGCCATTGTGGTAGATTTACCCGCACCGTTACCGCCAGAAAGCGTTGTCACCAAATTATCAATATCAAAGGTACGCGCAAAAAAGCCGTTCCAGTTGATCATGGTGAGCGATTGATACTTACCGCGTTCCATTAAATACTACTCTCCTGTCCCGCTTGCTCTACATCTTGTTGCATTTCAAGCATTTCTTGATTATTAGTGTCAATATCATCAAGCAGACTTGATTGACTTGACGCTTGCTGGTGAACCACGGCTTCACCGTCACGAATTAATCGTAATTGTGCTTCACGAACATCATCACCGGTACGTACATCAGCACCAAAGCGGAAAACAGATTCACTAATACGAAACTTGCCATTTTCACCAATAGGAATAAGCATTCCTAAACGACGTAAACGACGTAACGCTGTTTTTACTTTATCAAACAGCTTTTCACGATCAAGATCTGAGCCTGAAGCGCGGTTAGTGACAAGTTTCATTAGCTTTTGTTCATCCGCTAATACTAGCAACTCATCAAATAATTCTTGGTTCGTAAAGATACCTTCGTGAGCTAGACGCTCTGGGCTAAGATACAGAAAACACAATACTTTACCCACCAGCATATCGATTTCAGATAATACTGAACGACCAATTAATGAGGTTGAACGTGGACGTAAGTATAAAAAACCTTCAGGTGCACGTACTAATTCAGCATTATAACGACGGTAAAACATCGCTAACTCTTTCTCAAACTCAATTAAATAAGCGTGACTATCTAAATCTTCACTTGAAACATGGCGACCAGAACGCAGAGCGTTATCTAACGTAGGGAAAAGTGGGTTAGCAATGGCTTTTGCCAACTTCTCCGGCATAAATTCTTCAATATTTGTCAATGACATGGGCTTGTACCTTGGCTCCGTATTCGTTAATTGCTTTCCAATCAGGCTGAATGGCATTGAAATCAGCTTCGGAATACCCCATCCTCACGGCCTGATCAATTACAATCCGCGCTAAATCAAAATGTTGTGCATACGGATGTTGTGCCAAATAATCTTTAAGTAAAACACTCAAATTGATTGGTGCACCTGTTGCTTTATGTGCTTTTAACATCAAACCGACTTTCTCAGCCAATTGATCGTTAACCAAATCAAGTTCTTCAAATTCCATTTCACCAGGAACAATACCTGTTACTTCATCATCACGTAATATTAAGGGTTCATCACGCATATCAAGTAAGCGTTCTGCATCTGCAAATGTCAGTAACCATGGCGCATCAAAGTAATCGGTAACCGATTGGCGTAGTCGTTGGCTAAAGGCGCGGTTTTTATCCATATCAATTGCGGTACGAATAAATTTATGTACATGGCGATCATAGCCAATCCATAAATCAATCGTTTGTTGTCCCCAACTAATGATACGATCTAATTTCATTTGCAGGATATAAATCATACCATCAACAAAATCGAGATCAGCACGTCCTTGAATCTCTTCTTGAATAGCAAGTAACTGACTTTGAAGCTGATCACCTGCAGCTTGCAACGTATCTTGTAATTCACGCAGTGTCGATGATGTTTCATCAAGTAAGACTTCACAACTGCTGATGGCGGCTTGCCAATCTTGATTTAATAACTCAGCAATATCGAGCTTAACTTGTTGCTGTTGCTCATCCATTGCGCGTTGGTTTAAATCGATACGATCAAAAATTTCAGCAACAGAATATTTTAAAACCGCATGCACATTTTGACGCCAATGTTTTTCATCGCCGTCTTCTTGTGCTGCTGTTGCCGCTTTATTGATCTCATCAGCTACCATTGCTAATTGAATAGATAGTTTTAATGTTGAGAACTCACGTTGGTGCACATAATAATCAGTAATGCCAAGCGCTAACGGACTTAATCGATAAATGCTAGCGCCGTCAGTCACCTCACTGGTAAAGCGTGATATTAACCGCTGTCTTACCAATTCATTTATGGCGTTATTGGCGCGAAATGCCAGGGTTTCCTTGGTTTGGCCGAACATGTCGCTCACAATGCGAAATGCATCAACCAACTCACCTTCCCCTAATTCTTCATCAAAGCGATCACCGCTTAATACAGCAATCGCTAACAAGAACGCCAGCCGTTCTGTTGGCAAATTGAGCGCAAATTCATTATTTTTGACCCAATTTACTAACTCAGGAACAGTCTGGGTAACTTCACTCATCCCTTGTCCTTATTGCTATTATTTAAATTTGTCACCACTGTTGACGTTACATCAGTGAGAGGCTTACGCGCATACACATGAATATAACGGCCTAATGACAAAAAAGGTTCCTGACGACAAAGCTTTTGCTCCATATCAAGAACTTGTTCGAAACTGTAATCACCCATTCGATCATGCTGCATGTAATCATGGAATGTGCGTACGCCGGTCTTACCCATTATGTCAAACCCAGCCGTAGTTAAACACTGATATACTTCATCAGGCTTTATTCCTTGCTGAGGTTGTAATTTAAATCGTTTACGGTGTGGCATACCTTGTTCTATATGGGTTAAATTACCACAAATAAGATTCTTAAATAACAATCCGTTATAGTTATAAAACATAACCGAGATAATACCACCGGGTTTTACGCTATTTAATAGACCCATTAATGTTGTAATCGGATCAGACAACCATTCCATAACCGCATGAAAGAGAATTAAATCAACGGGTGCTTCTATATGCTCACTAATTTCTTGAATTGGTGAATGCACTAGTCGATATTGCTCAATTAAGCCATTTTTAGCAATTTCTTGTGCTGCTAATGTCAGCATTTCGCTAGAAAGATCACATAACGTCACCTGATGTCCAAGTGCTGCTATTTTTTGAGATATTTGCCCAATACCACCACCCGCATCTAATACTTGTAATGGCGAAACAGAATTCAATTTCTGCAATATATATTCAATATCTTGCCAAACAACAACTTGTCGTATTTGACCTTTCGCTGTGCCATAAATATTATCAGCGAATTTTTTCGCTAAATCATCAAAATTTCGGTCTTTTTTCATGGCTTATTTACGTTATGATAGCGATGCTAGAATATGGCTTATTTTCTCACAAGCGGTAAAGGAATAAAGGCTTGTGATCGATTTTAGAGCTCAACTGCTGAAATTTCGGACGACATATTATGTTTATACTTAAAAAAATCATATCTTCGCTACTGATGCCACTACCGTTTCTATTATTAGTAGGCGTTATAGGTTTATGCGTATTGTGGTTTACACGTCGAAAAAAATTAGCCTCTATCTTGATGAGTATCTCTTTAATTGGTATTTTTTTATGTTCATTCCACCCCCTCACTACAGCATTACTACGCCCATTAGAGCAAGAAAACGCAGCCTTTGTGAGTACCACTAAGCCAATTAGTTATGTCATGGTCTTAGGCAGTAGCCAAGTTATCGATAAAACCTTTCCTATCACCTCCGAATTATCACCAACTGCGATTACACGCTTAGTTGAAGGCATTCGTATTTTTCGTATGTATCCTGATGCAAAACTCATTTTATCAGGCTATGGTGGTCTTGTTTCTCAAGGGATTAGCCACGCTCGGTTAATGGCACATTTAGCTATCGCATTAGGGGTCAATAAACGGGATATTCTGTTATTTGAATCAACGAGAGATACCAAAGAAGAAGCATTTCAAGCTGCAGATGTCGTTAAAGATAAAAATATGATTTTAGTCACATCAGCCAGCCAAATGTCACGCGCGCTTTACTATTTCCATCAAGCTGGATTACACCCTATTGCTGCACCAACCAACTTTAGGGCCAGTAATCAAATGCGTGATTTTGTTCCTGATTCAAGGTTCCTTACTCAAATGGAAATTGTTGAACATGAGCGTTTAGGGCAATTATGGCAGCGTATTACTAGCAAGCTATTAAACCCGAAAATTGAACATCAACAAGCAGAAAAAGTAAAACCTGAGACATTATAAGTTCCCCAACACTATGTTTTAATTGATTATTTAAAGGACTATCACGACATTGTTCGTACTGTTTTTTTTAAAAATGTCTACTGCAATTTGTATAACTATTAAGATCATACAGTTTTAAAATTTCTTTTTATCGTATTATTTCACTTTAATCTCAGCATGCTTTACTGTATTTCATGATAAAATAGTAACTTACTACTTAAGAAAGAATTTAATTCATGAAACTTTTAATCCGTAACCTTTCTCGCAGCACTACTGAAATTCAAATTCATAAAATGTTTGAAGAATTTGGTAAAATTAGTGCTTGTAACCTTGTATTAGACGACAAAACAGGCAAATCAAAAGGATTTGCATTTGTTGAAATGGCTGATGATGAGCAAGCAACTCGCGCAATGAAAGCTCTTCATGAAATGATGGTTGATAAAAGCCGTATCCGTGTGAAAATTGCCGAATAATTACAGTAATTAATTTACCCATAAAAAACCGAGTAAGTAATACTCGGTTTTTTATTATTGAGATAACGGATATAGACAAACAATTTTGCTAGCTAACTAGTTGTCGTACTTTTTCCAAATCTTCTAAGGTATCGACCCCTGCCGGTGGTGCATCAATCGCAACATCAACATGGATTTTCTCACCATACCAAAGCACACGAAGTTGCTCTAATGATTCGATTTGCTCTAGCGGACTTGGCTGCCAATTAATATAAGTATTAATAAACCCAGCACGGTAAGCATAAATCCCAATATGGCGCAGTAGGTTATGATGAACAATGCGCGGTTGCTTCGCAAAATTATCACGATCCCAAGGAATAGCTGCGCGGCTAAAATACAATGCGTAACCGTCTTTATCCGTCACTACTTTTACAGCATTAGGATTAAAAATTTCATCATGATGATCAATTTCTACCGCTAATGTCGCCATTGGCGCATTAAAATGCGCAATATTATCCGCAACTTGACGAATAATTGTATCCGGGATAAGCGGCTCATCACCTTGAACATTAACCACGATATGATCATCAGCGAGTTGATATTTCTCAACCACTTCAGCCAAACGTTCAGTACCAGATTGATGATCAGCACGAGTTAAACACACCTCACCACCAAAACCTTGTACCACATCAACAATACGCTGATCATCAGTCGCAACAATAACCTGATCAGCACCAGATTTACACGCTTGTTCGTAAACCCATTGCACCATCGGTTTACCTGCAATATCAGCTAATGGTTTACCAGGTAAACGGGTTGACTGATAACGTGCAGGAATAATAACAGTAAAGGCCATTACTTAACCTCATCAGAACTTAATGTACGCGCTTCTGAATCAAGTAACACGGGAATACCATCATCGATAGGATAAGCAAGACGATCAAATTTACACACTAATTCATTCTTTTCTTTATCGAAATTCAATTTGCCTTTACATACAGGGCAAGCAACAATTTCAAGCAGACGGTGATCCATACTTTTCCTTAACCTCTATAATCTGTTTAATAATGGCTGATGCTTGGGGCTCAGAAATAACTGCATCAACAGGCAGATACCACCAATTATCCTCTGCAAATGGGTAACATTTTACCGCATCTTTTTCAGTCATCACTAAATGTTGCCCTTGTTGGGCTAAACCTAACAATGTTTGATGAGTAAAGGGTTGATGATCAGCAAAAGGCTGGCATACAACAGGCTTTACTCCTAACGCATTCAATGTCGCAAAAAATCGTGGTGGATGACCAATCCCCGCCATAGCAACAATAGATGTTAACGCGGTAACCGCACAACGAGCACCCGTTTTAACATTAATCAGCTCTGACGGTGCTAAGTACATCGTCGCTTCATTGGTATCAGCAACACCACCATTACAAATCAGAAAATCAACCTCATTAAGGCGCTGACATGATTCTCGTAATGGGCCTAATGGCAATAAGTGTTGATTACCAAACCGACGTTTACCATCAATTACAACTAATTCAATATCACGATCAAGAGCATAATGTTGTAAACCATCATCGGTAATAATAACATCAACATCATGCTCTAATAGTAACTTTACCGCATCACTTCGAACGGGGGCAACCGCAACCGGTACTTCTGTTCGACGACGAATTAAAATCGGCTCATCCCCAGCAATATCGGTACTAGTATCACTCTCAACAAAATATGGATAATGCGGTGCTTTGCCACCATAACCACGTGATACAACACCAGGTTTTAATCCTTGTGCTAATAACTGTTCGACTAACCACACCACTACTGGTGTTTTGCCATTACCACCTGCAGTGATATTACCAACAATAACCACCGGTACTGGCGCTCGATATGCCATTTTTTTGCCTGTTGTATATTGGTTCCGTTTTCGACGGCTTAATACACCAAACAATTGACTGAGTGGCCACAATAATGGCCACAACAGATAATAAGCAATGTGAGTTTTACCTTTTAATGCTGATTGGTACCACATAGCTTCAATGAAAGCAGCCACAATTAATCACCAAATTGAATACGATGAAGTTGCGCATAGGCACCATTTAGGCTAATTAATTCGCCATGTGTGCCACGTTCAATAATTTCACCCTCATCGACAACCAAAATTTGATCGGCATTCTCAATAGTTGATAAACGGTGAGCAATAACAAGTACGGTACGATCTTTTTGTAATTCATCTAATGCATGTTGAATAGCACGCTCAGATTCAGTATCTAATGCTGATGTCGCTTCATCAAGTACTAGCACTGGCGCATTACGTAATAATGCACGAGCGATAGCCAGACGCTGGCGTTGACCACCTGATAAGCTGACACCATTTTCACCAATAACGGTATCTAACCCGTGCTCCATATCTTTAATAAAGTCCATCGCATAAGCAAGCTCTGCTACTCGTTCAATATCAGCACGAGTAAACATATCGCCACTTGCATAAGCGATATTATTTGCAATCGTGTCATTAAATAAATGCACACTTTGTGAGACTACGGCAACCTGAGAACGTAGGTTTGATAAGGTATAATCTTGAATTTCAACATTATCTAAGCGTAAATCACCAGAATCGATGTCATAGAAACGTGTAAGTAAGTTGGCAATGGTACTTTTACCTGAACCAGAACGGCCCACAAGCGCCACAGTTTTACCCGCCGGAAGTTCAAAGCTGACATTACGCAATGCTGGTGTATCTTTGGTTGGGTAAGTAAAGGTCACATCTTTGACTGATACATCACCTTTAACACGCTCAACTTCATGCTTACCATTATCTTTTTCAGTTTCTAAATCCATCAAATCAAACAGTGTATGACAAGCCGCCATACCACGTTGGAATTGAGATGTAACATTGGTCAAAGATTTAAGTGGGCGCATTAAACCAAACATTGCACCAAATACGACAGCAAAGGTACCCGGTGTTAATGAATCACGTAATGATGGTGTATTGGCAAGAATTAACACAACAACAAGTGCTGAAGAAGCAATAAGTTGGATAATAGGGTTCGCTATCGCCTGCGCAGAAACTAATTTCATGGTTTGGCGACGCATTAAATTACTTACTTCATCAAAACGCTGCTTCTCAACGTCTTGACCACCGTAACTTAATACGACTTTATGGCCTTTTAGCATTTGTTCTGCTGACGATGTCACTGAACCCATCGCATCTTGCATGTTACGCGAAATCTTACGGAATCGTTTTGAAACAATACTAATGCTAATAGCAACAACAGGGGCAATAACAATCAAAATAGCGGATAACTGCCAGCTATTCCAAAACATTAATACCATTAGACCAATAATCGATGCACCTTCACGAACAATACTTACTAATGCACTACTGGTCGCAGAAGCAACCTGTTCAGAATCATACGTAATACGTGACAATAATGCGCCGGAGGCTTCTTTATCAAAAAACGCAACGGGCATTTTCATAAAATGTTGAAATAACTGCCGACGAAGATTCATGACGACATTGCCTGATACCCACGATAAACAGTAGGTTGATACAAAGCCACTCGCACCACGCATAATCATTAAGCCAACAAGATAGATAGGCATCATGGCAAGAAAACCTGAATCCATGCTATCAAAACCGCCAAAACTTTTATCAAGTAACGGTTTAATCATCGACAACATCAAGGTATCACCAGCCGCATTAATGATCAGCGCAATAACAGCGACAATAATGCCAGCTTTATAGATCTTGATATAAGGCCACAGTCTTTTATAAGTATCTTTGGTTGATTTTTCTGTTAATTGCGTCATGAATGCCAATTTTGATAAAATACAATATCTCTATTCTACCCTTAACATTGCTATCAACCAAATTTGTCCACAATCCTTTTTTCTTAAACTACGTTTTATGCTCATAAAAACAACATTAAGCAATCATTAACTGTCATTTTATTCTTTAGCTAGCCATTGCGGCCGATACCATGCTTGAGAATAGTGATAACGTTGTTGTTTTATATGATAGTTATTCTGATTAATCGTCACTGTCACTTGACCACTGTCTTGGGTACTGATCCAATCAATATTATTGGCTTGGTAACGCTGTTTAATCGCCGCAGACGGTAACCCCCATGGATTAAAATACCCAATCGACACAATCGCCACAGAGGGTTGAATACTATCAAGTAACGTTTGTGTTGATGAGGTACTACTACCATGATGAGGGACGACTATAATATCGGCTTGCTCTGTCTGTGCTTGCGTTAACATCACTAACTCAGATTTAGCATCAATATCCCCAGTTAATAAGATACTAGGGCCATCACCATTCATTACTTGAATATGAATAACACAAGAATCTGAGTTTGTTGCACGATCCGTGGTAACTGGCGGCCATTTAACTACGAACTCAAGCCCCTGCCATTGCCATTTTTGTCCCATAACACAAGTTGAAAAGCCATCTCGCTGATCACTACTGTATTTTTCTAAAGGTTGATAACGCTGTATAAGATAATCGCTACCTCCAGCATGATCATTATCAGAGTGACTTAAAATAAGTCCATCAACGGCTGATATTCCTTTATGAGCTAATATTGGCTCGATGACTGACTGAGCAATACTTTTTTCATCCCAAGCATTACCAGTATCATAAATAAATACTCGCTGTTGTTTCTCTATCAAAATAGCTAATCCGTGTCCAACATCCAATACCGTTATCGTCCACGATGGCAGGTTATGATTATCATTGTATTTTTTCCACCACCAACTGAGCACAATAAAAATAATGCTCATGTACAACCATCGAAAATACATCAAAGGTAACAAAGACCATATAACAGTTATTACCGCAACAATGACCAGTAATGGCGTTACTGATGCTGGTAACATCATCCATGCCCCATTACTCCACGCCGCAATATGTAAAACAGGTATTAATGAAATATCAGCCAGTATCCAAAATAATGAAGATAACGCTGGCCACCATACAGTTATAACGCCAATCAAGACTAACGGTACGGTTATCACACTAAGCCAAGGTACCGCGATTAAATTTGTTAATGGCGCAGCCAGGGATACACCACCAAACCACCACCACTGCATGGGCAACATCAATAACAATAAATACCCTTGTACTTTGCACAACTGCTTTAAGTTCTGATACCACCGCTGCTGCCAAGGTAAATCAGCTAATGCTGGTGAATTACCAATAATAACCATCATTAAAAAGATAATAACGGCACCAAAGGATAACCAGAACCCTGCGCTGTAACTAACAAAAGGATCCCATAACAAACACAAACCTAACGTTACTAATAAAATTTGCCAAGGTCGCCAGTTAATTGCCGTAATGCGTAAAACACCAACGATTAAGCACATTAATAACGCACGAATTGTCGGTAAACTAAATCCAGCTAACCACGCATACCCAAAAGCAAATAACAGCCCGCAAAACAAAGGTAGCCATAACCAATAACCCGTTTGTGGTAAGCATAACCGCAATAAGTAACCAAACCACCATCCGATCAGCATCGCAAGCCCAATATGTAACCCTGAAATCGCTAATAAATGAGCCAACCCGCTGTCACGCAAATCTATCCAGTCCTGCGCCTCTAACCCCTCTTTTAATCCAAAAGTTAGCGCGGTTAAATAACTTTGATGGTGAGTGTTTTTTAAAAGTGGAGTGACACTATCTAACCATTGTTGGCGTAAAGATATCGAAGATGATAATCGTGTTGGTAAAAACTTACCCGCAGTGACGACTGCGCGACCATGAATACTGCGGCTTAATGCGTGTTGCTCACGATCGAAACCTGCTTGGTTAACACGTCCAACAATACGGCTCAACCTAACCGGCAAACGCCATATTTGTCCTTGTTTTAATAATGGTGCATCTTTCCAAAATATCATTACCCGTAATGGGGAGACAAAATCAACATTGGCAGAATGTAAATTCAGTACTTTTGCCTCAAAATACTCAGAGGGTATATTTTCATTAAAAAGCGTACTAATACTTACATCTATGGTAATATTAGCGCTGTTTATTGGAATGTTATCAATCTTGTTAATATATTGATTAGCATCAAAAACAACCCAGAAGATAGCAAGTGAAAAGCAAATAAAAAGAACACTTCGATACACAATAAGCAACATGACACCAACGGCTATTATTAATAGTAAACACCAGTAGGGTGGCAAGGTGTTAAAAAAATGTAACGACAGATAACCGCTTATACTTGCTATAAATATTTGAACCATATGGCCTTAGCCAGTCAAAAAAAATTATTATGCCAAGACATTTCATTAAAAAATTTCTGCCTAGCCATGAAGTGATTAAACGCCAAAAAGCGTTAAAGATATTTGGGAATCTACTTTATAACCCAAATCTATGGTGCTTAAACCGTCGTTCAGCATCTGGCGCATTTGCTGTCGGATTGTTTATGGCTTTCGTTCCGCTGCCAAGTCAAATGTTAATGGCGGCGGGTCTCGCTATTATGTTTGGTGTCAATTTACCTTTATCCGTCGCACTCGTATGGGTCAGTAACCCCGTTACAATGCCGGTACTTTTTTATGGCGCTTACAAACTCGGGGCTTGGGTACTGCATAGCCCGGATGTTGGCTTTCATTTTGAATTAACATGGGATTTCCTGTTAAATCAAATGAGTCAAATCGGTCCCCCGTTCCTATTGGGATGCTTTATCTGTAGCGTATTAAGTGCATCCATCGGTTATTTCGGTATTCGGTGGTTATGGCGCTATTCCGTAGTACGCAGTTGGAATCGACGTAAATACCGTATTTCCAGAACACGATAACGGTTATTTGGTTATAACAATAAAACTCCATTATTTTGGAGTTTTATTATTAATTTGCACTTTTTTTGAGAAATCCCCTCCACCATTTCTTATTCCTGTACTCAGTTTTTCATGATTAACAGATCTCTCACACATTTATTCTTCTTTTATACACTTAATAGCGCCATAATGGACTGATATTGCTAATTCGTTGCATTTTATTTCTAGTAATTATTATTGCTCTACCTACTATTAGAAAATAAAAACAACTTAATTAGCAGTAACTTATTAATAAATATTATAATTCATCAAAGGGAAATAAAATGGAAAATCCAGTAAATAATTTACTTACAAAAGGTTGGAAATGGTTTGTTATCGTTGGTGTCATTGTTACTTTGGCCGGTATTTTTGCAATTAGCCTCCCCGTTGTTGCAGGAATGACTATCACAACAATCATTGGCATGATCTTCTTAGTTATCGGTTTAGTACAGGTCTACCACACCTTCAGTATTCCACAGTGGAAAACTAAAATTTGGTATGTCATCAGTGCCCTGTTTTATCTTCTTGGCGGCTTATTCATTCTAGGACAACCATTCATTGGCTTAGTTACCATTACCGTACTTATGATTGCCACAATGGTATTTAATGGTATTACACGAATGATGTTTGGCTTTAGTAGCAGAAAGCAGCTTGCTGGCTGGCGTTGGATTGTTTTCAGTGGTTTATTATCAACAATCATTGGTATATATTTCTTTAATCTAATGCACAACCCTCAGTTCTCAATGTCACTATTAGGTATTTTTGTTGGCGTTTCTTTAATATTTGAAGGCATTAGCTTTATTTTTATTGGCTCACAAATGAAAAAAGTCATTATCAAATAAACACCATCTAATAAACAATAATAATTAAAGCTTCAGTTAACTGCTGAAGCTTTTTTTTGTATCATTTTTTATTTATAAAAAGTACCTCAAAAAATATCACCTGCCATCATTTCATTACAATTTCTTATAAAAACATTGCCTTTGGTTATAATTTTAAGTAAAAGTGTGTTTTTGATACTTGAGCGATATTGTTGATGAGTTACTTTACTCTCTTTAGCTTGCTACTAAATACATGGCTAGTAAGCACAACAAGTCCGGCAGAGCCTATTGCATGGTCTCAATATGCTTTACATCCAGCTTCAGTCTTTAATGCTACCAATCATCAAGAAAACTGGAACGATAACGTCATTATTTTATCGAATAATAGTCATAAAACACGACAGTTATCAAAAAAAGAAAAAAAGAATTTTGCTCCAGCTCTGCATTGTGACCACAATGTCGTTCGACAACCACATCAAATAACAAGTCATTACTCTAAGTATCAACGGTATCCACATCTTGTTCTTGCTAACTTTCAATACCGTTTTACTCACAGTCGTAGGCAGTTAATGTTACTCAATGACCACGACATTTACTTTAATTATGACTCTGACTACAAGGACTACATAGATGCTTGATTCATTTGTATCTATTTTCTCAGCGCTATGGCAACAAGATTTTGCAGCATTACAAAACCCTGAAAGTATTGTAATGATCTATTTCTGTGTCACCTTTGTTATTTGGCTAGAAAGCGCATTTTTACCTGCTGCCCCACTCCCTTGCGACAGCATTGTTATTTTAGCTGGTACATTAGGTGCAATGGGGATCATTGATTTTAAATTAATCGTATTTTTGTTAATTATGGCGGCAGCTATTGGTAGCTGGCTCGCTTACTTACAAGGCCGCTGGCTGGATCATTTACCAAAAGTAAAACGATGGGTTGATATGGTACCGCCTCATCGAATGCAAACAGTTGATAAGTTACTCATTCGACATGGCGTTGTGGCTTTATTTGTCGCACGATTCATTCCTGTTGTACGTCCACTATTACCACTGGTGATGGGATTTCGAATCAAAAACCAAGCTCACTTTTTCCGTTTTGCATGGTTAAGTGCTACTGCCTGGATACTATTACTCACAGGCTTAGGGTATTTATTGACGTTATTACCAGAGAATATTGCTCGAGTAACAACCATGATATTAATGGTGGCACCGTTTGTTACCTTAGGTATTGCCATCATTAGTTTATTGAGTAGTTGGCTAATTAAGCGTATTAAAAATAATAATATCGCTTAACCTCTGTTTACAACATTACGTTACAGAACCGATTTACAAATCAATAGCTATAAAAAAACCCGCTTAATCAGCGGGTTTTTTATCATCAATAAACGGGCTTAAACTTAGAAGTAGAAGCGAGTACCGAATACGATGTTAGTTAAGCTGTCTTTCGCTTTGTCGCCAGAGAAGTCAATATCGTCAGTTGCGATGTTGTAGTTAGCTTCTGCAGTTAGAGCAACGTTAGGGTTGATGAAGTATTTAACACCAGCCGCTAATTTAATGTTTAGAGCCCAAGAGTCGCCTTTCTCACCTAGGTCACCTGAAGTGCCATCTTGGTTGTCGTAGCTTAGACCAGCAAGTTCAGTTGCAGCACCAACGTAAGGAACCCAGTTAGTAGAGTTAACAAAGTTGTATTCTGTAAATACACCAATCTTACCACTGAATGCATCGTTTGCATCTTTAGCTGCTACAGTTGCAGTACCACCAACTTCCCAGTTGTCTTTTACGAATGTACCGTAAGAACCGTTTAAGTTTAGATCCCAACCGCTACCTAGTTTAGCATTACCTTGAATACCAAGCTCTTGTGTACCAGCTGGTAATTGAACAGCAGCTTGTGCAGCTACAGGAGCCATTACGGCAAAAGCGACTAATAAGCCTAGTGCATTCTTTTTCATTTTTAATTCCTAATTGTTTTATTTATTAACAAAGCGCTGTCTATTTATAGAATGACAGTCATACCGATTATAGAGTAACCATCATATCGATGCAGAATAAATTCTGTCTAATAACGACTGCAGCACATTTATTTTTTTAAGTGGCGCCAAATTATCATGTAAAAATGACCGTGTTAAATTAAACAATATAAATTCACAAAAAAATGAACAGTGTTCGTTATTTATTCTACATATAAATAATTATCAGAAAGCCATGGCAAACCTCAACCAGCAGCAGCACTGGCGTGCGTTCTTTTTTTTATGAGACATCATTATTAAATGATAAAATAAAAAAACAGAAAATAAAAAAAAAACAAGATCACAGCCTTTTTGCATTCACATTTATGGTCAAAAAACAACCGATGCGTGTTTATTAAAAGCAAAACCAATGCGATTTTAAGTTACTTTTATCTTAATTTATCGAACACAATTGAACTTATTGTATATAAACAATCAAAAACCTCATTATAGTCATGATTATCCCCTCATTGCCCACCTTCAAATAATGAATACAAAAAAGCAGAGCCATAGGCTCCGCTTTTCAATTCACGCTAAATAGAACAAATTCTTGTCGTTATTACTTCGCGCTCAATACTCGTGCTGGTTGTAATCGACTTGCTCGTGTCGCTGGATACCAAGTAGCAATCAAACTTAAGACAATCGCGGTGGTCGTAACAATCACTACATCCTGCCAGGCTAATTGCGTGGGTAAAAAGTCCACAAAATAGATATCTCCAGACAAGAACTGATGCCCAATGATTTTCTCTATGACACGAACAATATGTGTTAGGTTGATTGCAATTAATGAACCAAACAACGACCCAATAATACTGCCTAACACACCTGATAATACCCCATGCCAAACAAAGATAGATTTAATCAACCGATCACTTGCCCCCATTGTACGTAATATCGCAATATCTGCAGCGCGATCTTTCACTGCCATCATCAATGTTGAAACAATATTAAAGCAAGCAACACCAATCACTAGTACCATCACCAAATACATGATGGTACGAACCATTTGAATATCTCGATATAAATAGCCGTATTTTTGAGTCCAACTTTTTAGATAAACATAAACAGGTAATGTATCACCCACTTCTTTAACAATTTGTTGAGCATTAAGCACATTATCAACATTCATTTCAATACCTGATACACCTTGCCCCATATCTAAATATTGTTGAGCATCTTGTAATGGCACAATAGCTAAGCTGTGATCAATTTGTCCACCTAAAGCCAGCAAACCAACAACCTGTAATCGAATACGTTTTGGAGCACGTAACTTCATTTGCGGGTCAGTATTTGGAATCATCGCGGTGATCCAATCGCCAACCTTCAATTGAAGTTTAGTCGCAACACCTTGACCTAGAATAACTTCACGTTTACCGGCTGAAAATCGTAACCATGCATTATCTTTAACATAAAGAGGCAATTCACTAACTTTTAATTGTTCTTTTGGGTCTACACCACGAACAGCAACCGCTTTAAGTTTTGTGCCTCTTTCAAGCAAGGCCGTAAATTCAACATAAGGCGCAGCTGCCGTAATATTTGGATGCAGTTCTACTTGCTTTAATAATGGTTTCCAGTTATTTAGCGGCGGTTCTACAGCTTGTAATTCACCTTGAGGAATAACAGAAAGCACTCGTGTTTGTAACTCACGTTCAAAACCATTCATGGCAGATAAGCCAATAATGATCACCGCAACGCCTACAGCAATACCGAGCATTGAAGACAAAGAGATAAACGACACCATACGATTTCGTTTTTTAGAACGATTAAAACGGCTGCCAATATAGAGAGATAACGGACGAAACATTACTTCTCCTTAACCTCTGCTAAAATACCATCTTGCATATGCATGCAACGATCAAGTTTTGATGCCAATTTAGTATCGTGAGTCACCACTAAAAATGCGGTACCCGATTCTGCATTTAACTTACGCATCAAATCATAAATATCTAGCGCGGTTTGATGATCTAAATTACCCGTTGGTTCATCGGCTAATACAATTGCAGGATTGTTCACCAATGCACGGGCAATGGCAACCCGTTGACGTTCACCGCCACTTAGTTCTGATGGCCGATGTTCAAAGCGGTGATCCAATCCAACCATTGTTAACATATCTTGTGCACGAGTACGGGCTTCACTGATCGCTACCCCACCAATTAATAGTGGCATGGCAACATTTTCAGTCGCTGTAAAATCAGCCAACAAATGGTGAAATTGATACACAAAACCAATATCTTGATTGCGAATTTTTGCCTGTTTATTTGAGCTTAACGTATCTAAGCGCTGGCCTTTAAAAAACACTTCACCATCAGTTGGTTCATCCAACGCGCCAAGAATATGTAATAAGGTACTTTTACCTGATCCAGAAGAACCAACAATAGCAACCAATTCATGATCAGTAATATCAATATTAACTTGTTTTAATACTTCGGTTTGTAACTCGCCTTCTTGGTATGTTTTACATAATTGATGGCAAGATAATAATGAATTATTCATAACGAAGAGCCTCAGCAGGACGGACAGCTGCCGCACGATAAGATGGAAAAATAGTCGCTAATAAGCTCAAGAGAATAGCGCCAACGATAACAGCAAATATTTGCATTGGTTCAAAATCCACAGGAAGAGAACCGCCAATAACCGCAAGATTCACACCAAAAAATGCCATAATTGGATTTAAGTAATGCGACACTATCACACCAAACACACCACCTAACAGAGCACCAATGACACCGCTACTTGAGCCTTGTACCATAAATAATGTCAATACTTGTCGATGGGTCATCCCTTGGGTTTTTAGAATCGCGACTTCAGCTTGTTTTTCCATTACCACCATAATCAAAGCTGAAATAATATTGAACGCAGCAACGCCGATGATCAATCCAAGCATTAATCCCATCATGTTTTTTTCCATTTTAACAGCTTGAAATAGCTCACCACGCTGCTCACGCCAATCTGACCATTTCCAGTCATTTGGCAATGGTATTTTAGCTAACTCTGTTACTGCAAACGGATCATTTAGATACAAACGCCAACCCGACATTTGATCTAATTTGTAATGCAACAACCGTCCAGCATCAGAAATGTTAGTGAATACTAGCTGTTTATCAACATCGGAACCCGTATCGTAAATACCGGATACAGTGAAATTACGCTGACTTGGTAAGCGTCCTAATGGTGTAAATTGACTCGCACTGGTTACCATTAATCGAATCTTATCGCCTGGTTGAACATCTAATTCAACCGCAAGTGATTGACCAATAATGACATTAAAGCTACCAGGTTGTAGATCTTTCAGTGATCCAACCATCAAATGTTCTGCAATAGGATCATATTGATTAGGTTCAATACCAATCATCATTCCAGCCGCTAACGAGTTAGCACTCTGAATGATAGCTTCACCCCGTGTAATTGCCGTTACTTTTGTCACATGTGGTAACTGCTTTAAGACACTCGGCACATGTTCTGAAAGTGGCACTCGGCCATCAGCATTCGTAACAATCGCTTGTGGTAAAACACCTAGAATTCGGTCTTTGAGTTGTTGTTCAAAGCCGTTCATGACAGACATAACGGTAATTAATGCCATCACCCCAACAGTAATACCCGCGGTTGACATATAAGAAACAAAGCGACTGAAACGGTCACCTGAGCGTCCACGTAAATAACGTAAACCAATGAAAAAAGATACAGGATGGAACATAGCTTAAAAAACCACTCCTTTATTTGATGGCTCAAGAATACGCGTTAACGACTCTATTTACCATCTAGCAAGGTAAATGTAATGTAAAAACAGAGAGTAAAAGCTAACCACTTAATGGAGATCACTTGCTCGTAGGTACGCACTAAGTAATAATTAACACAAATGTCACTGGTATTATTTGTAGTTAGATAACCTCAATAGTGACACACTCGATGACAATTAACTGGCAGTGAGTAAGCAATGAGACAAGATGAATATTTTTCAGTTCACTTAGGACTAACAATCAATGTCGAACCATTAGCAAATGGTAAGCCTCTTCCCAATGCCGATACCTTCAGTACTGAAATACCACCACTGTTTCGTATAGCTCGCGAATGTAACACGCTCGAAGAAAATGCAGAACGTCTATTAACCAACTTTGGTAAAGAAGACAGTAAAGCGTTAGTTGATTATCTTAGTGCTCAAAATAGTAAAATAAACCTGCTGTTATCTTACGTGCTATCTCAACAAGATAATGCTAATTATCGCTATATTACCGAAACCTTTGGTGCCAGTAATCTAAGCTTTTATAGTCCACACCCTTTTACACTAGAGCAAGATGTCACCGTTAAACTATTTTTAGATCACCCAGCAGCTGCCATTTATTGTTATGCTGAGGTGGTCAATTGCTCTACTTTAGATGATCGTTTTTTAATTCAGTTACGCTACACGCGACTATTAGAAGAAGATCGTGATTTATTAATCCGTGCTGCACTGTATTGCCAACAAAAGCTTTTACGTCAGCGGGCCCAACAACGAAACATGAATAATAACAATGACGAATAAAACATTACTTTCAATCCCCTTACCAAAAAAATCTGGGGATAATCGTTACATCGGTAATTTATCTGGTTCTGCATTGGCATTGTCATTAGCAGAAATGGCCACTAAACATAATGGTCCCATACTTGCCGTTGTCGCGGATACGCAAACTGCGTTAAAACTACAGCCAGAGATCAGCCAATTCTGTGATCTTGATGTCCATGTTTTTCCTGATTGGGAAACATTACCCTACGATAATTTCTCACCTCATCAAGACATTATCTCTGAACGTTTGGCTCGCTTATATAAAATGCCAACACAGAAGAATGGCATTATTTTAGTGCCAATCAGCACGCTTTTGCAGCGATTAACACCTAAAGAATTTATTCACCAACATGCGTTAATCGTTAAAAAAGACGATCGTATCTCACTTGAAAAACTACGCTTACAATTAGAAGCATCAGGTTATCGTCACGTTGATCAAGTGATGGAGCACGGTGAATATGCTAGCCGTGGTTCATTAGTTGATCTGTTCCCGATGGGAAGTAATGCACCATATCGAATTGATTTCTTTGATGATGAAGTAGACTCTATTCGTCAATTTGATCCTGAAAATCAACGTTCAACAGCTGAAATCGCTACCATAGATCTACTACCAGCACATGAATTCCCAACCGATGAACTGGCAATAGAAAACTTCCGCATGCGATGGCGCGAACGTTTTGAAGCGCGTCGTGAGCCTGAATCTATCTATCAGCAGGTTAGTAAAAAAATCTGGCCAACAGGTATCGAATATTGGCAGCCGCTATTTTTTAATCATACCGATACTCTGTTTGATTATTTACCAACCAATGCGCTATTAGTGACACTCGGTGATTTAGAACCTGCGGTTGACACTTTCTTACATGATGCTGAGTATCGATATGACCAACGTCGCGTTGATCCGCTACGACCTTTACTTGCCCCTAAAGAATTATGGCTAACTAAAGATGAAATGTTTGCAGGATTTAAGCAACTGCCTCGTGTACGTATACAACGTGAAGCAATTGATGCAGACAAAGCAGGTCGCTATAATCCTGCTTTAACACCCATCCCTGCTATAACAATTAATCATCAACTCAAAGAGCCGTTAGCCGAATTACGTCACTTTACTGAGCAATTTAAAGGTAAAATTATTTTCTCCGTCGCCTCTGAAGGTCGTCGAGAAGCATTATTTGATTTATTAGCTCGTATAAAACTACGTCCAATTGTATTTGATAACCTTGACGCAGCAATGGCTGATAAAGCCAAACATTGCCTCGTTATTGGCGCAGCTGAAAATGGTTTTATTCTTGAAAAGCCTGCGGTCGCTTTTATTTGTGAAAGCGATTTACTTGGCGAGCGAATTCAACAACGTCGTCGTAATGACAAAAAAACTACCGTTAATGCCGATACCATCATTCGTAACCTTGCTGAATTGCAGGTGGGACAACCCGTTGTTCATATCGACCACGGTATTGGTCGTTATCAAGGACTTCAAACACTTGAAGCTGGCGGGATTCAAACTGAATATGTCACTCTTGAATATCAAGGTGGTGCTAAGCTTTATGTCCCAGTGGCTTCATTGCACCTTATTAGCCGTTACTCCGGTGGCTCAGAAGAAACAGCGCCGATTCATAAATTAGGCGGTGAAGCGTGGGTTAAAGCACGTCGAAAAGCCGCAGAAAAAGTGCGTGACGTTGCCGCCGAGTTACTTGAAGTTTACGCTATGCGCGAGCTCAAACCAGGCTTTAAATTCAAGCTTGATCGCGAAAGCTATGCTGATTTCTGCACCAGTTTCCCGTATGAAGAAACCTATGATCAGGCATTAGCCATTAATGCAGTTTTATCTGATATGTGTCAGCCAAAAGCCATGGATCGCTTGGTTTGTGGTGATGTTGGTTTTGGTAAAACAGAAGTCGCTATGCGAGCCGCTTTTGTTGCAGTAGATAACAACAAACAAGTGACTATCCTTGTACCAACAACATTGCTAGCACAGCAACATTTCGAGAATTTTCGAGATCGCTTTGCCAATACACCTATTCGCGTAGAAGTGTTATCACGTTTTAAAACAGCTAAAGAACAAAAGCAAATTCTAGCCGATGTCGAAGAAGGCAAAATCGACATATTGATTGGTACTCATAAACTGCTCAATAGTAGCGTTAACTACCATGATCTTGGACTATTGGTGGTCGATGAAGAGCACCGCTTTGGTGTGCGCCAAAAAGAAAAAATAAAAGCTATTCGTGCTGATGTTGATATTCTAACGCTAACCGCAACACCGATTCCTCGAACTCTTAATATGGCAATGAGTGGCATGCGTGATTTATCGATTATCGCTACCCCACCCGCACGTCGTTTAGCGATTAAAACCTTTGTTCGTCAGAGTGATGAAAATATTATTCGTGAAGCTATCTTGCGAGAGATTAGCCGTGGTGGACAAGTTTATTTCCTCCATAACGAAGTCGATAGTATTGAACAAACCACTGAAGATTTAGCTAAATTAATTCCAGAAGCTCGCGTCACCTTTGCCCATGGTCAAATGCGTGAGCGTGAACTTGAACGGATAATGGGAGACTTTTACCATCAACGCTTTAACGTATTAGTTTGTACCACCATTATTGAAACCGGAATTGACGTACCAACCGCCAATACCATTATCATGGATCGTGCGGATAACCTTGGCTTAGCGCAATTACACCAATTACGTGGTCGTGTCGGTCGTTCTCATCACCAAGCATATGCATATTTATTAACGCCTCATCCAAAGCGTATGACCAAAGATGCGGTGAAACGTTTAGAAGCCATTGCGTCACTTGAGGATCTTGGGGCAGGTTTTACGCTTGCCACCCATGATTTAGAAATTCGGGGCGCAGGTGAACTATTAGGTGATGAGCAAAGTGGTCAAATTCAATCCGTTGGTTTTAGCCTGTTTATGGAAATGCTAGAACAAGCAGTAGAGTCATTGCGAGAAGGTAGAGAGCCTACACTCGATGATCTACTCAAGCAACAAGCTGAAGTTGAAATGCGTATTCCAGCATTACTACCTGATGAGTATATTCCGGACATTAATACCCGTTTATCACTTTATAAACGTATTGCTAGTGCAAAAGATGATAATGAGCTTAATGAAATTAAAGTAGAGTTAATTGATCGATTTGGTCTTTTACCTGATGCTGCTATCAACCTAATTACCGTTAATAGCCTTAAACTTAAAGCCGCTATTATTGGTGTTAAGAAAGTTGAGAGTAATGAAAAAGGGGGCTATCTTGAATTTAAACAAGATGCAGCCATTAACCCTCACTTTCTGGTTGGTTTACTGCAAACACAGCCTCAGCATTTCAGAATGGAAGGACCAACAAAGTTAAAAATCGTATCAAATGAAACAGATCGTAAAAAGAGAGTTAAATTTATTGAAGATCTACTGAATCAGTTTAGAGAAAATATGATTTAACCCTCCTCTCGCCCTAGACATAGCATCTGGGGCGATTTCTTGATTGTCATAAATTACCACCACTACGTCATAGACTAGAATTATCATGAAAATTGACTTTGAACTTACTACGCCTCGACTTATTTTACGTCCATTTAAGACTGCAGATTTAAATGCTTTTGTTGACGCTGTCACCCAATCAAGTGAGTATCTTCAACCTTGGTTAGAATGGTGTGATGCTGATTTTGATCAACAACAAGCTCACGAATGGATCGAAGCTAGCCGTTTAAGTTGGCAACATGATTACAGTTATGAGCTTGCTATTTTTGATCGATTTAATGATGACTTTGTTGGCGCGGTTTCACTTAGTGCCATTGTGCCATTATTTAATTCCGCAAATCTTGGTTACTGGATCACCCACAATTATCATCGCCAAGGCATGGCGACTGAAGCAAGTCTCGCTATTATTCAATTTGCTTTTCAAATGTTAGGTCTAACCCGTTTAGAAATAATTACCCATACAGATAATTATGCCAGTCAAAAAACTGCACTTGCGTGTAATGCCATTTTTGAATGCGAGGCGAGAAACCGTATTTTTTATCAAAATATACCCATTAATGGCTATGTATATTCACTCATACCACAAGATTTATATTAAGTAGCGTTAACTGTATTGATATTGGGATACATCAATCTTTAGCACCTCAATTTCAGCTAACATTGCTGATTCTTTATTCAATAAAAATAGTTACTCATTATGCATACAACAGCAAGCCGCCATGGTCACGATGTACTAAACCTTATTGCAGATGCATCGACACCTTTCACCATCAAAACATTACACGCGTATGTTGAACAACATTGGGGAACTAACCTCCACTTTCATACCTGTAAATTAAATGATCTATCATTAGATGCGTTGATTACTTTTCTTTTATCTCGTAATAAAATCACACTTAACGGTGAAAACTTGCACACAAATCGAGATAAAATCTGTCACCATTAATAAATAATATCTCTGATTTAAAAGGTAGATAATTTTGCGAGTTTGCTGTTGCGAGTAATGGTAAGATAAATCAATTTTATTAAGTAAGGACACACTCGTGCCAAAAATTATTATCGCAGTCGTTATCGCTGCATTAATTGCATTTTTTCTTTATCGCTCTTACAGCAACAAACAAGCGGCGCAAGAGAATATTAAAATTGGGCAAGAATTTCTTGCTGCAAACAAACTAAAAGAAGGCGTACAAACAACAGCGTCTGGTTTGCAATATTTAGTACTACATCAAGGTACAGGTACTGAACATCCAACAGCAACGGATACAGTAACTGTGCATTACCACGGTACATTAATTAATGGTACTGTATTTGATAGCTCAGTTGATCGTGGCGAAAAAATTTCGTTCCCATTAAACCGAGTAATTAAAGGATGGACCGAAGGCTTACAACATATGGTTGTTGGTGAAAAAGTACGTTTCTTTATTCCAGCCAATCTTGCTTATGGTAATAATGGTGCTGGCAGTATTCCACCAGGATCTGTACTTATTTTTGATGTTGAGTTATTTAAGATTAACTAAATAATCAGCACCAATAACAACGCCAGTATGACGCTCAAAATTAACAAGCATTTATCATACTGGCGTTTTTATTGCGTGAAAAAATCTTAGTGCAGTTTTAAGCTTGGACGAAGCACGCGATTAATACGTCCGACGAACATTATTAAACCAGTTTTAAACATGCCATGTAACGCCATTTGGTGCATACGATACAGTGAAATGTAAACCATACGAGCAATACGGCCTTCAACCATCATCGACCCTTTAGACAGGTTACCCATTAAGCTACCTACAGTAGAGAAACGGCTCAATGATACTAATGAACCATGGTCGCTATAGATGTAAGGTTTTTGCTCACGATCTGATAATTTAGCCACGATATTAGAGAAACAACGACTTGCCATTTGGTGTGCAGCTTGAGCTCGTGGTGGTACAAACGAACCATCTTCTTGCACACATGATGCTAAATCACCAATAACGTAAATGTCATCATCACGGGTGGTTTGTAGCGTTGGTTTAACAACTAACTGATTAATACGGTTAGTTTCAAGACCTGCGATATCTTTCATAAAGTCAGGGGCTTTAATACCTGCCGCCCATACCATGATTTGTGCTGGAATATGTTCGCCATCTTTAGTTGTTAAGCCTGATTCATCAGCTTTAGTCACCATGGTTGCAGTACGAACATTTACGCCTAATTTAGTTAACTCATTATGCGCCGCTTGTGAGATACGTGGTGGCAATGCAGGTAAAATACGCTCACCCGCTTCAACTAAGTTAATGTTTAAGCGTGAGCTATCAAGATCGCCAAAACCGTAATTATGAAGTTCTTGAACAGCGTTATGTAACTCAGCAGACAGCTCAACTCCCGTAGCACCGGCACCTACAATCGCAATATCAACCGTTTTTTGGTCTTTATTAGCATGTAACTTCATGAACTGATTATTCATTTCACTACGGAAACGGTGCGCCTGCTCTGGGCTATCAAGGAAAATACAATTATCACGTACACCTTGAGTATTAAAATCGTTTGAGGTCGAACCTAGCGCTAAGACTAAAAGATCGTATTCTAACGAACGCTCAGGTACCAATAGCTCATTTTGCTTATCATATAATGCTGCTAGTGTGATCGTTTTTGTTTCACGATCAATATCCTGTAATGATCCCATCTGGAAATCAAACGAATGGTTTTTAGCATGTGCGCGGTAACTAATCGCATCAACACCTGCATCTAATGAGCCTGTTGCTACTTCATGTAGCAACGGTTTCCATAAATGACTAGCACGACGATCAACTAATGTAATTTCTGCACGACGTTTACGGCCTAATGTACGGCCTAATTTAGTAGCTAACTCCAAGCCACCAGCACCACCACCCACAACGATTATACGTGTCAAGATAGCTTCCTCTCTATTTTATGATTTTTAAAAACTGACAAAGACTGAATTGCATAGCAGTCTGCTGATAGTAAATAATCAAGCATAAAGACTGCTAGGCAAAAAAGTATTATATCTTTTGATTCACGCATGTAGGCAGACGGATCTACGACCCGTCTGTAATATGTAGGAGGTAATGGTTCCGTTATTACTGCGCTTTAAACGCTTTTATTTTTTGTAGATGCTGCGAGATTTTTGCAAACTTATGGGATTCATTTTCATCCCAAATAATGTCGTAAAATTGATCTAGCGCATCTTTTGTTTGCTGATTATCTAACACTTCATCATGAGTTGAAAGGATGCAAAGACAATTTCCTGTATTTTTTTTACGAAAATTTGTTACACACTTTGTCAAAATGTCTTCATATTCCTCAGGACGGTCTATTTTTCCTTCCATGTTAGACTCAGGATACAAATTAGGATTCAACATCACCTGTTTTATACCTGATAGAAATCCAATCCGTTCCGCCCAATAACCACCAAGACCAACGCCACAAATTAAAGGCTGAGGATCATTACTGGTTTCAAGCAATTTATGCACTTCTTTCAATAGATGTTGCATATCATGTTTGGGATGAAGTGTGCTGTAATTTAGAAAACGAACATCAGAATCAATAAACTGCAATTGCAATACTTTATCGTGATTACCTGGACTTGTTGAATCAAAGCCATGTAAATAAATAATCATTGTTATCTCTCGCTATCTAGGAATAATTTTACTTACTATCTATACCGACATCGACGAATTAAATCCATTATCGAGGTAATGTTTTAACAAATTTAAAACAAGAAACATGATCCCACCAACAAAAACTGATTTAAGCCCAAAAAACCATTTAAATCTGCGTATCACTGGCCATTAATTACTGATTTTTTTTGAAACACAATAATTAAATATATTATTTCTTAGTTATTAATATATTTAATGAGTTGCAGCTGTAATTGAGACGCTTGTTGTAAATACTCCGGTTGTTGCCAAATATCATATCCAACTAAATACCATAGCAATGTCAGATATTGACACCATGGCTGCCACGCAATAACCGCTTCTAACCATTGTTGTTCATCAAATACTTTATCACCACTTACAAGCTGGCGATAATCACAATAATCATTTACAGCTTGTTCAATATCTAATCCATTGGCAATGATAGTCATTGCTAAATCTAAGCTTGGATCTCCTGCTGCCGCATATTCCCAATCAATGATTTTTGCACCGATGATGGAGTCTGTATTCATAGACGGTACGATAACGTTATAACGTCCTAAATCAAAGTGACAGCAACAATCATCAAATGCTACAGGCAATGGCTGGCTCTGAAAAAAATGGTGGATTGAAACTAGAGACGAGGTGTGATGGTCGGTATGGAGGTGTTGCCAATAATGTTTGGCACGTTGATGGACGTCTAATCGCCACCAAGGTAATGGGAGTTGATGTACTTTTGCTTGTAACTGACACAGGCTCTGATCAGAAAATGTCGTGGTCGCTTCTACGCCAGATACCCATTCAACCACCAGCCCTATCACTTGTGGTGTTGGTTTGTCTGTACTAACAACTAACTGTAATGCTTGTGGTGCTAATTTGGTATCAGCAATCAGCGACAGTAACTGATATTCATGTTGGCGTTCAATACCAAACGCTTGAACAGATACCGAAAATGGTCGCCAGACATACTGCTTAGTCTGGTTGATTGACGGGTGAAATAAGACGAGTTTCCAACATCGATTCGTCAATCCTCCCGTGAGTTCACATGCTGATATCAATTCAGTATCAGGCAAGGCAATTAAAAGATCACAATCAAAATGTTTATAATCAGCCATATTGCTACTCCTCACCTGATACTAAAACAGTGTAATTACCAAGCGGCACTATTGGTTGATGCACGTTGAATAACCTGATCTTGATCAGACCACTCAATCACACCAGACTTCAAATCCATCAAGCGCATTGTCACTTTATAATAAGCTTGCTTGCCATTTGATGTTGATTTCATTACCGTCGATACGTGACCATAAAGCATATATTGTGCACCAACCATATTACCAAATTGGATAGCGGTACTTTGGTTTACAAAGCGATCGTCTTCACGGAAATTTAACTGTTGGCGCACGGCTTTTATACGGGCAGGATCAACAAATTTGAATTTACCAGAATCTTGTAAACGCTCAGTAATTATCGCCGTTAAATCTTGTGTATCAACATGATGGCGAGTTTGGTTTTTAATACTATCAACCACAACAATCGGCTCACCGCGAGCGGTCATAGCACGAACAGTCGATGACGCTAACATTTTATCAACCATTGATGAGGATAATTTTTCTAAATCACTGGCTCCAAAGTTAGTCACCGCACTTTCAAATCCATGCAATCCGCCACCGTAATTAATCGGTTGAGCACAACCCCCTAATAACGTTGCTGCTGCTAACAAGGTCATTACACTCTTTTTCATTTTCACTACCTATAATGTCACTGTTCTTATTTATCAATTGATGTGTCACGCACCACAATACGATATTGCGTTGCCTCTGTACTAGGAGCAAGGCCTTGCAATAACAAAATTTGATGAGGATTAATGATCAATGTTCGTGATGTTGACGGTGAATGATTTATTTCTAATCCATGCGCATCATACCAATAAAAGTGATAATCCACTGATATTGTTGCGTTAGTTTTATTCATGACTTCAACAGATGCATGAAAATAACCGTCATGTCGTTGTGTTTTCGAATGACTAAATTGAAGCTTATTCGCTAATTCCGTATTTCCGATGACAACATGATGGCTACTATTTCCAAGACTAATTTTTGATATTGCTGAACTGCTACACCCTGTAATGAGTGTTACAAACAATATCGACAATATAGATATATATTTCATGCTACATTAATATACAGCTAGGCTGTAGCCTCCTACATTTCAATGGATTACGAATCAATATTATGAGTCTACTCAATAAAATGAAAAAAGCTTGAGTGACCAACAGCTGATCATTATTAGCAGATTAGCCATTTTACTACTCAAGCTTCATTCTCAACTTATTCTATTGCAACTTGATGCTAAGAATTGATGACTTATTAGCTAACAATCATTGGGCCTAATGGGCGGCCGCCTAATAAATGCATATGAATATGATACACTTCTTGGCCGCCAAAAGGATTACAGTTAACAATCAAGCGGTAACCATCTTCAGCAACGCCTTCACTTTCTGCAAGCTTACGTGCAACCGTAAACATCCGTCCCATCATCAATTCATCTTCTGCTTCAACATCATTGACTGTTGGCAGTAATTTGTTTGGAATAATAAGAATATGGCTTGGCGCACGAGGATTAATATCACGAAATGCAGTCACTAACTCATCTTGATATAAAACATCTGCTGGAATTTCTTTGCGAATAATCTTACTAAAAATAGTTTCTTCAGCCATACCTGACTCCATTAAATAATCAGCTTATATTAATTCTAAGCTAAGTATGCGCTACCCACGTCTAGAGGGCAATATTGAACGCTGTTTTAAACGCTTTTTTCTCACTACATTTCATATTTTACCGTCTTTTTTGCAATCACCATCAAAATATTCATCAATGTTAACGCCAAAAAGTTAAGATTTTGAAGTTCGAGACGATAGATAAATCAAACTAACGTAATATTACAAATATCAATTATAACAATTAAATCAATCACTTTTAGAGTTGCTTTTATACCAAGCGCCATCGTTATAAAGGATATTGCGATCATTAGCGGCGCAATTCTCGGACTTTATGAAATTAGGGATATTATGAAAAAGAAATCTCAAACCTCTGTCATACGTCGTATGTACTTAGGCTTCGCAATCTTAGTTGCATTATTTGTTGTCACTATTATATTCATGCTTGATGGCGTTGATCGTATTCACAATCAATTAAAGTCCATTACAACAGGTGCCTTACCCCTAGTTTCAGCATCACATAATGTTAGTCTGCAACTGCTTGTCGCTGATAAAATTTTTAAAGATTACCTGACCAGCCAAGATCCAACAGCAATGGCAGCTTATAGTGTGGAATTTGAACAACAAACGACCCTCTTTCAACAAGCTCGAAATCAATTACAGCAAGTGACAAAAAATAATCCTCAATTAAAAAAATCGATTCAGGCATTAACCGAATTAGAACAACGTTATTTTGCTGAAGCCACTATTGCCATGACCAATTATCGCTTATTACTGCTTGCCACCAATGAACGCCAACAATCTGCGCGTCAATTTCAGCAACTACAAACAGAATTGAATATTGGTATGAAAGAGTTCATTAATGAGCAAGATAACCTTACCGTTAAAATGTTATCTAAAAACTATTTCTTAAAATTAAAAGAAACAGAAACGATCACTTTAGATGCCCTAGCATCTGATAATACTGCCGAAATCGAAAAAGCCATTCGAAGTAACAAAATTAGCGTTAATCACCTTAAAAACACCTTTCGTTCTTTATCTATATTACAACCAGAATTAACGCAAGCTTTCGGCAAATCAGTAGAACAATATGGACTTGATATTGGTCGTACTGGTGGCGTTCTCGACCAGCATTTTGAATACATTCAGGCACAGCACCGCCTTTACAGTAATATTGCAACGTTAGCGAAAGAAATTAACCAATCTATGACTATTGTTGGAGATTTCAATAAACAAGCAAATAGCCAGATGAGTAATACGATTGCAACAGCAGATACGACCTACTCTGAAGTGGTGACAAAAGCTATTATCATTGGTATAGCAGTAATCTTGTTAGCTATTACCGTCGGCTGGTATTTAGCTCGTAGTGTACGTCAGCCTCTAATGGCGATATTAAAAACGTTAGAAGCACTCACCGCTGGCAATATGACACAGCGAACAGCAGCCAGTACGTTTATTGAATTTAGTCAACTTAACCATCACATCAATATGCTGGCGCAGAACTTACAACAAATTTTAACCCAAATTAGCCACACATCATCAGAATTAAGCACCGTTGCAACGGAGAACCACGCCACAACAGCTGAAGCAAAGCAACGGTTAAATAACCAACGTCAACAAACGGCTTCTGCAGCAACAGCCATGATTGAAATGGAACACTCTGTAACTGATGTATCAAAAAACGCGCAAATCACCATGGAGCGCGTAAATGAAGTAGAGCAAGCATCAGCAACAGGCCGTGAGGTAATGACCAGTAATATCAATACCGCCCATCAACTCTCTACTCGTTTGGATGAATCCGTTCAGGCTGTTCAACAATTACAAAAAATGAGCAGTAATATTGGCTCCATTTTGGATGTTATTCGTAATATTGCGGATCAAACAAACTTATTAGCCCTTAATGCCGCTATTGAAGCAGCAAGAGCAGGAGAACAAGGACGAGGATTTGCCGTGGTCGCAGATGAAGTACGTGTACTAGCCAAACGCACCACCGACTCTACTGCAGAAATTGAAGATATGATCAAAAACTTACAATCCAGCTCCGGTCAGGCTATGCATATGATGCAAAGCTGTGTCACTGAAATGAATAACAGTATTAGCCTTGCTTCTAATGCCAATAGTTCAATGGAAGAAATCCAAGCTATTATCATTGAAATAAGTGATATGAGTACACAAATTGCACAAGCGGCCGAAGAGCAACGTTGTACGACAACGGAAATAGCCCGTAGTTTAGAAGACATTAGCCATATTGCTGATAATAGTTATAACACTATGGAAAAAATGGCTGATACGGGCGTCAAGCTTGAACACTTAGCAACTGAACAAAATACTCTCGTGAGCCGCTTTAAATTATAATTACTCCACTCACCGGCGACACAGTCGGTGAGTTTTCTTCATTTATCTACCGCCACCAGCAAACGATTGCTTTTTAAAGCAGCAATTAACCACATTGTTTGATTTATCAACTTTACTTCAGCGTGTGATACTTTTAGAATCGGACAAATTTTTTGGGAGGGAAGAAAAAATGACGATGTTAACAATTACACGTCCGGACGACTGGCATACACATTTACGTGATGGCGATGTACTCGCTGATACGGTTCGCGATATTAGCCGTTATATGGGACGCGCGATCATCATGCCTAATCTTATCCCCCCTGTTACAGATACTGAATCTGCCTTAGCCTACCGTGACCGCATTCTTCAAGTAAATCCTCAAGCTAATTTCTCACCACTAATGGTTATTTATCTCACCGATAAAACATCAGCTGAAGAAATTCAACGAGCTCATGCTTCTGGTCATATTTATGCGGCTAAACTTTACCCTGCTGGCGCAACGACGAATTCAGATTCAGGCGTTACGTCTATCGATCATATTCGTCCAGCACTAGAGGCAATGCAACAAGTCGGTATGCCACTACTAATTCATGGTGAAGTCACCCATCATGATGTTGATATTTTTGATCGTGAAAAAGCGTTCTTAGACACAGTATTAGCGCCTATCGTTAATGAATTTACCGCACTAAAAATCGTACTTGAACATATCACAACGGCTGATGCGGTTGAGTTTGTAACCAATGCAGGTCCAAATGTTGGAGCGACCATTACTGCGCACCATTTAATGTTTAACCGTAATCATATGTTAGTCGGCGGTATTCGTCCGCACTTCTATTGCTTACCGATTTTAAAGCGTAATACTCATCAACAAGCGTTAGTTGCTGCAGCAACCAGCGGCAATGCGAAGTTCTTCTTAGGCACAGACAGCGCACCCCATGTCAAAGGACGCAAAGAAGCGGCTTGTGGTTGTGCAGGCTCTTACACCGCCCATGCTGCAATTGAATTATATGCTGAAGTATTTGAACAAGCAGGCGCACTGGATAAATTAGAAGCCTTTGCCAGTTTCAATGGTGCTGATTTTTATGGCCTACCCCGTAACACCGACACCATTACATTAACCAAAGAAGCATGGCAAGTTGCTGAAGAAATGCAATTTGGTCATGATACCGTGGTGCCAATTAAAGCCGGTGAAATGATGACTTGGAAAGTACTCGCTTAATTTAACCGCTTTTATGATGACAAAAAAGGCTTCCTATTACAGGAAGCCTTTTAAGTTTACATCATTATTATTTTAAGTTGCCTTTATTTTACACTACCGGCTGTGGTGTCGTTTGATCTACTGGTATTTTCAATTTATGAAATAAACGATATAACACGGGTACTACAATCAGTGTCAGCACTGTGGCAAAGCTCAACCCAAACATAATCGTCACCGCCATCGGCTTAAAGAAAACATCAGGTAGTAAGGGTAACATACCTAAAACAGTGGTTATCGCCGCCATACACACAGGGCGCACACGACTGACCGCCGCATCAACCACCGCAAGATATTTCTCTTTACCACTGGCGATCTCTATTTCAATTTGATCTAACAATACGATGCCGTTTTTCACCAACATGCCAGAAAGGCTCAAAAAGCCAAGTAATGCCATAAAACCAAAAGGCGTATTCAGAAGCAGTAATCCTACCGTTACCCCAATAATCGCCAGTGGCACTGTTGCCCATACAATGAGAGCTTCTTTAACTTTATTAAATAAGAATATTGTAATTAAAAACATGGCTAAATAACCCATTGGCATAGTTTGGAATAGTGACGCTTTCGCATCTGCAGATGATTCATACTCACCGCCCCACTCCAAGCTATAACCTGCGGGTAAATCAATGGCTTCAATAGCAGGTAAAATACGCGCTTGAACCGACGCTGCGGTTTCATCACCTAAAGGATCAGGGTCTGCCATAATGGTTAACATACGTTTTCTGTTTTTACGCACCACTAATGGATCTTCCCAGCGCACATTAACATCCAATACTACTTGCTGTAGTGGAATATAACCTTGAATCGCAGGGCTCCAAATCTTCATGCCTTCAATGGTACTAATATCAACCCGTTCCTCTTCAGGTAGCCGTGCGACTATTGGCATCAAGTTTGTCCCTTCACGGTACAACCCAATGTTAATTCCTGAAAATGCCATCTGTAGTAGCTCATCAACATCTTTTTTGGTAATACCGTAACGTCTTGCTTGGCTTTCATTAAATACAGGTTCAATGACTTTAGTGCGCTCTCGCCAGTCATGACGAATATTAAATGCGCCAGGATCGGCATTCATAACATCTACAACTTGCGAGGCAATACCACGTAGAATTGTGGGATCAGAGCCCACAATTCGCGCTTCAATCTTAGATCCTGATGATGGACCTAGCATCACCTGTTTCAATTTATACTCAACCTTTGGATAGTCTTTATTCATCGTTTGGCTAAATTTACGCATAACAGGAATTACATCATCAAAACTATCAACTCGAACGATTAATTCACCGTAAGAGGCATAGCTTTTTTCAGGGGCATAGGTCAACATGAAACGTTGTGAGCCTTTACCTGCACTAGAGCTAACATGCTGAACGCCTTGTTCTGTATTTACCACTTTCTCTAATGACTTTAAGGTGTCATTCGTGGCGCGAATATCCGTTCCTTCAGGTAACCAGACATCAACCATAAACATTGGCGTTGTTGAAGCAGGAAAAAATGATTGTTTCAATAATGTAAAACCGTATAAGCTACCACCAAGCATCAGTACCAATGTCAGTACCGTTAACCATGCACGACGCATACAAAACTCTAGTGACTTACGATATACCACAAAGAAAACACCGCTATAGGGATCTTTTTGATCTGCTCCTTGTTCAACTTTGACATTTTTAAAGAAAATATCAGCAAAGAAAGGTGTTAATGAAATAGCGGTAAACCAACTCAACATCAATGAAATCAGTAGCACTGTAAATAAAGTTCGACAATATTCACCCGTTGAATCTTGCGATAAACCAATAGGCGCAAAAGCCATTACCGCAATCACAGTTGCGCCCAGTAACGGCCACTTAGTTTGCGTGACAATATCTGAGGCTGCTTGCATTCGCGTACGCCCCTTTTGCATTCCGATCAGAATACCTTCAACCACGACAATAGCATTATCCACCAGCATACCCAGCGCGATAACCAATGCGCCTAATGATATACGTTGAAGATCTATTGCCATCCACTTCATAAACACAAAGGTACCAAGTACAGTTAATAGCAAAATAAGGCCAATTAACAATCCTGAGCGTAACCCCATAAAAAATAGCAGCACAATAATAACAATCGCAACCGCTTGGCCTAAGCTAACCACGAAACCACTAACTGATTTATCAACTTCTGTCGGCTGGCTATACACTTCATCGATATCAATACCAACAGGTTGTTGTTCTTTGAGCTCAGCTAATCGCTGCATCACACGTTGACCCACTTCAACAACGTTAACGCCTGCAACAAATGACACCCCCATATTAAGGGCTTGATGACCATTAAAGCTGACTAAGTTATCAGGGATCTCTTTAAAACCTTTTTTTATATCGGCCACATCTCGCAAATAAATTAGCCCGTCAGCCCCCTTATCGGTAATAATCAAATCACCTAATTCATCAACATTCTTAAACTCACCCGTTGGATGGACACGAACATATTCATCACCAATACGTACTGCACCCGCACTTGTAACTAAATTTTGAGTCGCTAAAATGTTATAAATAGTATCAAGCGAAATACCTAAACTGCTTAAACGTTGCATCGATATTTCAATAAATACTTGTTCTTGCTGATTACCGGTAACAGAAACCTTACCGACACCATCGACCAGTTCAATTTCACGCCGCAGATAATCAACGTAATCACTCAGCTCTTTGTAGCTATAACCTTCACCCGTGATCGCCAATAAAATGCCAAAGACGTCGCCAAAATCATCAATCACTTTTGGCTTTGCTACTCCTGGCGGTAAGTTTGATGAAATATCATTCACTTTACGTCGTAACTCATCCCAAATTTGTGGTAAATCATCAGGCCCATAATTGTTTTTCATGGTCACTGTGATTTGAGAAAGGCCTCGACTAGACAGTGAATTAACTTCATCAACATACGTCAGTTGCTGAATCGCTTTCTCTATCGGATAAGTCACTTCTTCTTCTACTTGTTGCGGTGTCGCCCCTGGATAAGCGGTCACAACCATCGCATCTTTAATCGTAAAAGCAGGATCTTCTAACTGACCAAGACCAAAGAAAGATACCGTTCCACCCACGAGAAAGATCAGTGTTAACATCCAGCTAATCACTTTGTTTTTAATAAAATAAGTCGCGATATCTTGTTTCATTACAGTGCCTCCTCCTGAGTAAATACCACCACTTTTTGTCCATCCCTTAAGCGGTTAACGCCTGTAACGACAACCTTTTCTCCTTCCTTTACACCCGATTTTAATCGCACCCCTTCTGGAACAACTTTATCTGTGACAACTTGACGCTTTGACACTGTATTATCGGCCGCAAGTACCCATACATATTTATTAGATGGTGTAATGTCATCCCCATCCAAATTAAATAATGCCTCTAATGGCACAATTTGTTGCCCCACTGTATACACTTGTAACTTTTGAGCATCAGCTTCAACTTCAACCGACATACCATCTAAAATGAACTGATTTTTAGGCATTGGCATAGTTAAGGTAACCAAAAAAGAGCCTGACTCTGGATCAGGTTCAGTCGTAAACTCTTTTAATATCACCGCGTATTTTTCACCATTAGGTAAAATCGCCTTTGCCGTCGCACGTTGCCCTTTATCAACATCTAATATACTTTGCTTGGAATAAATCATATCAGGGGCCTGAATCTCAATATCAACAGAATCAGTACTATGAATATTCATAATTTGCTGACCGACTTTGACATTCTCAAATTGCTCAACCGGAACAATTGAAATGACGCCACTAAAAGGCGCTTTAAGCACGGTAAAACTTAATTTTAATTGGGCTAAATCAAGATTGGCTTTTGCAATACTTCGTTTGGCTTTTAACTCATCAAATTGAGATTGAGGTAAATAACCATTTTTTAATAATGTTGCTGAACGACGGTATTGGCTATTATTAACGTTGTATTTTGCCTGAGCATCATCAATTTCTAATTTAAAATCACTGGGATCTAATCGTGCTAATACTTGGCCTTTTTTCACCCTGTCACCTGAACGTACTAATATCTGTGTCACTTCTCCCGCAATACGAAATGATAAAATAGATTTATCGGCGGCAGATGCCACTGCAGGGAAGGTTAATTTCGGTACTTGCTTACTTAATTTTACTTGTTGTACTTTCACTAAAGGCAGTTCTTCACGTGGCTCAACAGTCGGTTTATCACACCCGACAACGAGCAACGCAATACTGATTGATAGTACAGATAAACGGCAACATTTGATCATAGTCCTCGCTCCTTGATCCATGAGCGGACCTTTTGACCTGATTGCAATTCAGAGACACCTGATGTCGCTATAACATCACCATCATTCAATCCTGCAATAACACGGTTATTACTGTCTAATGTCACTTCTGTTCTGACAACTTGCTGCTTATCATCAACACGCCACACATAGTTTTTATTACCTTCAACTATGATTGCTCGCACCGGTATTGCACCCGCATTTCCTTGTGGTAATACAATTGTTACACTACCAGACATTCCCGGCATAATATTACTGCCTTCAGGTCGAGCCAGTGAAAGTGTTACTTTATAACTGGATGTTTTACTGTCAGGCTCTGTATCAATTTCTTTAAATTGGGCCGGAAAGGTTTGATTGGCTAAAGTATCGAACGCAACGGTAGGATCAATATTTTCAGCATTACCTTGAAACCGTGCTAAAAGGTAATCAGGAAGCTGAAATGTCATATTGATTAATTTGGCACTTTGAATATGCATAACCGGCTGTTTAGCACCAACATATTCATAGTTTTCAACCATGGACAAAGAAAGATGCCCATTATAAGGTGCAATTAGCTCAGCATAGCTTAAATTTGACTTTTCTTTATCTAACGCCGCTTTGGCCTGCTTTAGATTTGCTTTCGAAGTATCATAATCAAGTTCGGATACTACTTTTTTTTCACGCAGTTTTTTATCACGCTTAAATTGTACATTTGCTAAATCATATTTCGCTTGTGCTTGTTTTACCAACAGTGACAATTCATCGGTGTTTAATGAGGCAAGTGTCTGCCCTTTCGTCACAAACTGACCAGGATGTACGTCAACACTCGCAAGTTGGCCTGATACTCGAAAGGCTAAGACCGCTTTATCTCCAGCTTCAACAATCGCTGGAAACGCACGTTGTGATTCATTATCTCCAACGGAAACTGATTGTAATTTTACGGGGCGAGATTCAGGTTCAACAATTACTGCTTGATCATCCTTACACCCACTTAATGCTAAACATATAAACAATGCCGCAAAAAAGTGATATCTCATACTACTCTCCATGATGTCCCATACTGAATATTTGTTATTGTTAAAATATTGTATGAATAAAAGATATCTATGAATAATAGAAGTGGATAACCAAAAAATCTCTTTTCATTTATTAGAATAGCGTCAATATCACAATCTATGCTGATATAACAATGACAAAAAAAAGGAGCCCAAGGCTCCTTTTTTTAAATTATTCTTAAATGGCTTATTTTGCCATTTCAGCGATGTTCACACGCCATGTATCAGGACCTGTTTGATGAGCATTAACACCTTCAGCATCAACAGCAACGGTTACTGGCATATCTTCTACTTCAAATTCATAAATCGCTTCCATACCTAGATCAGCAAAAGCCACGACACGTGCTTTTTTGATGGCTTTTGCGACAAGGTATGCTGCGCCACCTACCGCCATTAAATACACGGCTTTGTGTTGCTTAATCGACTCAATCGTTGCTGGCCCGCGTTCCGCTTTACCTATCATGCCCGTAAGGCCTGTTTCACCGAGCATCATCTCAGTAAATTTATCCATACGGGTCGAGGTTGTCGGCCCTGCAGGCCCAACAACTTCATCACGTACAGCATCAACAGGTCCAACGTAGTAAATAAAGCGATTTGTAAAATCAACGCCTTTAGGTAAACCTTCACCATTAGCGAGCATTTCTTGAATACGCTTATGGGCAGCATCACGACCCGTAAGAATCTTACCTGATAGCAGCACCGTTTCACCTGAACGCCATTCTTGTACATCAGCTTTGGTCACATTATCAAGGTTAACACGACGAACATTGTCACCAACGTCCCATGTTACTTGTGGCCAATCACTGAGTTTAGGTGGTGTTAACTCCGCAGGGCCAGAACCATCAAGCGTAAAATGCACGTGACGAGTTGCGGCACAATTAGGAATCATACATACAGGCTTAGAGGCTGCATGCGTTGGCGCACTTTTGATCTTAACATCAAGTACAGTGGTTAAACCGCCCAAGCCCTGTGCACCAATACCCAAACGATTGACACGATCATAGATATCTAACCGTAATGCTTCTTCTGTTGTTTTTGCGCCACGTTGTTGTAGCTCATGAATATCAACCGCTTCCATCAACGATTCTTTAGCAAGCACGGCCGCTTTTTCTGCGGTACCGCCAATACCAATACCTAACATACCTGGAGGACACCAACCCGCCCCCATTAGTGGTACTGTTTTTTCAACCCACTCAGCAACATCATCAGAAGGGTTCAGCATCACCATTTTAGTTTTATTTTCTGAACCACCACCTTTAGCCGCGATTTGAATCTCGACCTTATTACCAGCCACCATCTCAATATGTACCACAGCAGGTGCATTATCTTGAGTGTTCTTACGTGCACCCGCAGGATCAGCAACAACAGAAGCGCGTAATGGATTGTCTGAATTGGTGTAAGCCTGTCGCACCCCTTCATCAACCATTTGCTGCACTGTTAAATCACTATCCCACTGCACATTCATGCCGATTTTTACAAAACAGGTAACAATACCCGTATCTTGGCAAATAGGTCGACGGCCTTCTGCTGACATGCGGGAGTTAATTAAAATCTGGGCAATAGCGTCTTTTGCTGCTTGGCTTTGTTCTTTGTTGTACGCTTTTTCTAATGCTTTAATAAAATCCAAAGGATGGTAGTAAGAAATATATTGTAAAGCATCGGCCACGCTGCTGATTACATCTTCTTTACGGATGATGGTCATAATTACCCTCGTTAAATATTATCATTCCATGGCGCCCTATAAAGTCTTCCAAATTGTAGGGTATTGAACAACAAAATAACGTTGCTCAATCTTGGGCGTCTTTCGCTGAATATGATACTCTTGCCCATAACATTGCGCTATGCGCCAATTAAACCCCTTGTCACAAAAAAGAAAATGATTTGTAAATCACACCCAGAATTAAGCATTATCTCATTACCCTACTCAAAAGATGTCGCACTGTCATGGTTTACACCATTATCGGGATTACCTTGGGCAATGATATTACGTTCGGCAGCAGAAGCGCACCCAGATAATCGCTATGATATTTTAGTTGCTGATCCTTTAGCCACAATTGAATCACAATCTGATACAACTTATATTAAGTTTTCAAATGGTGACCAACATTGTACAACTGACGATCCTTTTGCAGTCATCAATGCTCTACAACATGAGTTATTACCACTACTTAGCACAGAATTAGACTTACCATTTCTAGGTGGTGCATTAGGGTATTTCAGTTATGATTTAGGTCGACGAGTCGAAAAAATTGCCACCACGGCAACTCATGATATCCACTTACCAGAAATGGCGATTGGTATTTATGATTGGGCTCTTATTGTTGATCATAAATTACAACAAACGTGGCTTATTGAGCCTAAAAATAGCCACCGTTTAGCGTGGTTAACCCAGCAGCATTCACAAGCATTACAATTCGACAACCAAAAGACACCATTCCAATTAACATCTTCGTGGTCATCCAATATGACCAAAGAGGATTACTGCCATAAATTTAACACTATACAATCTTATTTATTATCGGGTGATTGCTACCAAATCAATCTAGCTCAGCGATTTAAAGCCAGTTATCAAGGTGATGAGTGGCAAGCTTATTGCCGTTTAGATACCGCAAATGGTGCGCCATTTTCTAGTTTTATTCGCACAGATAACTGTGCCATCCTGTCAGTATCTCCCGAGCGTTTCTTACAATTAAAACACGGTAAAATTGAAACAAAACCAATTAAAGGTACCCGTCCTCGTAGTGCAAATCCCATTGAAGATGATGCCAATGCACAGGCGCTTCAACAAGCACCTAAAGATCGCGCAGAGAATGTAATGATCGTTGATTTATTACGTAATGATATTGGTCGAGTGGCGACCCCTGGCAGTGTTCACGTACCAGCACTGTTTGCGATTGAAAGTTTTCCCGCCGTGCATCATTTAGTCAGTACTGTAACGGGAAAACTAGCCAGTCACTACTCGGCAACAGACTTATTACGGGCTTGTTTTCCTGGAGGATCGATAACCGGTGCTCCAAAGGTAAGAGCAATGGAAATCATTGAAGAGCTAGAACCTCATCGGCGCAGTATTTATTGTGGCAGCATTGGCTATATCAGTCGTTGCGGCACCATGGACACCAATATTGCGATTAGAACGCTTGTGGCTTATCAGCATAATTTATACGCATGGGCAGGCGGTGGTATCGTTGCAGACAGTGATGCTGAGAGTGAATACCAAGAAACTCTCGACAAATTAAGTAAAATTCTGCCAACCTTATAATAACGCTAACTATAAGCAATAAAAGTGTAATGGAGATTTTAATGGGTGAAAAACAGCAGATTTTAACGCGGTTTCTTATGGCACCAAGTCAGCAGTATGATGCGAGCCATAAACGTAGAATTGATCGTTATTTTAACGATGACATAGCTTTCAAACCCGCTGCTGTTCTAATCCCATTAGTGCCTAGAGAACATGGCTTTAATGTGGTCTTAACCCGTCGCGCTGAACATTTAAAACACCATCCGGGACAAATTGCTTTTCCGGGTGGGCGTTTTGAACCTCAAGATAGCGATCTTATCACCACCGCATTACGTGAAACATTTGAAGAAACAGGCATTATTTGCCAACGTAATAACGTTATCGGTCAATTAACCCCCTTAGTGACGACCAGTGGCTATATAGTGACACCCTTTATTTCAACGATTAGCAATGATTATAAGCCTAAACCCGATCCGGGTGAGGTCGATGCCATCTTTGAAGTCCCACTCAATTACCTACTTGATCCTAATAATATCCGCTCACACCAGTTTCGCCTTCGAGGCGAGTCCCACCGCGTTTATGCCATTCCTTATCACAATTATTCCATCTGGGGTGCAACTGCACAGATGATTAAACTGTTATCCAACCAAATTTGGGAAGATAAAAAATAACCAAATAGACGTTTTATTTTAATCTTACAAGTCTATTTTTGTGATGCAGATCTGATTTATTTGTATCACAAAAAGTTCGTATTACAGAACGAGATCTTTATCCTTGTTTTCCCCTCATAAATAGCGACAATGCGCTCGTTCCTACTATTCCGTCCCGTTCCCTTTTTATTGGATATCACAGTATGCAAAACACATCGACAGCGTCAGCAACAAGTGCGACAAAAACCAGATGGACCTACAAAGATTTCACTTGGGCTCTTTCTCTGTTTGGTACTGCAGTAGGTGCCGGTGTGCTATTCTTACCTATTAAAGCAGGCGCGGGCGGTTTCTGGCCGTTAGTTATTTTGGCGCTTATTGCAGCGCCAATGACATGGTTTGCCCATAAAGGCTTAGCACGCTTTGTTCTATCATCAAAAAATCCTAACGCAGATATCACTGATACTGTAGAAGAGCATTACGGTAAAACAGGTGCAAACTTAATTACCTTTGCTTACTTCTTTGCTATCTACCCTATCGTATTAATTTACGGTGTTGGTATTACAAACACTGTTGATTCATTCATGGTTAACCAGCTCGGTATGGACTCAGTGCCTCGGTGGCTACTATCAGGCGTATTAATTTCACTGATGACAGCAGGTGTTGTTTTTGGTAAAGAACTGATGTTGAAAGCAACGTCAGCAATGGTTTACCCATTAGTTGTTATTCTGTTAATTCTTTCTGTGTACCTAATCCCTGACTGGAATATGTCAATGGTACAAACAGAAGCAGATTGGTCAGCAATGCCAACAATTATCTGGCTCGCTATTCCAATTATCGTATTCTCATTTAACCACAGCCCAATTATCAGCCAGTTTGCAAAAGAACAACGTCGTACTTACGGTGATGAAGCCGTTAAGAAAACGGACATGATCACTGGCGGTGCCGCAATGATGCTAATGGGCTTTGTTATGTTCTTCGTATTCTCAGTTGTTCTTTCAATGACACCAGAGCAACTAAACATGGCAAAAGAACAAAATATTTCAGTATTGTCATACCTAGCTAACGTAAAAGATTCACCAGCAATCTCTTACTTAGGTCCACTAGTTGCATTTGCAGCGATCACATCAAGCTACTTCGGCCACTTCCTTGGTGCGCACGAAGGTCTTGTGGGCTTGACAAAATCTCGCTCTAACATGCCAGTGGCTAAAATTGAAAAAATATCATTGGCTTTCATTGTAATTACAACCTGGATTGTCGCTATCAATAACCCAAGTATTTTAGGTATGATTGAAACAATGGGTGCACCAATGATTGCTGGTATCTTATTCCTACTACCTGTTGCTGCAATGCAAACAGTACCGGCAATGGCTAAGTACAAAACATCAGTATTTGCTCGTATCTTTACCGTTTTATGTGGTATCGCAGCAATCACTTCTGTTATTTATGGTGCATTTTAATTTAACCATTTAAAATGTGCTTATTACGAATAATTAATCGTATATAAAGCAAAAATATGTTCTAGTACTCATGGCGTTTACTAGCACAAATAACGTAAAATAGACGATACTTAAGAGTAAATATGTTTAATACATTTTTACTCTTTTAGTTTAAGTGCGCTCGCCAAGGAAGGAGCGAGGATATCAACGAATAACAGTCTTTACAGGAAGCAAGAAGCGCTTCTTCATGACTGAGGTAATAACATGATCAGTATTTTCGATATATTCAAGATTGGTGTAGGCCCTTCCAGTTCACACACTGTTGGTCCAATGAAAGCAGGTAAAGAGTTCATCGACGACTTACGTGCGTTAGGCCAATTACGTGACGTGACAAAAATTACCGTTGATGTTTACGGCTCTTTATCGCTTACAGGTAAAGGTCATCACACTGATATCGCTATCATTATGGGTCTTGCTGGTAATTCTCCTGAACATGTTGATATTGATAGTATTCCTGGTTTTATCTCACGCGTAGAAGAAACAGAGCGTCTTCCAGTTGGCATGCATTGCCACACTGTTGATTTTCCACGCGATGGCGGTATGAATTTCCATACAACTAACCTTTCTCTTCATGAAAATGGGATGTCAATCCACGCTTGGATTGGTGATGACGTTATTTTCTCTAAAACGTACTACTCAATCGGTGGTGGGTTTATTGTTGATGAAGAAAACTTTGGTAAAGAACAAACAAATACCGTTGAAGTTCCCTACCCTTTCTCTTATGCATCTGAATTGCTAGAACAATGTAGTGAACATGGTCTTTCCGTTAGTTCGCTAGTAATGGCCAACGAACGCGCAATGAATGCAGAAGATGAAATTAGCACATACTTCGCGAACATCTGGAAAACTATGCGTGAATGTATGGAACGCGGTATGAACGAGGAAGGTATTCTTCCTGGACCACTACGTGTTCCTCGCCGTGCTGCGGCATTGCGTCAACAACTGATTACCACAGAAAAGCTAAACAATGACCCAATGACGGTTGTTGACTGGGTTAATATGTATGCGTTTGCCGTTAATGAAGAAAACGCAGCAGGTGGTCGAGTAGTAACAGCACCAACAAACGGTGCTTGTGGCATTATTCCTGCCGTATTAGCTTACTACGACAAATTTGTACAAACAGTTGGACCAAAAGAATACACCCGCTACTTCGCTGCATCTGGCGCTATCGGTGGTTTATATAAGCGTAATGCCTCTATTTCTGGTGCGGAAGTAGGTTGTCAAGGTGAAGTTGGTGTTGCATGTTCAATGGCAGCCGCAGGTTTAGCTGAACTAATGGGCGGAAGCCCTGAGCAAGTTTGTATGGCGGCAGAAATCGCAATGGAGCATAACTTAGGCTTAACATGTGATCCAGTTGCAGGACAAGTACAAGTTCCTTGTATTGAACGTAACGGTATTGCAGCAGTAAAAGCAATCAATGCAACCCGTATGGCGCTTCGCCGTTCATCTGCACCACGTGTATCACTTGATAAAGTTATTGAAACTATGCTTGAAACAGGCAAAGACATGAATGCTAAATATCGTGAAACATCACAAGGTGGCTTGGCGATTAAAGTCATTTGCTAATATAAAATGAACATTTAACGCAATTAATTAAAAAACTATCTTCGGATAGTTTTTTTGTTTTACGCCCAAATATCGATATAAAAACCACAATAATACTCAACTTGATTCACCTCCCATTACCTTACAATAGCATTACGTTTAGATATTCGGTCATATCATATCAATATAACCATTAGCATAGCTCGTCGCCTCTTATATCATCAATTGTATCTGTTTTTTCGTTTATTTTAGTCCTATACTCATTAAATATACTCATTATCATTAATGTAGTGTAAGCATGGATGCGTATATCGCTTTTACATCATTGATGTACGATATGTAATGAAGGATTTATTCCCTTTATAGAGAAGCAATATTGCGATGAAATATAAGCGTATCCTCTCGCAGAGCCATGTCGTTCTGAAAGAGTTTTATGTCGACCATCATTTAATTGTGAAGTTATCCAATGCAGAAGGTAATATTCACATTAATGGCCATGTTATAGATGTAAAAAATAATAGCATTTTAGTTATACCTAAATTTAGTCATATTTCTTGTTCTATTAATCAATTAAACAGTCAAGAAAACATTGAACTACAAATTTTAATGATCAATGAAGAGTCAATTACTGCAGCATTTAAATATATAAGTGCTCTGAAGCAGCCAGTCTTAGCTACATCAAATTGCTCACCTCTTTATCTCATTGAGTCATCAGAAATTGTTGAGCAAAATTTTGCATTATTTAATCAACTTTTGCCAAGCATTAGTGGATCAACAATGGAGCAAACTTTGCTGAACCAATGCTTAGTATTTATTTTAATTGCACTTAATAATACTGGTGTTGATGTTTTTAATGTTTATCGCTTTAATTATGACGAACCTAAAGAACGTACAATTGCACGGCTAATTACTCAAGACCCTCAACGTAAATGGAGTGTTGATGATATGGCAAAGGCTCTCTTTACAACGCAATCAACTTTACGTCGTCATTTAGCAAAAGAAGGTGTCTCATTTAGCCAACTATTGCTAGATGTTCGAATGGGGCTTGCACTTAATTTTCTCACCTTTTCCAATTACTCTATATCGCAAATCGGCAATCGGTCAGGGTTTGGTAGTGCCGCTTATTTTTGTGATGCATTTAAACGTAAATATAATGTAACTCCATCACAATTTAGAACGAACTCAAGAAAAGAGAATGATATGAATACTGATGGCTGTTTTACCTGTAAAGATCACTCTGAATATTTACCTGAAGCCAACCGTTAGCCATAACAATTTAATAAAAAGCAGATATAAAAAAGCCCCGCTTCAATAAGCAGGGCTAATTTCAAATCGTAACAAATTACGCTACAGCGTTAGCTTGTTGTAATTCGCGATCTTTAGGTGCAACACCTACAGGTAGAATCACACGACCGTACTCTGCATTTAATACTTGTGCCATTGCAAAATAAATAGCACTTAAACCACAGAAGATACCTTCGATACCAGCAATAAAGCCAATCGTTTCGTTACCCGTAAAATCACGCGCCGCAAGCAAGAAGAATAGAATCGTTAAAGAACCAAAAACAACTTGTTTTGCTGGTGGGTAGCGTAAAGAACCAATAAACATAAATGCTGTAAATACACCCCATAGTAGTAAGTACCACGCCATGAATGGTGCAGGGCTTGCCGCAAAGCCAAGTTTTGGCAAGATTAATAAACCAACCAACGATAGCCAAAATAAACCGTAAGACGTAAATGCAGTTGTACCAAAAGTATCACCGCGCTTAAAGCACATCATACCAACAAGAACTTGCCCTAAACCGCCATAGAAAATACCCATAGCTAGAATCATCGAGTCTAGAGGAAAAAATCCAGCATTATGAATATTCAATACAATGGTCGTCATACCAAAGCCCATTAGACCTAATGGTGCTGGATTAGCAAGTTTTGTAGACATTTTTTTCCCCTACAGGATTTACAACAAAAATAATAAAAATTAAAAATATGTGCGCATATTTATGCGCGGAGGATCTTAATGTAAGCCGAGAAACAGATCAATGCTTATATCACTAAAACCAGCATCTAAATTAAAAAATCCCATTAAGGCATTAAAAGAACAACTCTGCATTATGACACTGAACGCTTAATTTTATTTACTCTATTGAAATCATAATTCTGTTGCCTTTTTATTTATAAACCAGAAACTAAAACCTCTCATGTTATTGATTTTAAAGCTTTAATTTAATTTATTATTAAAGGGGTAAAATTACTCCCCTCTTTTCAGCATTAACTTTATTTGAAAATTTAAAATTAGAATACAATAAATATCCCTAAAAAATCGATTTTTCTAAAAATTAGAGCTAAAAAAAAGCAACCTAAGTCGCTTTTTTATATAAAACAAGCAAAAACCAATATAATCATAAATACATTGTATCAGAGCTATTTTCACTTATAACTGCGGTTATAACATTTAAGCATGACAATCATTGTGACAAACTTGCCTCAAAATCGTAATTAATCGCTGTTGATTTAATGGTAACGGGTTACCTTTAATAGCACAGGTACGTAATGCATCTTCTGCAACCTCTTCAAACATAGTATTACATAGCCCATAATCAGATAACGACGGTAACTGTAGTTTTGTTAGCATGCTATCAACCCATTGCACACTATCTTCAATCTTAGCCTCATTATTTAATGTCAATATAACCGCTAATTTACGATAACGAGCCAGAACATCACTACGACCAAGTTCCATTGCAACAGAGATATTTTCAGTCATTACATAAGGCGATAAACGTGCAGTGATCAAACCATGAGGAGCATTCAACCGGCCACTTAATGCTGATGCTAATCCATGTGCTGCTCCTAACTTAGCATTTGACCGCGCCATACCACCAAGCATTGCAGCAAAAGCCATGTTACTTCGTGAAGGATAATGATCATCTTTACACGCTGGCAATATTGACATTGCAATACGCTTTAATCCTTCCTCGCAAATCATGTCGGTCAACGGATTCGGTTCGCCACACACGTATGCTTCCATTAAATGGGTAAAGGCATCCAAACCACAATATCCAGATAGCACCGCATCCATACCATAGGTTAAAGTTGGATCAATAATAGCTAAATCAGGAAACAACTCTACATTACTTAAATTAACTTTTACTTGTTCTTGTGCAGATTGTAAGACAGCACTTTTACTGACTTCAGCGCCAGTGCCAGCAGTCGTAGGAATAGCGATAAATGGTAATGATTTAACTTGTAATGGAACATTGCGCCCGACAACATCGACATAATCATAAACGCTGCCTTGGTTAGGAATTAAAGCCGCGAGAGATTTAGCAACATCAAGTACGCTCCCCCCTCCAATACCAATCACCATATCAGGACAGAAAGTCCGCCCCATTGCCGCTAACTCTTCCATCATTGCGATTAAAGGCTCACCTTTGATAACTAACCGCTGATAACGCATATTCTGTTGTTTAAAATAGTGTTCCAATTGTAATGATCGTTGCTGATCTTGCCCTGTCACTAATAGCACACTGTAACCAAATTGATTAAGCAGCGATAAAGAATCATGCAGAGCACCTTCACCAAAAACAATCCGTGTTGAAGTCATAAACTGAAACATAGTTATTTATCCTGTCCTAAATAATGTTTATGCCATAGAAACCTCGTATTTGACCTTCGCTGCATCTTTACCAAGGTTCGCTGATTTATAAGCTGTCTAAAATTAGATTCTGTTAGATTGCTTAACTCTATATTGATTACAAACAAGTTTTTATCTATTTCAATGGCTATCGCCCCAAGATCAATACTGACTCACACTTAATGTTGATCACCACAATAAAACACGTGTCGTAAAAGTGACTTCTCATCGTAATAGAAGCGTAATAGTACATCGTTAGTCTGCGTAGAGTTCAAAGGCAATGAAGCCGTATAATAATCTATGAGGAATGAACCATGAAAAATGCAGCAGTGGTCGCCGCTATTTTTACAAGTCTATTTACCGGAACAACAACCGCCGCCACCATCTATGATAATAACGACACCAATATTGAACTTGGGGGTAGAGCTGAACCCCGCTTTAATCTTTCTAAAGAAAATAAAGGTGATAATAATGACGACAATGAATTTAAAGATAAAAGCCGGGCGCGTTTAGCATTAAAAGGCGAATCAGTTATTAATGAGCAATTCGCAGTCTTTGGTAAATATGAAGTTGAAATTTCAGATAATAACAACAGTACTGTAGATACTCGTTATCTTTATGCTGGTCTTGATACTGCCATTGGTGCGATGTCTTACGGTAAACAAGATTCAGCACAAGTTATGCTGACCGATTACACCGATATCTTATCGACTTTTGGCGGAGATGCCGTTGACCTTGTTGATGGTAATAAAGACAAGCGAGAAAACAATTTTTTATACATTGGTGAATTTAATAATATTGCAGTTGCCACTAACTACATCGCTGAAAATAATAACAACTTAAAAGACAGCGATAGCTATGGTATCGCAGCACAATATCAGTTCCCATTTGGATTAAATGTGGGTACAGGTTACGTTAATGGTAATGATGGCGCTAATATTGATGCTCGCCAATTTAACCTTGCTATGAGTTACCAACTCAATAACATTTATGCTGCCGCAACTTACGCTAATGGTAAACATGGTGATGCTGATTTAAGTGGCTATGAGTTAGCAGCCGCTTACACCTTTGATCAGTTTACGGCGCGAGGTGTTTATAACTTTCAGCAATCAGAGCAGAATAATAATACTACCGACGACGTCGATTATTTTGCTCTAGAAGGCCTGTATAAATTCAACAAATCTCTACGTACTTATGTTGGCTATAAGTTCCAGCAACTTGATGCAAAAGATGATGAATTACAAGCGGGCATTCGCTACGACTTTTAATTTGAACGACGATCTTTAAGCCAGATTTAATGTCTGGCTTTTGGCTTTGATGCTATTTTAGCTTGTATCCGCTATTTCGCTTTTATCTATTGGTTTAACAGAAAAAACCCACTTCCGCTATTGCCTCTGCCGCGTTATAGTAATAAAAATTTATGCAGGAGAAATTTATGTTCGTTGTTATTTTTGGTCGTCCAGGTTGCCCATTTTGTGTTCGCGCAAAAGAATTAGCAGAAAAAATTAAAGAAGAACGCGACGATTTTAACTTCCGCTACGTTGATATTCACGCAGAAGGTATCAGTAAGGCTGATTTAGAAAAAACCGTTGGTAAACCTGTTGAGACTGTACCTCAGATTTTTGTTGATCAAGACCATATTGGTGGTTGTACTGAATTTGAAGCTTATGCAAAAGAGCATAACCTTCTTTATAAGTAAGCATCAATCTTGATTAATCGAAAGGTTGACTGTGTCAGCCTTTTTTATCATTTCACTATTATTTTTCATTCTTAAAACACTATTTTTTAACGTATGCCACCCCTTTAAAATGCTAGCTGAAATAAAAATAGCGATAATATTGAAGAGTTGGTTTATAAAATGGATTTTCGCCATTTATTTATAATATAAACTATTACCGCTTCCCAAAATCAGCTAGAATTTACTCCACTTTTATCTTTCCATTATTTCGGAAATCCGTCGTGAACATTGATGTAGCCGCTCTTCTACACCAAAATGATATTTTATTGCTATTTGTCGTCCTTGCTGTTGGTTTAAGTCTCGGTAAAATTCGTTTTGCCAAGATGACACTAGGTAACTCTATTGGCGTTCTACTGACTGCTTTATTATTTGGTAATGCGGGTTTTACGTTTGACACAGATGCACTAAATATTGGCTTTATGCTGTTTATTTTCTGCGTTGGTATAGAAGCTGGACCAAACTTTTTTGGCATCTTCTTCCGCGACGGTAAACACTATTTATTACTCGCATTAGTCGTCCTACTCTCATCGATTGCTATCACCATGACCATGGCGCGTTATTTACACATGGATATCGGTTTAGCAACGGGTTTAATGGCCGGCTCACTTACAGCGACACCTGTCCTTGTGGGTGCAAAAGATGCACTGAATACAGGTCTTGCGGGTATTACCGATCCCGCGGTTATTAAGCAATTAAGCGAAAGTTTAAGTGTTGGCTACGCCATGTCTTATCTTGTTGGCTTAGTCAGTTTGATTTTCCTTGCCAAATTAATGCCTAAATTGCAAAAACAAAACCTTGCCGAATCATCGCAACAAATTGCACGTGAACGAGGCATTGGTGAAGTTGCGCAGCGTAAAGTTTACTTACCTATTATTCGCGCTTATCGTGCAGGTCCAGAGCTTATTAACTGGATCGATGGCCGTAACTTACGTGAATTAGGTATTTATCGCCAAACGGGCTGTTATATTGAACGCGTGCGTCGTAATGGAATTTTAGCGAACCCTGATGGTGACGCAATTTTACAAGAAGGCGATGAAATCGCACTAGTAGGTTACCCTGATAGCCATGCACGTCTTGATCCTAGCTTCCGTAACGGTAAAGAAGTCTTTGACCGCGACTTACTCGATCTTCGTATTGTTGAAGAAGAAATTGTAGTTAAAAATGACGGTATCGCAGGTAAGCGTTTATCAGAATTAAACTTATCTGAATATGGTTGTTTCTTGAACCGCGTAGTTCGAGCACAAATTGAAATGCCAATGGACCATAATATTCTACTAAGTAAAGGGGATATTCTACAAGTCAGCGGTGAGAAAAGTCGTGTTTTAGGGCTAGCTGAACGTATTGGCTTTATCTCTATTCATAGTCAAATTGCGGATCTTCTAGCTTTCTGTTGCTTCTTTATCATTGGCTTATTAATGGGCTTAGTAACCATGAAATTTGGTCATGTTGCTTTTGGTTTAGGCAGTGCTGCAGGCTTATTGATTGCAGGTATTACGTTAGGTTTCTTACGTGCCAACCACCCAACCTTTGGCTATGTCCCACAAGGGGCGCTAAATATGGCAAAAGATTTAGGTCTGATGGTGTTTATGGTAGGAATAGGTTTAAGTGCTGGTTCTAACCTGTTTGCTTCTATCGGACACATTGGTTTAACCGTCTTTGTTACCAGCCTAATGGTCAGTGTTATTCCTGTTGTGTTAGCGTATTTATTTGGTGCTTATGTGCTAAAAATGAACCGCGCATTATTATTTGGTGCCATTATTGGTGCACGTACTTGTGCGCCAGCTATGGACATGATTAATGAGCACGCCCGTAGTACGATTCCGGCTTTAGGTTATGCTGGAACCTACGCGATTGCTAACGTGTTACTTACCATCGCAGGTACGCTGATCTTTATTTTTCAATAATTACGATCAAACAGCCTTAATTGCGGGTTGGCTTATTAGTTCACTGATGAGTCAGCCCTTATTCAGTCAAATTCTCTACACTAAATACACACATTAAACGGTAACTAGCCTAACGTTCACTCTATCGTTTATCATACTATTTACGCTAGTTTACATCCGCTTTCATGCCGTTATGGTAACAATAACTGGTGCACTTTATTAGTTGATACTTTACCATAGCTTATCAATATCTCTTCTAATCTCTGGTGCCAACCCATGCGTATTCTTATTGTCGAAGACGATGCTATTCTTAGCCATCACCTAAAATCGCAACTAAGCGAATTAGGAAACCAAGTTCAATGTGCTAACACTGCCGAAGAAGGGCTATTTTTTGCACAAAATTATCCTAATGATATCGCAATTGTCGATATCGGTTTACCTGATAGAGATGGAATCAGTTTAATTAAAGACATGCGTAAAAAAGGTTTACGTTTGCCGATAATGATTTTAACAGCACGTTCAAACTGGCAAGATAAAGTTACCGGGCTCGAAGCTGGTGCTGACGACTATTTAGTTAAACCGTTTCAAAAAGAGGAAATGGTCGCTCGTCTCAGTGCCCTTGTTCGCCGTAGTGCTGGCTTTGTAAAACCAGAGATGACCGCGGGTGATATTCGCGTTGATTTGCTCGCGAAACAAGTTTATGTTTGTGACGAACTGCTTGAACTCACCGCTTTTGAATATGATTTATTAGAGTATTTAATGCGCCATAGCCGCCAAGTAGTATCAAAACAACGCTTACTTGATGTGCTATATGAAGATCAAGAAGGCGATCCAAATACCATTGAAGTTATGATTAGTCGGCTACGTAAAAAATTCACGAAAACAGGACAAAATAACCCTATCTCTACCATTCGTGGTCAAGGGTATATTTTTGAAATCAGCGCCCAATGAAACGTTTTTTCCAGCCTCGATTAAGACAACGAGTATTGATCACCTCCGTCGCTATTATTGCATTAGTGACATCTGCGTTAGCTGCGGTCATCAATAAACTCTACTCTCAAAGCTATATGGCATCATATTCATCTGAACTTGTTGCTCAAATGCCAATGGTAGTCGCGCAACTTAATCGGGCTGGGTTAATTAAAGACGTTGATAAATGGATAGATTCTCTCGATCCTTCTGATACTGATTATATTGCTGTTGTCTGTGATCAAAGTGATAAAACAACTTGGGTTTCAAGTCAATCATCAAAAGCCAACTTACATGATGTTTGTCGATATTTACCTGAGAATATTTCGACGCCTACATTAATTAAAATGAAGAATCATCAAGATTATATTGCTTATAATCTTACTCGTAATCAAGAAGATGGCACTATTTATCAATTGGTGGTTTTGCGCTCTGCTGATGCTTACGAATATTCCTTATCACAACTGCATAAACGTACGGCTTTCTATTTAGGATTGTTTGTTTTAATTGCTGTTGCCTTTCTTATCGCAGCTTTTCATTGGGGATTTCAACCGCTACGAAAATTAGCCTCTCAGTTAGATCAAATGACAGAAGCGAAACGAGAAAAGCTTGATGATGATTATCCGATGGAGTTACAAGAAGTAACAATGGCGGTTAATCGACTTAGCCGTATCAGTAACGATCAGCAAGGACGTTATCGCCACGCAATGGATGATCTTGCCCATAGCTTAAAAACACGTTTAGCTGCCACCAATGCCTTACTTGATGATTCAACCTTAGATCGCCGCGAGCTGAACCAACGTATCATGGAACAAATCAGCCAAATGGATGATTTGGTACAATATCAACTCAAACGTGCCATGGTGGGTCAACAAGGATTACAAAAAAGTAATGTCGAGCTTAAGCCAATTATTACCAGTCTAAATCGAATGTTAAATAAGATTTATGCCGATAAGCAGCCGACATTACATTATCATTTTGATGACAACTTAAAATTACCCATTAATAAAGATGATTTGATGGAATTATTTGGCAATATGTTGGAAAACAGTTTCCGTTTTTGCATTAGCCAAGTGAAATTATCTGTTATTGAAAATAGTGATTCTTTTACTATTATGATTGAAGACGATGGCCCTGGGGTTAAACCCACATTACGTGAAGCTATTTTCCAACGTGGTGTACGTGCAGATCAACTTAATCCTGGACAAGGTATTGGCCTCTCTGTTTGTAATGAAATCATTGATAGCTACCAAGGGAAAATTCATGTTAAAGACTCAGAACTTGAAGGTGCCGCTTTTATTATCGAGCTTCCAAAAAGCCAATAATTAACCGTTACCTCTGATTTATCAGCCAGTATTTTTATGCTGGCTTTTTAATACCTGTCAAATATAAAATCATTATGCATCAATAGGATCAATAGCAGATATAAAAAAACCGCCATCACGGCGGTTTATTCAATATCTATTTTATGATGCGATTATTAAATGTCTGCTACGTCAAAATCAACAACAGGATTCACATCAGCATCGTAATCAATGCCATCAACACCAAAGCCAAATAGCTTCAAGAATTCATCTTTGTATTGTTGGTAATCAGCAACATCATATAAGTTGTCATTAGTTACTGTTGACCATAGATCACGGCAATGCTGTTGAATATCTTCACGCAATTCCCAGTCATCTAAACGAAGACGATTTTCTGCATCAACGTCAGGTGCTGTGCCATCTTCTTTATACAAGCGTTGTTTAAACATACGTAAAATCTGCTCCATGCAGCCTTCATGTACGCCTTCTTCACGCATTTTCTTAAATACCATTGCAATGTACAACGGCATAACTGGAATCGCAGAGCTTGCTTGTGTAACAACACTCTTTAATACAGCAACATTTGCAGAACCACCTGTCGCACTTAGCTTGGTGTTTAGCTCTTTCGCGGCACGATCTAGGTCCATTTTTGCTTTGCCTAATGCGCCGTGCCAGTAGATAGGCCATGTAAGCTCAGTACCAATGTAACTAAAGGCAACGGTCTTACAACCATCAGCCAATACACCAGCATCGGCTAACGCATCAATCCATAGCTCCCAATCTTGACCACCCATAACAGTAACAGTGTCTTCAATTTCTTGCTCTGTTGCAGGTTCAATACTGGTTTCAATCAATACGTTTTTATTGGTATCAACTGCTGTTGTTGTGTACGTTTCGCCCATCGGTTTTAGGCATGAACGCACAACTTCACCTGTTTGAGGTAGTTTACGTACTGGTGATGCCAGTGAGTAAATCACCATATCAATTTGACCAAGATCTTGTTTAATCAAATCAATTGTTTTTTGTTTTGCTTCGTTAGAGAAAGCATCACCATTTAAACTTTTTGAATAAAGCCCTTCAGCTTTAGCAAACTTGTCAAATGCCGCAGAATTATACCAACCTGCAGTACCTGGCTTCTTCTCTGTACCTGGTTTTTCAAAGAAAACACCAATTGTTGCAGCGCCACCGCCAAATGCCGCAGCAATACGAGATGACAAGCCGTAACCACTAGAAGAACCAACAACTAATACACGTTTAGGTGCATTTGCAATTGGGCCTTGTGCTTTAGTGTCAGCAATTTGCTGCTTTACATTTTCTTCACAACCAACAGGATGCGTTGTTGTACAAATAAATCCACGAGTCTTAGGTTTGATGATCATTTTCAACTTCCCTTACATAATTGCGAATAGGATAAAAGGTTAATGACAGAGACGCATTAAATTTATGCCATAAATGAGCAAAAATCGTAGTGGTTGGAGGTGTTGCACTAAATTTTGGTCAAAAAAAGTGCCACGTATTTACGTGGCACACGGGAGAATCCAGGTTTATATATCAAAGACTAAGTACCCTAAGTTGCCTTTCCTGGTAGCAAACTTAGTTATTAAAATGGTCAGCACAGAAATGATCAACTTGAATCGCTTTCTGCCTTAGTTGCTCTGCATTTTCTATTTTTTTAACTTCATCTTCTGTGACCACTCCCGCATCCAAAGCTAACTGTAACTTCTTATTTAATAAAGCCTTGCGTGGGATCTCACCATTACGTGTTGCTTGCATTAATTTACGCTCCAAAGGTTTGATCTCATGCAATGCAATAAATGCACGTTCCATAATAGCAACGGGATCATCATCTTTATCTCCGACATAACATAAATGTGTTAATCGATCACGGTGCACACTAGGTGCCATTAATAATGATGCAATGCGGATACTGATCTCATCTTTAGGTGCAGGGTAATGTATCCCCAATGGGAATGTTAAGAAGCGTAATGTGCGCCCGACCCCTTTACGAGGGAAATTGGTAAACACTTCATCAAATGCGACTCCACATTGATGCAAGCAATGCTGTAACGCATAATCAACTAACGGCAGATCTTGTTGCTGACGGCCTTGGTCTTCAAACCGTTTCAATGTTGCTGATGCTAAATATAAATAACTAAGCACATCACCTAAGCGAGCAGACAATAACTCTCGACGTTTTAATTCGCCGCCTAAGCTTAACATTGATATATCAGCACAAACCGCGAGCGCTTTTGACATGCGACTTAAATGACGATAGTAATGACGCGTTTCACCGCTAACAGGAGAATAATTAAAACAACTACCACTCACTGCATTTAATAATGACTTGGTGATATTACAGGTCGCAAACCCAATATGCTTCATCAACAAACCATCAAAATCTTTTATACCCTGATCTGAATCAGGATTCGCCGCTGCTGCCATTTCATCTAGCACATAAGGATGGCAACGAGTAGCACCTTGACCAAAGATCATAAGGTTACGAGTGATTATATTTGCTCCTTCAACCGTAATTGCAACCGGAATACCAAAGTAATGATGGCCTAAATAATTCATTGGCCCCAACTGAATAGCCCGCCCAGCATGCACATCCATCGCATCATTTAAAACGGTTCGAGCCATCTCCGTCATATGGTATTTAGCAATTGCCGTCACAATACCTGGCGTTTGCCCCATATCTAACGCAGTCGTTGTCAATGTTCGAGCTGCTTCTAGCATATAAGTAAAACCACCAATACGACCTAACGCTTGTGCAACGCCTTCAAAATCACCAATTGGCATACCAAACTGTTTACGTACAACTGCATAGGCTCCCGTTGTTTTTGCGGCTAAGTGCCCAACAGCGGTTCCTAAAGCAGGTAAGGATATACCACGTCCCGCAGATAAACACTCCACCAGCATTCGCCAGCCTTTTCCTGCATAATCTTGGCCGCCAATGATCCAGTCTAATGGAATAAACACATTATGACCGCGTGTGGGACCATTCATAAATGCCATATTAAGTGGATCATGCCGTTCACCAATTTCAACACCAGCATGATCAGCTGGAATCAACGCACAAGTAATACCTAAATCGACTTTATCACCAAGTAAACCTTGAGGATCTTTCATTTTAAATGCTAGCCCAAGCACCGTAGCAACAGGCGCTAGCGTAATATAGCGTTTATTCCACGTAAGGTTTAAGCCGAGTACTTGCTCACCATCATATTCACCATAACAAACTATTCCCTCATCAGGAATGCCGCCAGCGTCAGAGCCAGCTTCGGGGCCTGTTAATGCAAAACAAGGAATATCGTCCCCATTAGCAAGACGAGGCAACCAATAATCCCTTTGTTGCTGAGTACCATAATGAGTAAGTAACTCACCAGGACCAAGGGAATTAGGCACCATAACACATACTGCTGCACTTAAACTTCGCGTCGCTATTTGTGCCACAATGGTTGAGTTAGCATGAGCAGAAAAATCAAGTCCGCCATATTGCTTGCTAATAATTAATGCAAAGAACTTTTCACGACGCAGAAATTGCCAAACGTCCTCAGGTAAATCTTTTTGCTGTTGCACAATTTGGTAATCATTTAACATTGCTAATAAAGTCTGCAATGTTGTATCAATGAACTGTTGTTCTTCTTGCGTCAATGTTGGTTTAGGGTAATCAAGCAATGTTTTCCATTGTGGAGCCCCACTAAATAACTCACCATCCCACCATACACTACCCGCTTCCATTGCTTCTTTTTCAGTATTAGATAGTGGGGGTAATAATGTTTTAAACCGTTTAAAAGCAGGATCACTTATATAACGTTTACGCATGCTTGATAACGAGTTCATAATGCATATCCTTTTGTGATTTAATGGCGAGTATTGATGGTTTATTAACAGGTAATGTTAACGACAAGAGACGGATTCAGTTCTATTGGTGCCGCAACACCTGCCGCAAGATAAGGCACTAATCGATTAATTAAATCATCTATTTGGATTTGACTAGAAAAATCATTAGCAGCTATTTCACATAGTGCAGTACTTGATGCCATCGTAAATACTGCAGCACCAAGGGTAAAATGTAATCGCCAAAATAATGTTTCAGGATCTAAACAAGAGTGGGCACGACGTACAGCGCTAATAAATAACTGAATAACATCATCATAATGTGTCGTTATAAACCACCGTAAATGCCCTTGTACATCGGTATAGCCACGGCCAAGTAAAGACATGAAAATAGTAGTACCATTAACTTTACGACTGTCTAATGTTAACAATGGCTGTTTAGCGCAGAAAAATACCTCTTCCATAGAAAACGCATCACGTTGATGTAACGTGACTAATTCCATTTTTAGTGCTGGCATAAATTGTTCAAGGTAACGGCTTAATACCGCACGAATTAATCCTTTCTTATCACCATAATGATAATTAACCGAGGCCAGATTAACTCCAGCAGCCGTCGTAATCGCACGTAATGACGTTGCTTTAAAACCACGAACTGCAAACAATAATTCAGCAGCATCCAGTATTCGATTCTTCGTCGTTGCTTGTTGTTTCATATATCAGCCCCGATTAAAACGCTTGTTTGAATATACACAACACCATAAGATTTAACAAATGCGCTACATCACAAATTGTTACTTAGTCACGTAAAAATCGATTAAACACTTTATAATCAATGATAAAAAACATTTTTTATCAAATAAGATTGGAACCAATATAGAAAAATAGTGTCTTATGAACACCACTGCTTTTTTTTAGAAGTTTTTACTTCAGAACCCATTAATATATATTTGTTGATGGGTTTTCTTTATCTACATACACGGCTCCAAAATAATATTTTCAAATTAAAGCCATTTTTTTGAACTTTATCTTACATAGCGACTCTTACTACTGTATTCAGTTTGATAAAGCGCTATTTTGTATTGCAATAATTCTTTTTCTTAAATGTTTAATTCACTACTGCTTTAACTCCTAATTGTAATTTTTTTGGATAATCTCCTTCCCGCAGATATTTATCAGCGGGATTTTTTTATCTGTAATCATGGCTTTTACGCTATCAAACATTGAGATAAGAAGAGTAAATTCATCCCTCAATAATATAATCGAATCTTTTTAAGATTAATTTGAACTCTTTCGCTAACGTGCAGTCTGATTATATGAGAATTGAAATTATAGATAATTATTGTGTTTTTCAGGCCGTCAAACACAACAATCTGTAATTTAAATTGCTACTACTGCTTTAACTCCTAATTGTAATTTTTTTGGATAATCTCCTTCCCGCTGATATTTATCAGCGGGATTTTTTTATCTGTAATCATGGTTTTTCGCTATCAAACGCTAGCATAGGAGGAGTAAATTCCCCCCTCAACAATATAATCGAATCTTTTTAAGATTAAATTGAACTCTTTCGCTAACGCGCAGTCTGATTATATAAGAATTAAAATTATAGATAATTATTGTGTTTTTCATGACGTCAGACACAGTATCTGTAATTTAAATTGCTACTACTGCTTTAACTCCTAATTGTAATTTTTTACGCTGAAATATTTATTTCAGCGTTTTTTTTTGCTTATTTTGAACTGATTTGCGGTATACCTAACAACAAATCATCATACTGCAACACAACACCTAATGTATTAATAGTCTGATTTGAATTTATCTTTTTACCATTAACACCATGATTATCATCGCTAAACTCAGGAATTGGCAGCTGTGATTTAATCGCCATCGCAGTATAATACTGTTCACGACTAGGGTGTGTACTCGCCGCTAAATGCATTATTGGCATCGAAGGGTGTTGCACAATAATAGCCGAGATAACACCAATACAATCATCCAAATGCACCAAATTAACGGGCTGTTTACCTGCACTCAATTGTTGACGACCAGATAAAAACCTCACAGGATGCCGTTGTGGTCCAATTAATCCAGATAAACGTAATACCGTCAGTTGTTGTTGCCATTGCTGACGTAACTGCTGTTCTAATATGTAATGTAATTGCCCAGAAGCAGAATTAGGATTAACCGCGGTTGTTTCTAATACCTCCCCTTGTAAAGTGTCATATACCGAAGTCGTACTGATAAAAATAATCCGCTGACACCCCATTTTCTTTGCTGCGGTTGCTAATGACATGATATTTTCAATATGAACAAGTGGGTTAAGATTTTTACGTCCTGGTGGAATAGCAATAATCAACACGTCTGTTGCTAAAAATTGGGTTATTGTTGGATTCGTTTCCTCCATTAGGGGTAATGTTAATAAACAGCCGTTAATTCCTTGCTGCTGTAATACATTAACGCCCTCAATCGTTGTTTTAGAGCCCCACACTTCAATCGCTTGGCTTTTTAATGATAATGCTAACGGTAATCCGAGCCATCCACAGCCACAAATACTGACTTTCATTGATTATCCTTTTTTTATTTAAATATTATTCAATCTGTTATTTATTCAAAAATGATAGAACATAGTCATTATTATTTATTTCAGAGCTTGAAATAAGTCTTTATTTATAAAACAAATACTCAAAACTGATAAAATAAAACAACAAAAACTAACATTATTTGTTTTATAAATTTCAATTCTGAAAATAAAAAGTCGATCTCGATCAAAATCTAATAAGAACACACTGAAAAAGACCGTGAACAGCTAGAATATGTTAAGAGTTAAGTAGTATAGTTTCATTATATGGGCAACTTGATGACAAGAATGCTACAAATGAAATTCAATAACGAAGTGCATAAATACCTATGAATACCATAGAAAAAATACAAAATAACTTAGAACACTTCAGCAAATCTGAACGTAAAGTAGCGGAAGTTATTATAGCATCGCCACAAACGGCTATTCACTCTAGCATCGCAACATTAGCCAAAATGGCCGATGTAAGTGAGCCCACCGTTAATCGTTTTTGTCGTCGACTTGATACCAAAGGCTTTCCTGACTTTAAATTACATTTAGCCCAAAGTTTGGCAAACGGTACCCCCTATGTAAATCGTAATGTTGAAGAAAATGATGGCCCTGATGCTTACACGGCCAAAATATTTGAATCAACCATGGCTTGCTTAGATGTCGCCAAAAATAGTATTGATCCAATGCAAATTAACCGAGCGGTTGATTTATTGACACAAGCAAAAAAAATATCCTTTTTTGGATTAGGCGCATCAGCCTCTGTTGCACACGATGCTCAGAATAAATTCTTTAGATTTAACATCCCGATTGTGTGTTTTGATGACATAGTTATGCAACGCATGAGTGTCATTAATTGCAGTGATGGCGATGTTGTGGTTGTTATTTCACACACAGGACGCACAAAAAATCTGGTTGAAATAGCACAAATGGCACGTGAAAATGGCGCGACCGTCATTGGTATTACGGCAAAGCATTCGCCATTAGAGCGTGAATGTTCATTATCTATTTGTCTTGATATTCCTGAAGATACTGATATTTATATGCCAATGGCGAGTCGTGTTGTACAAATGACCGTTATTGATGTTCTCGCAACAGGCTTTACATTACGTCGAGGATCAAGTTTCCGCGATAACCTAAAACGTGTTAAAGACTCACTTAAAGATTCCCGTTTTTCTAAAGAGTGTCATCTACTGTAATGCCAATAAATAGCGGAGTTTCGGCTTCGCTAACACATTACAGACACTCTCTTACCTCTCTGTTTGATAATGACTATCATCGCCTTACCTTAAATTACTGAATCACATTTATGCACACTTTCTTTATCCAATCACTTATACACTGCAATGCCGTTGGATAGATAAATCAGTTTATTTACATGGAGCTTATTAATGTCAGAACAACTACGACGTACCAAAATTGTGACAACCCTAGGACCTGCAACTGATCGTGATAATAACCTAGAAAAAATCATTGCTGCGGGTGCTAACGTGGTTCGCATGAACTTTTCCCATGGCAGCCCAGAAGATCATATCCTTCGCACTCAACAAGTGCGCGAAATTGCAGCACGATTGGGTAAACATGTTGCTATTTTAGGCGATCTGCAAGGCCCTAAAATTCGTGTATCAACCTTCAAAGATGGCAAAATTCTGCTTAACATTGGCGATAGCTTCACCCTTGATAGTGACTTACCCAAAGGTGAAGGCCATCAAGATGCCGTTGGTCTTGACTATAAAGAATTACCCAATGATGTTGTTAAAGGTGATGTGTTGTTACTTGATGATGGTCGAGTTCAACTACAAGTAACTGAAGTAGCTGGCAATAAAGTACATACTATTGTTACCGTTGCTGGCCCTTTATCTAATAATAAAGGAATAAATAAAAAAGGCGGTGGCTTATCTGCGGCAGCATTAACAGCAAAAGATAAAGCAGATATTATTACAGCGGCCGCCATGAAGGTTGATTACCTTGCAGTTTCTTTTCCTCGCAATGGTGCAGATATGCATTATGCTCGTCAACTAGCAACCGAAGCAGGGTTAACAGCCAAATTAGTCGCTAAAGTAGAACGGGCAGAAACAGTGGCAACAACAGAAGCGATGGATGACATTATTTTAGCGTCTGATGTGGTGATGGTTGCTCGTGGCGATTTAGGCGTTGAAATTGGCGATCCTGAACTTGTTGGCGTACAAAAAAAACTGATCCGTCGCGCTCGTAGCCTTGATCGTACTGTTATTACCGCAACTCAAATGATGGAATCGATGATCACAAGCCCAATGCCAACACGTGCTGAGGTTATGGACGTTGCTAATGCGGTATTAGATGGTACTGATGCGGTCATGCTATCAGCAGAAACAGCCGCTGGTGACTTCCCTGTAGAAACAGTCGCAATAATGGCCAGTGTGTGTCTTGGTGCAGAAAAAGAACCAAGTATTAATATTTCCAATCACCGTTTAGATCGTAAATTCTCAAACCCTGAAGAAACCATTGCAATGGCAGCCATGTATGCTGCAAATCATATGGCTGGTATTAAAGCAATTGTAGTAATGACAGAATCGGGACGTACGCCACGTTTAATGTCTCGTATTTCATCAGGATTACCTATTTTTGCGTTATCTAGAAATAAAACGACGTTAAATCAAGCTTCATTATATCGCGGAGTTACGCCAGTATTTTTTGATCGCGACAGTGACGCAGGCTTAGAAGCGGCAAAGCATGCGCTGAATGTTCTAAAACAGACTGGATATGTACAACCGGGCGATTTAACCATTATTACCCAAGGTGATAAAATGGACACGGTTGGATCAACCAATAATATGCGTATTTTGACGGTTGATTAACCCTTAACTATACCAATATACACATATCATTAATAAACAGTGAAAATAATGGATAACAAAGGCTGAGATCGTATTCTCAGCCTTTCCTGTTTTAAGCTGGCTCAATTTATCGGCAGTGACCAATTAGGGTTCACTAATGATGTTAAAATATGATCCTGCCATTGACCATTGATCAATAAATAATTTTTCGCTAACCCTTCTTGCTCAAAACCTACTGCCGTTAATACACTACCACTTTTATTATTATGCGGCATATACGCTGCCATAACGCGATGAAAATGCTTATCGATAAATATCCACTCACATACAGCAGTTAACGCACGACGCATCACTGCTTTACCCTGATGATCTTGATCTAATGAATAACCAACATGACAGGCATAAAAAGGTGACTTCACTAAATTACTAAAATTAATCACCCCAATAATTGCGTTAGTTTCACGATGCTCGATAACAAAATAAAAAGCCATCTCATGACGGTGTAGCGTCGCAATTTGTTCAAGACGTTGCTGCCAACCTACTAAGCTAAAAAAAGCTTCATGACGTAACGGCTCCCACGGTGCTAGAAAATGACGATTACGCTGATAGTATGCTGAAATTTGTTCTGCATCTCGCGTTTCAATCAAGCGAATTTTTATATCATCAAGCACAATAGTTGATGAGCGATGTATAATTGAATGAAACAAGTACGGCCTCGACATGACAATGTTAATTGATATAACGCACATTTTATGATGTTTACATGATATTGAATACAAGCGCATTCAATATTCGATATATTAGCATGTCGTTGTCTGTTACTCTTTTACCAGTCAATGTTATTAATTATTACGCCTTTAGTGAGTTATTGATGTATTACGATTGTATTGAAACAGAACTGGGAAATATTATGTTGTTGGCAGATCATCAAGGTCTTCGACAACTATCGATTACAAGCCCCAGCTATAGCCCTAATGAAATATGGCAGCATAACCCCGAGTTTATGGCTCCCTTCATTAAACAACTCAAAGAATACCTCATCGGCTCCCGTAAAAGATTCACTTTTCCTCTTGCTCCACAAGGCACCTTGTTTCAACAACAAATATGGCATGCTATTGCTGATGTCCCCTATGGTGAAACCGTTACCTACGAGCAAATAGCAGCAAATATTGGCAATACCAAAGCAACTCAAGCAATAGGTATGGCTAAAAATGTTAACCCCATCCCTATTGTGATCCCCTGTCACCGCGTATTAAACAGTCATAATTCATTATGTGGTTATCGTTACGGCGAAGATATAGTCGCACTACTATTAGCCTTAGAAGCGGGTGATACCATCTTGCTAGAAGCACATCAGAACGATTAATTCAAATTCCCATCGCTTTATTGTTTGTTATAAAAAATAAAGAGATAGCAATGAAGGCTATCTCTTTTATTTTACACTTAATGATCAACTACGTTTGCTAAGCCCATATTCTCGAAGCTTATTCGCCACCGCAGTATGAGAAACCCCTAACCGTTTAGCCAATTTACGCGTGGATGGATAACTCTGATATAAATTCGATAAAATACCCGATTCATACCGCTTCATTATTTCATCTAACGATCCGGTTAAGGTTTCTTCACTGATGACTGTACTTGACTCATTCTCAGGTAATTGCACATCAGTCAATGTCATTACCTCCCCTTCCACCTGCGTCATCGCGCGAAATAGCACGTTTCGCAACTGACGAATATTACCTGGCCAAGCATATTGTTTCAGTGTTGATGCTAATTTTTCCGATAGTAACGGCTTAGGTTGATATAGCTCTTGTGCAAATTGCGCTAAGAATAATTCAGCTAATGGCACAATGTCAGCCGCGCGCTCGCGAAGTGGTGGCACCACTAAAGCCAGTACATTCAGTCGATAATAAAGATCTTCACGAAATGCCCCTTCAGCGACTAAATCAGGCAGTTTTTTCTGAGTTGAACAAATCACTCGTACCGATACCTTTATTTCAGCTTCTTCACCGACACGACGGAACGTGCCATCTTGTAGGAAACGCAGTAATTTAATCTGTAGGTGTTTTGACATTTCGCCAATTTCATACAAGAAAACAGTACCACCAGCCGCTTGTTCAAAGATCCCTTTCTTTGCCGGTTCATTAGCACTTTCAATACAGCCAAATAACTCTGTTTCTGCTGCATTATCTGGCATAGAAATACAGTTAACGACTAAAAATGGTTTATCACGATGCACCGAGCGTTGATGGCAAGCACGCGCTAGCATCTCTTTACCAGTTCCTGTTTCACCTTGAATCAGTAAAGGCGCATCTAATAGCGCCAATTTCTTTGCTTGGCCCAGTAAGTGCTTAAATCGTGATGACTGTCCGATCAGATGCTCAAAACCACTGTCACCATTAATGCTCCGCATCACTACAGGCATTTTAGCTTCAGAAAGCGATTTTAATAAAATCAACGCACTCACAAGTACAGGTTCAGAGGTATCATCATTGACGCAGACGGGCATAATATCCATTTGATAATCTAACCCAGCAATAACCACAATCTCGCTGTGTTTCTGAGCTTGATTTTTATCTAACCAACGGGAAAAATTAAACCCTAATAAAGTATGAATATTTTCATTAAAGAGATCGTCACTACGATGACCCATTAATTGCTCGGCTGCCTGATTGGCAAAATCCACTTTACCATTTAAATTAATGGTAAAAAATGGATCCGGTAATGTCTGTAACAACGCTGATAATTCAGTGTGTTCACGCTCACTCGGCATAAACTGAATTTTACGTACATCGGTAACGCCATCAAGCTGACGGATCTGCGACATTAATTGGCTAAATTGTTCAAATTCAACTTCAGGACAATTTAAATAAATAATACCGATACGATCAATTTCAATCCCACGAAGATCAATATCTTGACTGGTTAAAATATCTAACAGTTCTCGAGTCATGCCGACTCTATCTTCGCAAAAGACCTGTAATCTCATTGTTTACACCTTCTTGTTATTCATTTTTTGTGCGTAATTCATTACAGTTATCCATTGAGGATAATATTTGACAATAGTAATAATAATCATAGTGTTAAGACTTATAATTGAGCGTCTTAATCCACATAATGAAAACAATTTGTTAGTGCATACTGTCAACTATTCCTGACAGTTATGTCAGTGTGCGACGAACCTATTAATGAGTCAAGCTACGAGATCGCATCTGTACTGATTAAATATAAAAAGAGATATTTCGGTAATAAAAAAGAGAACCGAAGTTCTCTTTTTTAAGTGCTAATGCTTGATTAACTTTTATCTTGTTTGCCTAGTTGACTTAACAAATCTCGACGAATTTCGCTTAACCTTGGTTGTTCTCCTTCCATCCACGGTAATGGACGCATAAGGTTAATCGCTTTAAGGCCTAAGCGACCGGTAAGTAAACCAACACCAACCCCTTGCGCTACTCGGGTTGACATCCGTCCAGCAAGATCCATCGACAGCATATCCATCCCTAAATCAGCCACGACTTCAGACGCACCAGCAAATGCCATATTGGCGAGCACTAACTTTACTAGTTTAATCCGTGACCAATAACTAAGTTCAATACCATAAACAGCAGAGATCTGCTCAATTAGACGAAAGTTACGCCAAGCAACGAGCAACATATCAGCTGCTGCTAGCGGGCTCAACGCTACCATTAATGCCGCTTCACTGGAGTATTTTGCAACCAGTTGTCGGGCTAATTTATCTTGTTGACTCACCACCATTTGATCATAAAGTGCCAACACTTCCCGATCATTATGAGTTGCCGCCAATGCGTGTAACCAACGATCATAGCCATGATTATCCGTTGGAATTTGACTCAATTTAGCTAATTTCACACAAAAAGCTTTACCCGAACCAATGCCATCAGCGGTTAATAATTGATGGGCCTGATCACGTTCTGTCTGGCGCTGTTTTAAACGACGTAAATTAATTAACTCACGCCCTAACGCACCGATACCTGCAACAGCAATACCTGCAACAATGGCACTCCATCCTAATGATAACCAATTACTGGTTTGATAAGCCGTTACGACATGGTCTACTGTTTGCCAACCCACCATCGCAGCACCAGCAACTAATAATCCTTTAAACCAACTGTAACGGCGCTTAGGTTTGGCGGCTAAAATTTGACCAAGTGTTTGTTCACTTTCAACTTCAGCACTTTCAACGGTATCGGGTAAAAACGCGCTTTGCTGTTCAAAGTTCATCTTTACCGTTAAATCCGGTTGCTGATCACTTAATGGCTGTTGTGATTCATCAAACACTATTTTTGCTTTTAATGGCTCTGTCATTGCAATTTATCTCCCAAAAGATATTCCAATGCTTTATCCATTCGAATATGTGGTAAAGGTTCATCTACTTGCTGAGGTAATGGACGTAAATTAATAAAATCAAATCCATTCCTATTCCAAAAATCTTGATTAGGTAATCGTCGCGGTACATCACCAGGAAAGAATGTTTGTGCATTACCATCAATATCCGTTCCACGTAATGCAGGCATTTGTTTGCCTTGATAGTTAACAAACCCAGGCTCACTGGCTTGAATCGATGCTAAGCTAACACAATCCATGGTAATACCTTCAAACGAGGCGGTTTGCCATGCTTCATTAACTAATTGCTGTAATAATCCCACTAAGTTTGGGTGTTGCTCTGGTGTAATATGATCCGCTTTTGTTGCGGCAAATAGCACCTTATCAATCCGTGGAGCAAACAATCGACGTAGCATTGAACTACGCCCATATTTAAAACTTTGCATTAATTGATCTAACGCTTGGCGCATATCGTTAAACGACTCATGGCCAGCATTTAATGGTTGTAAGCAATCAACGAGCACAATTTGTCGATCAAACTTTGAGAAATGATCATTATAAAAAGCTTTCACAACATGTTGCTGATAATACTTATAACGTTTTTTTAGCATGCCAAAATTGCTATCATCAGTGGCAGTAGCAAGTTGTTGCTCAGTGTATTTATTGGTCCATATCATCGGGAAGAACTGCAATACTGGGGCGCCCGCTAATTCCCCAGGCAATACAAATCGCCCCGGTTGAACCCAATGTAACCCACCTTCAGCCTTACATTGATGCAAATAATCTGTAAATGACGCCGCAATAGTTTCAATTAACGCTTCATCAGCAGGAGCAAACGGATCAAATTGCTCTCCCATAGCTAACCATGATTGTGCTAATGCTAAACGCTGTCCTTTTAATACTTGTGCTTGTTGCTTAGACCAGCTAATAAAATCAAGCTCAAGTAACGGTAAATCTAATAGCCATTCACCTGGGTAATCAATAATATCGAGGTACAGGGTTGCCGTATCTTGAAATAATTTTAATGCCCCTTTTTGCGGCTTAAAGCGCAATGCTAATCGTGTCTGGCTAACATCACTGGTTGGTTGCGGCCATGACGGTGGCGATGAAAATAAGGCGTTGATCCCCTCATCATAGCCAAATTTAGGCACATGCATGTCTAACTGTGGAACACGTTTTGAGCCCAATAAATAACCTTCTCTTACCGCAGAAAACATCGGCAAGCGAGGATTGGTACTTACGTGCAATAGCTGATTAATCAGTGAGGTAATAAAGGCCGTTTTTCCTGCGCGTGATAAACCCGTTACCGCAAGACGCACATGGCGATCAAGGCTGCGATTAACCCATTTATTCACTTCATTGCTAATTCGATTCATTACGGTTCCTAATTAACATATATGGTTTAATAAACACCCATAAAAAAAGCAGGCCTGAACCATCAAAACCTGCTTATATTGATGTTCTTTACTGAAATTCCGGCAACTAACATCAAGTACTTTAGTGTTTGACGCTAAAGTTTATTAAATTCACGATCAACTTTAAAGGCTGATGATGTCACATAAGCTTCCATTTTTTGAATTTGGACTTCACTACGCTCAAGTTCAGTTTCAACGTTATGCAATATCTGCTGGGGTGACTGCCCACTTTGCCACGGTTTTTGTTTGACGTTATGTTCAGTATATTGATGTTGTTGTTCTTTACGCTGCAAAGGCATCTTATCTAAAATTAACCAAGCGGCAATATAAGCAACCGTTGCGAAAAAACCGACACCCAATAAAAAAGCTGTCACAGCCAAAATCCGCATCAGCCAAATTTCAACACCAAAATATTCAGCCAAACCTGCACAAACACCACCCAACTTACCATTTTTAGGATCACGGTATAATGTTTTACGCATTACTTTTGTCTCCATTGTGGCGCTTCAGCATCTAGAATTCGCTCAAGCGTAACAATCCGCTCTTGCATCACCTCTGCGCGTGCCACTAAGGTTTCTAACTTTTGATGATCCTCACCAGATAATCCCTCACCTGATTTACGCTTACTACGGTAATGAAGAATCAACCACAGTGGCGCCACAACGATCATAAACACCACTAACGGCACACTAATAAAACCCATCGACATCTGTTGTTCTCCTTTCACGCAAAGGTAATAGCACTATTCTTCTTTTGCTCTTATTGAAAAGGCAATACCTACAATTATTTATTGTTGTTTTTCGTTCATGCTTGCTTTTAGACGTTCAAGCTCTTTTTCAATATCATCTTGTGCTTGAAGATCCGCAAACTCTGACTCTAAGCTTTTTCCACGACCAAAACTATAGCTATCCGCTTCTGCTTCCATTTCATCAATACGACGCTCGTACTGTTCAAACTTCGACATAGCTTCATCAACTTTACTGGTATCAAGTTGACGACGTACGTCTCGACGAGTACCAGCCGCTTTATGGCGGGTCACTAATGCTTGTTGACGAGCACGCGTTTCTTGTAATTTACGCTCAAGTTCAGCTACTTCTAACGATAGTTTCTCAATCGTTTCATCAACTAATTTATATTCTTCATTTAACGTTAACGCAACGTCAACCAATTTTTGTTTTTCAATTAATGCAGCACGAGCAAGATCTTCACGCCCTTTTTGAACCGCTAAACTGGCTTTCTGTTGCCAATCTGTTGACTGTGCTTCAATAGCAGTAATACGGCGACGCAGTTCTTTTTTGTCAGCTAATGCACGTGCTGATGAAGTACGCACTTCAACCAATGTATCTTCCATTTCTTGAATAATAAGACGAATTAACTTTTGTGGATCCTCTGCCTTATCTAATAATGAATTAACGTTAGCATTTACGATATCAGCAAAACGAGAAAAAATACCCATAATAAAACTCCTTGGTCAACCGTATTGAAGTTCACTCAATTAACGGTTTCTATCATTAAACTCACAGTATGTTGTTATGTGAGGTGTCATTCTTTTATATACATATCAATTTGCGTGCCAATTTTTAAATCACTGTTTTTATTGCAAATAATAAACACCATCACCTTTCACCAAACAATGATATAGTGAATATAACCATTTTTTAGTGAGATTAACCAATGAGAAAAACCGATAATTTAATTGGTGAGTCAGACGCTTTTTTAGCCGTACTTGATCAAGCGTCACGACTTGCAACACTTAACCGCCCTATACTTATTTTAGGTGAACGTGGTACAGGTAAGGAACTGATTGCACAAAGAATTCACTATTTATCAACTCGATGGGAACAACCACTGATTAGCTTAAATTGTGCCGCATTAGCAGAAGGTGTGATTGATTCAGAACTGTTTGGTCACGAAGCGGGGGCATTTACAGGCGCGAAAGGTCGACATCAGGGGCGATTTGAACGCGCAGAAAATGGCACACTTTTTTTAGATGAACTCGCAACCGCACCAATGGGCGTACAAGAAAAGCTTTTACGTGTAATTGAATATGGTGAATATGAACGAGTTGGGGGTAATAAAAGCTGCCAAGCCAATGTTAGATTGATTTGTGCTACCAATCAAAACCTGCCACAACTCGCGGCTGAAGGTAAGTTTAGAGCCGATTTATTAGATAGATTAGCCTTTGAAGTGATCCACCTTCCACCACTAAGAGCACGCATTGATGATATTCTACCACTAGCTGAACATTATGCGGTTCGTATGTGCCGTGAGATGAACTTCAGTTATTTTGCAGGTTTTAGCTCTCAAGCCCAGCAACAATTATTAAACTACGCATGGCCTGGTAACATTCGTGAGTTAAAGAATGTCGTTGAACGTTCCGTATTTCGTCACGCGCTGGAAGATGAAGTTATTGATACTATTGTTATCGATCCCTTTAGCACCTCATGGGAGGCTCTTGCACCAACAATCGCACCACAAACCACAAAGCCACAGCCAAATCAAATTGCGCCAACCTTAACTTTTCCGATTGATTTGCGACAACAGCTACAACAACAAGAAATTACGTGGATTGAACAATCTTTAATCTTCGCTAAATTTAACCAAACAAAAGCAGCCGAGCTACTAGGACTTAGTTATCACCAACTGAGGGGATTAATACGCAAATATGACCTCAATATTAATGGTGATTAATCAATCAAATTACACATAAAATTCAACATAATTGACGATTTTTTGCTAATTTAATTCAAAACATGCGGGATAACTTGGTGACCGAGATGGAAAATGTTAAATTTAAAAACTTAATTTCAAATAACGCCTATTAAATATGAGCGCTTACTATCGTCTTTTTATTGTTGGTTTGGTTTTATTAGCTCTCAATGGCTGTAAACAACCAACAAAAGAATCTACAACTCAACGCCGTGGGTTTGTCTATTGTGGTCAAGATACCCCCACAACGCTTAATCCTCAGTTAACAGACGGTGGACTAACAGCAGAAACCCTTTCGGCACAAATTTTTGACCGTCTGCTATTACTTGATCCTGTTAGCCACAAACCGTTACCTGATTTGGCGAAAAGCTGGACCGTCAGTGACGATGGTCTAATATATACCTTTACCCTTCGCCAGGGAGTACAGTTTCAAACAACCTCATGGTTTACGCCAACCCGTGCCATGAATGCGAATGATGTCGTATTTAGCTTTGATCGCGTGATTAACCCTGATAATCCGTTTCATCATATTTCAGGCGGACGCTACCCATGGTTTGAAAGCCTTGGTTTTGCCAATGATATCGAAGCGATTAAAGCCCTTAATTCTCATACGGTTCAATTTATCCTAAAGCGTCCTGATAACTCATTTTTATCTAATGTAGCCACCAGCTATGCAGTTATTTATTCCGCAGAGTATGGCAAACAATTATTAAAATCAGGCCAAATCGGTAAATTAGATAGCCGCCCTATCGGCACCGGACCGTTTTATGTGGATCAATTTATTCCAAATGATCTGATTCGCTTAAAGCATCATCGCCATTATTGGCAAGGCATTGCGCCGATGGAACAAGTGGTATTTGATATTTCATCACGTGGGATGGGCAATCTAACCAAATTATTAAGTGCAGAATGTGATGTTTTAGCCTCTCCAGTTGCAAGTCAGCTACCTGTTATTACTGATAATGACAATTATGAGCTATTGGCTCAAACGGGCATGAACGTATCATTTTTGGCATTAAACACCGATTTAAAACCGTTAAATAACCTTAAAGTTAGAGAAGCGATCAGCTATGCCATCAACAGAAATACACTATTAAATTCAGTCTATTACGGCACAGCAACTCAAGCAAAAAGCTTATTACCACCAACATCATGGGCCTACAATAATAATAGTAAAGCCATCAACTATAACCCTAAAAAAGCCAAGGTATTACTCAAACAAGCAGGTTATGACAATGCGCAAGTACTAACAATGTGGGTACCTTTAGAATCACGACCTTATAATCCAAGCCCACAAAAAACAGCCGAGCTTATTCAAGCTAACCTTAAAGCCATTGGCATTAATGTGATTATTTATCATCAAGATAACGTTGGTCGTCTGGGTGTGAATGATATGAATAAATACGATATGATGCTGGCAGGTTGGATTGCTGATAATGGTGATCCCGATAACTTTTTACGGCCATTATTGTCATGTAATGCTAAACATGCAGGACTCAATGTCGCGAATTGGTGTGATGTTCAATTTGATAATTTAATTGAATTAGCATTGCGTACCAATAAAACTCAACAGCGAGTTACCTATTATCAACATGCACAAGATATTCTTGATCAGCAAGTGCCGATCATTCCTCTTGCTCATGGTGTGCATTTCCAAGCGCATAACAAAACACTCGGTGGGCTGCAAATGAGTCCTTTTGGCTCACGCTCATTTTCTAGTGTCTATCGGACTGAGTAAAGTATGTTTATTTACACTATGCGTCGCTTAAATCTGTTTGTTATTACTCTACTCATTTTGACGATAGTGAGTTTTAGCATTTTAAGACTTGATACTCAATTGCAATGGGCAAATGAACCCTTTTGGAAAGGCTGGCTCATTTATTTACAAAACTTGATTTCTGGTAACTTAGGTATTAGTCCGACGGGCATTCCAATGAGTACAGAAATACTCAAAGTTTTTCCAGCCACATTAGAGTTGTGCTTTTTTGCATTTATGTTGTCTTTAGTAATAGGTATTCCTTTAGGCACCATTGCGGGTGTCCGCCGTGGTTACCCGATTGATACAGTTATCACTTCAATTACATTATTAGGCTATTCGATTCCATTGTTCTGGTTAGCCATGCTACTTATCTTATTGTTTTCATTACATCTAGGATGGTTGCCAGTTTCTGGACGCTATAGCCTGTTATACCAATTTAATCATATAACTGGTTTTGCGTTGATTGATATTTTGCTCTCCGATAAGCCTTACCGCATGGAAGCCTTCTTTGATGCCATTGAACATTTAGTCTTACCAACTATTGTGCTGGCAATGGCACCAACCACGGAAGTTATTCGTTTAACGCGAGCTTCAATTGCCGAAGTGATGACTAAAAACTACATTAAAGTCGCACAAACTAAAGGCTTATCAACCTTTGAAATTGTTCGTCGCCACGGAATGAAAAATGCGCTACCTCCCATCATTCCTAAATTAGGTATGCAGTTTGCCGCCATGATGACTTTTGCAATGTTGACGGAGTCTATTTTTAACTGGCCGGGCATTGGCCGCTGGTTACTCAATGCAATTACCGCTCAAAACTATGTTGCCATTCAAGCCGGTGTGATTACTGTGGGTGGATTTATTTTATTAGCCAACATTCTGTCTGATCTTGTTGGCGCCATTATTAACCCATTAGTCAGGAAGGAATGGTATGCCATCAAATAGTGTTTACCAAGAAGTCACCATCCCGACACAATGGGAACGTTCATGGCAAAATTTTCGCGCCAATTCATTAGCCATGTTTGGCTTATGGTGTTTATTGGCACTGCTATTAATTACCTTTAATGCCCGTTGGCTAGCCCCCTATTCTGCGATGGAGCAAGTGGGCGAATTATTGATGCCACCATCATGGGATAACTCAGGCCATGTCTCATTCTTTTTTGGTACTGACGATCTAGGGCGAGATATTCTGTCACGACTGTTAATCGGTAGCCAATTAACCTTTGGTTATGCATTATTAGTTGCGATTGCATCCAGTATCATTGGCCTGCTGATTGGTATTTTAGCGGGAATGAGTAATGGCCTTAAATCAAGTTTTCTTAACCATATCTTAGACACAGTTTTATCTATTCCATCATTGCTACTGGCGATCATTGTCGTTGCATATATGGGGCCGGGCGAAACACACATATTACTCGCTATTTGGCTCGCATTAATTCCACGCTTCATTCGCGCTGTGTATACCGCTGTGCACATTGAAGTCGCCAAAGATTACATTATTGCAGCGCGCCTTGATGGTGCAAATAACTTTTATTTGCTTTATAACTCGATATTACCAAACATTCTGACCACTATAACCACTGAAATGACACGGGCTATTTCTGTCGCGATTATGGATATTGCAGCACTTGGTTTCCTTGGTTTAGGTGCACAAGCGCCACAGCCAGAATGGGGAGCGATGCTTGGGGATTCAATCGATCTTATTTACCTTGCGCCATGGACAGTTACTCTACCTGGGCTTGCAATTATGTTTAGCGTATTAGTTGTTAACTTAGTCGGTGATGGTATGCGCCAAGCACTTAACGCGGGAATTGATTAACATGCCATTACTCGATATACGTAACCTCACCATAGAAATTGACACGCCGCAAGGGATGGTCAAAGCAGTTGATCGCATGAGTCTGACTATTAACGAAAGTGAAATTCGTGGTTTAGTAGGAGAATCTGGCTCAGGTAAAAGCTTAGTCGCTAAAGCCATTGCCGGTGTATGTAAAGATAACTGGCGAGTTAATGCTGATCGTATGCGTCTAGGCGATGTAGATTTACTCGCATTATCACCTCGCCAACGTCGTAAGGTTGTTAGCCGTGAAATTGCGATGATTTTTCAAGAGCCTTCAACTTGCCTTGATCCCTCTGAACGTATTGGTGAACAGTTAGAAGAAGCTATCCCATCATCATCGTTTAACGGCCGTATTTGGCAGCGCTTCCATTGGCGTCAAAAACAAGCGATTGCACTACTGCATAAAGTCGGTATTAAAGAACATAAGCGGATCATGCGTAGCTATCCCTATGAATTAACCGATGGCGAATGCCAAAAAGTGATGATTGCAATGGCGATTGCGAACCGCCCTCGCCTACTAATTGCTGATGAACCAACCAACGATCTTGATCCTATCACTCAAGCACAAATTTTTCGCCTACTCAGTCGTATGAACCAATTAGGTAACACTACTATTCTACTTGTTAGTCATGATCTTAATACCGTGACTCAATGGGCAGACAGGATAACCGTGATGTATTGCGGCCAATCGGTAGAATCCGGTACATCAAAACAACTACTTGAATTACCGCACCATCCTTATACTTCTGCACTAATGCGTGCAATGCCTGATTTTTCACTTGGCATCAATCATAAATGTAAATTAGAAACCCTACCGGGCTCAATCCCTCCCCTACAACATTTACCAATAGGCTGTCGATTAGGGCCTCGTTGCCCTTACGCACAACGAAAGTGTGTTGAAGTACCTAAGCGCCAGAAAATTAAAGGCCATAAATTTAGCTGTCATTTTCCGCTAAATATGAAGGATGACAACCAATGAGCTCATTACTTGAAGTTGTAAATCTAAAGAAAGATTATCATTATCGTTCAGGTCTCTTTCGTCGCCGCACAATAGAAGCAGTAAAACCGGTTTCATTTCAATTAAATGCTGGTGAAACAATCGCATTATTAGGTGAGAATGGCTCAGGAAAGTCGACATTAGCAAAAATGCTTGCGGGTGTTATCACGCCAACAGAAGGTATTGTAAGAGTGAATGGTGAACAACTTCACCATCATGATTATCAAACCCGCTGTAAACTGATTCGAATGATTTTCCAAGATCCAAATACTGCGCTAAATCCTCGCATTCAAATTGGACGTATTCTTGAAGGACCATTAAAGCGAAATACTAATATGACCCCACAAGCCCGTGAGCGACGTATTATGGACACACTTAAACGGGTTGGTTTACTACCAGAGCATGCCTATTTTTACCCTCAAATGCTCGCGACAGGACAAAAGCAACGGGTATCTCTCGCTCGTGCATTGATTTTACAGCCTTGTATTATTGTCGCTGATGAAGCACTAAATGGTTTGGACATGTCAATGCGTTCGCAGATGATAAACCTGCTACTTGAATTACAAGAAGAAATGGGGCTGTCTTATGTTTATGTGTCACAACATATGGGGGTTGTAAAACATTTCAGTGATAAGGTCATGGTTATGCAAGATGGCGAAGTGGTTGAAAAAGGACGAACCGCTAACGTGTTTGATAATCCCAAGCATTCATTAACACAAAAACTCCTCGATAGTCATTTTAGCTCATTAACACGAGAAAAAAGTACTCGAATACTCAATAGTACCCCTAAAATCAACTATTAGTTATAAAAATAACGCCAGTATTAGCCCGTTATTAACGTGAAAAATACTGGCGTTATCGTTTGCTTAATAAGTTAAATTTATACCAATGTCTTATTGATTGCAGCTAATACTGCTGCAGGCTCACTTGCTTGAGTTATAGGACGACCAATCACTAAATAATCAGATCCTGCGGCAATCGCTTCAACGGGTGTCATCACACGACGCTGATCACCCGCGTTACTTCCTACAGGTCGAATACCAGGTGTTACCAACTTAAATTGCTGACCAAGTTGAGCTTTTAATAAACTTGCTTCTTGTGCAGAACAAACAACACCGTCAAGGCCACTATTTTTAGTCAATGTCGCTAAATTTAATACTTGCTGTTGCGGCTGACATGTAATGCCAATACCCGCTAAATCACTGGCTTCCATGCTGGTTAACACTGTAACACCGATTAACAATGGACGGTCTTTACCATACGGCTCAAGGATTTCACGCGCTGCCGTCATCATGCGCTCACCACCACTTGCATGCACATTAACCATCCACACCCCTAATTCAGCCGCAGCTCTTACTGCTTTTGAACAGGTGTTTGGAATATCATGAAATTTTAAATCCAGAAATACAGAATGGCCCCGATCATGCAACTGACGCACGAAATCAGGACCAAAAAAAGTAAACATTTCTTTGCCAACTTTTAAACGACAACTTCCCGGCTCAATACGATCGACAAAAGCGAGTGCCTCATTATGATTATCATAGTCGAGGGCAACGATTACTTTAGGGTCTGTTACTTTAGCGTCTAGCATTGAGGCTCCTATTATATCTAAATATATCCACTGAGCGGTTATCCCACCGCCGGCAGGATTTTACATCAATTGATTAAATTTGATAGCTACAACTACAAAAAAACCAGTACATTACTGCACTGGTTTTAATAATATAAAAACATACGGTGACAATCATGCACCATCAAGCCCTCGAATTGGCTTTATTTGTCCCCAACTTTTACAAGAAGGGCATTGCCAATACAAAGCATGCGTTGCAAAGCCACATTGACGACAACGGTAACGAGGTTTTTCTTTAAGTTGCTCACCCACTAGGTGACGCAAACTAGTCAAACTCTCTTTTGCACGACCTTCTTCAGCTTCATCAAGATGGTATTCCATCAACTGATAAAAACCCCTCATGGTTGGATTTTTTTGAAGCTGTCGCGTCATAAAAGATTGCGCCGTTACAGCACCATCATGTTTTGCTATTTCATCAGCAAGCATGAGTTCTGCACTTGCCCCTGCTTTTTGATCAACACAATGCTGTAAATACTTCAGCCATGCGGTTTGATTATTCATCGCCTCATAGCACTCAAGCAAAAGCGGTAAAGCTTCACCAACAAACTCAATATCTTGCTCTGAGATCCGTTCTAATGTTTTTGCCGCTTGCTTATATTCTTGTTGTTTAACTTGAATTTTGGCGACAGAGATAGATGCGCGTACACAATGTTTATCTACTGATAGTGCTTTTTTTAAGTACTGAATAGCTTTATCTTGATTTTGAGCGCTCAGCTCAAGCATCGCAAGTTCACACCAGTAATGAGCAATATCATGCTTTAATTTAGTTTTACCTAATTTCACCAACTGAGTAGCCATTTCAATAGCTTTTTCCCATTCACGTGTTTGTTGGTAAATCGCTAATAATTGTTGTAAGGCTGGCTTACGATAGTCTGGTTCATCCAACAATTGCTCAAAAATACGCTCCGCGCGATCAAAAAAACCAGCAACCATATAATCTTTAGCTAACTGCTGTAATGATAAGTTACGTTGTTCAATCGATAAATTCGGCCTTGCTATCAAATTCTGGTGAATACGAATGGCGCGATCAACCTCTCCTCTGCTACGGAATAAATTCCCTAAAGCAAGATGAGTATCAATAGTTTCACTGTCAACCTGAAGCAATTCAATGAACAGGTCTACTGCTTTATCAGATTGATCTGATAACAGCATATTAAGACCTGTTACATACTGGCGAGATAAGTGGTCAGACTTTTCTTGCTTTTGGTTACTTGCGCTCCTGTTACCCATATACCAACCGTAAGCGGCAGCAATGGGTAAAAGTAGGAACAACAATTCAAGCATTAATTCTTATTCCTTAATCGGTTGAGCACGAAGCTGATCAAGTTCTTGTTGCTGCTTCGTTACTTTCTTCATTAGACGATTTTTAGCAAATCGAGCTTTCAGATATAAAGTACCACAAATTACCCAACCAATGACAAAACCGGCACCAAATGCTGTTCCTAATAATGTAGAAAGCTGAAATTCACCCTGAGCAACTAAATAATCAAAATTAACCATTATTTGATTTTGCGCACCAAGAGCCAGAGTGATCAAAAAGGCTGCTACTAGAACAATAATTCCTAAAATCTTCATCGTGAATCCTCTCACTAAATCTAAATTATAATTACTGATTATGCAGTAATTTTACCGATCAAACCATGATCTATAGATATAAAAAAACGGCATACAGAGTGTATGCCGTTTTTTTGTTCTATATCGCGGTTAAGCAGCTATCGATGCATTAACACGGTCACGTAATTCTTTTCCTGGCTTGAAGTGAGGAACGTACTTGCCGTCCAACTCAACTTTATCACCTGTCTTTGGATTACGACCAACGCGAGGAGCACGGTAATGCAAAGAGAAGCTACCAAAGCCACGGATCTCAATGCGATCACCTTCTGCAAGCGTGTTCGCCATACGTTCAAGAATATCCTTGATTGCATCTTCTACCTGTTTGGCAGAAAGATGTGTTTGTTGACTACACAGTCTTTCAATTAATTCAGACTTTGTCATAAACACTCCGTTTTAGTAAGTTTCTCAATAGTATAGCCGTTTAGAGAGAAAAAGCTAAAGCGATTTCTCTCAACGCTCAATTATTCGCCTTTAGCAGCTTTGAAAGCGTCAGCCATAGCGTTACCAAACGCAGCATCGTCTGCTTTGTTTAGTGTAGCCATTGCTTCTTGCTCTTCAGCAACGTCTTTAGCACGTACAGAAAGGTTGATTACGCGGTTCTTACGGTCAACGCCAGTGAACTTAGATTCAATAGCATCGCCAACTGCAAGAATTAGAGTTGCGTCTTCAACACGGTCTACAGATGCTTCAGAAGCGCGTAGGTAACCTTCAACACCTTCAGCTAGCTCAATAGTTGCGCCTTTAGCGTCAACTGCAATAACTTTACCAGTTATTAGAGTGCCTTTCTTAGTGTCAGCTACGAAGCTGTTGAATGGGTCTTCTTCGATTTGCTTAACGCCTAGAGAGATACGCTCACGCTCTGCGTCAACTGCAAGAACTACTGCAGAAATTTCGTCGCCTTTCTTGAAGTCACGAACTGCGTCTTCACCAGAAACATTCCAAGAAATGTCAGATAGGTGAACTAGACCGTCGATGCCGCCTTCAAGACCGATGAAGATACCGAAATCAGTGATTGACTTGATCTTACCAGTTACTTTGTCGCCCTTAGCTTGCATTTCTGCAAATGACTGCCATGGGTTAGCTTTACACTGCTTAAGACCTAGAGAGATACGACGACGTTCTTCGTCGATATCAAGAACCATAACTTCAACTTCGTCGCCCACGTTAACAACTTTAGATGGGTGGATGTTTTTGTTAGTCCAATCCATTTCAGAAACGTGAACAAGACCTTCAACGCCTTCTTCGATTTCAACGAAGCAGCCGTAGTCAGTAAGGTTAGTTACGCGACCAGTAAGCTTAGTGCTTTCTGGGTAACGCTTAGCGATTGCAACCCATGGATCTTCGCCAAGTTGCTTAAGACCTAGTGATACGCGAGTGCGCTCACGGTCAAACTTAAGAACTTTAACGTTGATTTCATCGCCAACATTAACGATTTCAGAAGGGTGCTTAACACGCTTCCAAGCCATGTCAGTGATGTGTAGAAGACCGTCAACACCGCCAAGATCAACGAATGCGCCGTAGTCAGTAAGGTTCTTAACGATACCTTTAACTTCCATGCCTTCTTGTAGAGAAGCAAGTAGTTCATCACGCTCAACACTGTTCTCTGATTCGATAACAGCACGACGTGAAACAACAACGTTGTTACGCTTCTGGTCAAGCTTGATTACTTTGAACTCAAGTTCTTTGTTTTCTAGGTGAGCAGTGTCACGAACTGGACGTACGTCTACTAGTGAACCAGGTAGGAACGCACGGATGCCGTTAAGTTCAACTGTGAAGCCGCCCTTAACTTTACCGTTGATGATACCAACAACTGTTTCAGCATCTTCATAAGCTTTTTCAAGCTGGATCCAAGCTTCGTGACGCTTAGCTTTCTCACGAGAAAGCTTAGTTTCACCAAAACCATCTTCGATCGCGTCAAGAGCAACGTCAACCTGAGCACCAACTTCGATTTCTAGTTCGCCAGCAGCGTTCTTGAATTCTTCAGCAGGAATAGATGACTCAGATTTTAGACCAGCGTCAACTAGTACGTAACCGTTTTCGATAGCGATTACAGTACCTTTAACGATTGCACCTGGGCGAGTTTCAACTTGGTTTAGCGACTCTTCAAAGAGTTGAGCAAAAGATTCAGTCATTTAATTAATCTTCAATATGATAAACAACCATGGGTATCCTACCGCATGGGGTTGATAATAAAGTCAGTTGTCATCCATGACACCGACGTTATTTAGCCGCTTACGCGACTAAATATGGATTCGTTTATTTTAGCTTAGCATCAACATATGCTAAGACTTTTTCAAGCACTTGTTCAATTGACATCTCAGTTGAGTCAAGCACTAAAGCGTCATCAGCAGGGCGTAAAGGCGCTACAGCACGATTACGATCGCGGTAGTCTCGCTCCTGAATTTCGCTTAAAAGGCTGCTAAAACTAACATCTAAGCCTTGTTTTTGCAACTGATTCATACGACGAGTTGCGCGTTCTTCAGCACTAGCATCTAAGAAAATTTTTACTTCTGCCGATGTGAACACGACTGTACCCATATCACGGCCGTCGGCAACCAAACCCGGTTGCTCATTAAATGCACGCTGACGGCGTAACAACGCTTCTCGTACTCGTGGTAATGCTGCTACTTTTGATGCAGCATTGCCTACTTTTTCTGTACGAAGTGTATCAGAAACATCTTCACCTTCAAGAATAACTCGAACCAATTCACCTTTAGCAACAAACTGAACATCAAGATGTGCAGCGAGAGGTACTAAAGCATCTTCAGATTCAGTATCTACGCCATGATGAAGTGCTGCAAGTGCAAGAACACGATAAATAGCACCAGAATCGAGCAGATTCCAGCCAAGCTTTCCGGCTAACAACATACATAGTGTGCCTTTACCTGCACCACTAGGCCCATCAACAGTAATGACTGGAGCATGAGTAGACATAAGTTTTCTCCGAATTGGTGTCCGTAATAACAGCAACTTAACCTTGATTAAGGTTAGCCATCAAACGGTGGCACATTATACGGAAAAAAATCTTAGATTTATAGCGTTATTCCCTTTTCTATCATACCTTTTTACACTAATTAAAAACGTTAAGTAAACCTATAAGGCAACTATAGATGTAAACTTAGAAATTAATAATTAATCATTCAAGTTTACACTCTTAGGCCTTGAAGCCGAGCAAAGTAGTCAGGGAATGTTTTTGAGGTACATTTAGGATCATTAATGGTGACGGCAGTATTACTTAATGCCACCAGCGAAAAACACATTGCCATTCGATGATCATCATACGTATCAATCTCAGCATGTTTTAATTGTGCTGGCGGAGTGATCACAATGTAATCCTCGCCCTCTTCCACTTCTGCCCCTACTTTGCGTAATTCTGTTGCCATCGCAGCAAGACGGTCGGTCTCTTTTACACGCCAATTATAGACATTACGAATTGACGTTGTACCTTTAGCAAACAACGCAGTAGTTGCAATAGTCATTGCAGCGTCAGGAATATGATTAAAATCCATATCAATTGCTTTTAATTCACCACAACGAGCAATGACATAATCATCGCCCCACTCAATATTCGCCCCCATGTTGGCAAGCGCATCTGCAAATTGAATGTCACCTTGAATACTGTTTTTACCAATACCGGTTACTTTTATCGCGCCACCTTTAATCGCAGCAGCAGCTAAAAAATAAGATGCCGATGATGCATCTCCTTCAACCAGAAATGCACCTGGCGATTGATATTGTTGAGCCCCTTTAACCACAAACTGTTGGTAATCACGGTTCTCAATTTGAACACCAAATTGCGCCATAATATGCAATGTAATATCAATATAAGGCTTTGAAACTAAATCACCTTTAATATTAATCACGGTATCGGCTTGTGCCAAAGGCGCTGCCATCAAAAATGCCGTGAGAAATTGACTTGAAATAGAACCATCAATTTCAACTTCACCACCAGATAACCCTGAGCCTACAATTTTCAGTGGTGGGTAATGGTCATTTTCTAAATATTCAACACTAGCACCTGCACTGCGTAATGCATCAACAAGATGGCCAATCGGACGTTCTTTCATTCTTGGCTCACCCGTCAGCGTATACTCTCCCGCACCTAAGCACAGTGCGGCAGTCAATGGGCGCATCGCTGTTCCAGCATTACCTAAATATAATTCAAGTGGTTGTATTGTAGTAAAAGCATGACCTAACCCGTCAACTTCACATTCGGTCTTATCTGCCGATAAACGGTAATTAACACCAAGTTGCTGTAATCCATTCAGCATATGGCGAATATCATCACTGTCTAACAAATTAGTTAACCGAGTTGTTCCCTTTGCTAACGCTGCTAATAACAGTGCGCGATTTGAAACACTTTTAGAGCCAGGGAGATTGACTTCACCATTCACTTTTACAATCGGCTGTAAGGTTAAACTTTCCATTGATTATTCTTCCAATCCTAATTTTTTCTTGTCTAGCAGAGTACCCAATAATGTCACAGTTATCTAGCAGCAGTTTTTTAATTTTGTCGCTGCTATTGAATATTATGCCAGTATCTATACCACAATTACGGTAAAGTACTTGTATATAGCAGCAATGATATTGAGGTCATAATGAGTGCAATAACCCCCATGGTTGGAATCGGAATTATTATCGTTAATCAACATGGTCAAATCTTAATTGGTAAACGTAAAAATAGTCATGCACCTTATTACTCTATACCTGGTGGCCATATGGAATTAGGTGAGACCTTTAGTCAATGCGCTATTCGTGAAGTGGAAGAAGAAACAGGACTCACCATCTATCAACCACAAGTGATTGCTGTAACCAATAATCTTGCTACCTATTCAGAATCAGGCAAGCATTATATTAGTATCGCCTTACTGGTTACTGAGTTCAGCGGTCAATTAACGTTAAAAGAACCAGATAAATGTGAAGGATGGCAGTGGGTAGATCCAACTCAAGTGCCTTCGCCACAATTTGATGCCAGTGAGCAGTCAATTCGATGTTACTTAGAACAACGATTTTGTATCAATGACTAGTCTGCATCAATAAAATCGAAACACTTAAACGCAAAAAGCGCCTTTATAATAGGCGCTTTTGTATCAAAAGATTCGAGGTTATTTAATCACGGTCGATTTCACGAGCAACGTAACGAGTACCTATAATTACACCCTCAACTTCAACACGAGAACCATCAAGATCGACAAGCTTTTGGTTATCATCAATAATGGTTTGGCTATCAATTTCAATTTTAAAACCATTTACAGTAAAACTAGTTGCTGTAATATTCGCGAGAATGCCTTTTTTCTCAAATTCACGCCAAGTATCACCAAAATCACCATCGAAATCATTTTCAAATTCAATTTCTTGAGCAATACCATTTACAGCAGTGACTTCAACCACCACCCCAATATTTAAATTAGCTTTAGTGCCATCTTCAAAATAAGTTGAGCTGGTTACCATAAAACGACCACGTGCGTTTAATTCAAACTGAGACTTATCATTACTGACCCAGGTTACAACACCTTCGATTTCATTATCATTATCAGATGCATCATAAGTTTCAACGTCCACTTCAGAGGCATCAAAGGTATCACCGATCATTTGGCCTTTAACTTCAACCCACTGACCATTTTGTAATGTTGCATTATCTTCAATAATATTATCGGTATAACGCACTTGAGTAGCAGCACCAAGCTTAAAAGTTTTATTATTCTCATTTAACGAAGATAAACGACCTTCAACCTCATACTGACCCACAATACCTTCATGCTCAAATTTCACCACTGAAAGTACTTTATAGCCCAAACCAGTTTCAGTCGCTTGAGGTAATGATGACACCATCACCCAATCACCAACTTCAATGTTTTGCTCAAGACTAAATGTCAATGTCGCGCCATTAATGACAAATGTAGAGTTAGCAGAATCAATATGAGTAACCATACCCACCATAGTCGGTTCTAATTGCACTAAAGCACCCGCTTTTGATGAAGTAGAAACAGCAACCATCATATTTTTTTGAAGATCTTTAATAGAATACTGAGTATCTTTACCATACGCGATAGATGCGACATCGTAGCTATAACCATTAACTTCAATGGTGTTAGCTGGAACATTCACGGCATTAATTGTACCTTGAACGGCTAGAGGCTTTATTTCAATCGGCGGTTCAGGTGCTGTACTATCATCACCGCCGCCACCACCACAACCCGTAAGAATTAGACCAATCAGTGCCGTCAGTGTGATTTTGTTCATGAATGTAGACCTTTTTATTAATAAATTATAAATATTGTTTTATTGGTAAGTATACTAAAACGCCAAACGTGAAATATTCGTGAAGAGTCTAACTAGATAGATGAAAATTCTTATTGTTGATGATAACCATCAAATTGTTGAAACGATTGCTGATTACTTAGAGCTAGAAGGAATGACAGCAGATTGTGCCTATCATGGCCAAGCTGCATTAACTTTTATTGAAAATAACCATTATGACGTCATCATCATGGATATTATGATGCCCAAAATAGATGGTATTGCTGCCGTTCAAAAAATTCGTACCGATCTGTATTGTGGCACCCCGATTCTCTTTCTAACTGCAAAAGATACCCTTGACGATAAAGTTGCCGCTTTTAAAGCTGGCGGCGATGACTATTTATTAAAGCCCTTTGCAATGGAAGAACTGTGCTTACGACTGCACGCTTTAGCCAATCGTGGGCCTCGGCAAGATATTGGATTATTAAAATACGCCGATCTAGTAATGAATAATCGCAGTGATGAAGTCAGTCGTGATGGAAAAACGATTAAACTTAGCCGCATTCAATTTAAAATTCTTAAAGTTTTATTACACCACGCTCCTAATATTGTAACTCGTCAACAAGTCATTGACGCTGTTTGGGGTGAAGAATCCCCCTCTAGTGATGCCCTTCGCAGCCATATTTATGGTTTACGTAATGCCATTGATAAAAATTTCACTACTTCACGATTAGAGACTATTCATGGACAAGGTTACCGCATCAAAACTGCTTAGTTTTCCTAGTATTTACCGTAAAGTCAGTTTAAGTTTTGGGTTAATGGCTTTTGGTATGTTTATCTTATTCTGGGCCGTGATTTATATTGCAGAGAACCAACTAGAAGTGATCAGTCTTCATCATTGGTTAGACAAAGAATCAAGCCAATATGTTATCGACTATAAAACAATGGGTAATGAGGCACCGCTGCCAAACAATAGTGAATTTAAGAGCTATTGGAGTGAACGTTCGTTACCTGATTGGCTAAAAAGGTATAACCAACCCGGTTTTTTTGAACATTTACGAGGTACTGAAGATAAGCATTTTTTAGTGTTTGATCATCCTTCAGGTCGTGGACTAATGTACGTTGTCTATCAAGATGATGCCGATGATTACCTTGATGATTATGAAGATAACCTCCATTACTTCACTTTTATATTTGGCTTATTATTATCATTAGTCATGGGAAGCTATAGTTTTTATTTTGTACGTTCACTATCACAACCATTAGCAAAAATAGATCAAAAAATTCGCCAAATGCCCCCTGACCAACCCAGTTTCGAGATTGAAACTCAATTTCGTGAAACGCGAAAGATTGAACAAGCATTACTTGATAGTAAAAATAACATTGCTGGTTTTTTCCAACGTGAAAAAGAATTCAGCCGTTTTGCATCCCATGAGCTAAGAACTCCGATAATGATCATTCAAGGCTCTGCAGATCTACTCAATAAAGTTCCGAACCAACCTAATGTCGCCAAAAAAGCCATCAATAGATTACATCAAGCCAGCGCTGATATGCGGATCTTAACCGAAACGTTCTTATTGTTAGGCAAAGAATCGATTGAAAGCCATCATTTTAGTCGCTGTGATCTAGCACATGAACTCCGCCAACAATTATTGATAATGGAACCCTTATTTGCCAAGCAGGATGCCAGTTACTATCTTGAGATCAATCACTCAGCCACAATTAGTGCACCGTCGAGTTTTATCACTATTATTATTAATAATCTGATAAAAAATGCTTTTAGCTATAGTATTGGCAACATCGAAATAAAATTGGCACATGATAGCCTTACTATTATCAACCGCCATGATGGCAATGAGATTTATAATCAGGGCTATGGCTGTGGATTAGTGATAGTGCAGAGAATTTGTGAGCGTATGCAATGGGCATTTACAGTGACAGATAATGAGGTAACATTTACCGCTGAAGTGGTTTTTTTAGCTTCAAAATAATCAAATAAGGAGGAAGGGATGTTTACTTATATCAAATGGGGTTGCAGTGTTATTTTACTCAGTTTAACTATGGGCTGTACAACGGGTAAACCCAATAATGTGCAACCAGTAACTAATTTTGATATTAATCGTTATTTAGGACAATGGTATGAAATAGCAAGATTAGACCATAGTTTTGAACGGGGCTTAGATCGTGTTACCGCCACTTACAGCTTAGAGGCTAATAATACAATTAAAGTGATCAATAAAGGTTTTAATCGTAGTGATCAACAATGGCAGCAGGCACAAGGCAAAGCTAAATTTGTTGACCAGCCAAATCTTGGCCATCTTAAAGTGTCTTTCTTTGGCCCTTTTTATGGCAGCTATATTATCTTTGCACTTGAAGATGATTATTCAGCCGCATTAGTCAGTAGCTATAATTACGACTATTTATGGATATTATCACGCAACAAAAAACTCGATCCTGTGGTACTCGATCGTTATCTTAATCGCGCTAAACTTGCAGGATTTGATACAGAGAAACTCATTTACCCACAACAATAACAAAGAAATCAATAACGATTAATATGCATCAATAAATTAAGTATTACTGCGCGAATGCCTAATTAAAAAATGAAAACCTTGTGATAATGCAACAACAGCAGATAACGAGCATAGCCTTAACACACCATGTTACATTGCTTGTTTTTAACTTTATTATGCACCCACCAATAAGGACCAGCAAGTAAATCAATGGATCCATAATATTGTTCGATAATAAAAAGTTTTGTTTAATCCTGTACTTTATTTTTATTTATAAATTACAATTATAAGATGCCAGCTTAGATTGATAAGCACCATCATTACTTTAAAGCTTGAGCTTAAACTGTTTTAATCCACGCTAAGGCATCATTAAATGCCATTGGCTTGGCAAAATAAAAACCTTGGCAGATATTAATACCACACTGCTGCACAAACTGTTTGTCTGCTTCTGTTTCAGCGCCTTCTGCAACCAAGATACAACCTGTCACTTCACTTATTTTAGCAAGTAGTTGATATAAGTTCTTTTCACGGTCATGTTCAATATTACGCAATAAAGCGCGATCTAACTTGACTTTGTCAAAGTTAAACTTCAATAAATGAGGAAAGGACGCATAACCCGAACCAAAATCATCAATAGCAACCGTTACTCCTAATCCTTGTAATACTGCAATGTTCTCAGAAACTAGTTTATCATCATCAAGTATGGCTTCTTCTGTGATCTCTATTTCTAAATTTAATGGTGAAATAGCATAGAAGCTTAATCGTTCTACAATATAGGGCACAATGTGTTTATCTGAAATCGTTTCAGTAGAAACATTAATCGCAATTTTACAGCTATTATCAAGTGGCATTTTTTGCATGTCTTTTAGCACTAAATCAATTACCATCTGATCCAGCTGCTTCATCGCCCCTACTTGTTGAAAATCTTGAATAAATAACGGTGGCAATATTTTACCATCGGCATCTTTATAACGAATTAGCGATTCAAACGATAATCCTTTATTCTGATTTAAATTAATTTGAGGTTGGTAGAACATCACAAATTCACCATGACTCAACATACGACTAACACGGCGGCTAATATCATGCTTACTTACATAGCTCGCCATGGCTTGATTCACATCACCTAAAAACGATTTAAGCGTGCTACGTCCAAGCTCATATTGCTGGCTTATCGATGTATTATTAGATCGACTTTTTCCTGCATAATGCAGATAAAATGGTCGGTAAATAATAATCCCAATAACAACCACAATTACCTGTAATATCACGCCAGAGACACTGTGTTGAGTGGCGACATAGCCACTAAGGAAAGGAGGTGTCATCCAATCCACAATAGTCGTCACTGGATGCACTAATCCAGATGATATCGCACCATATACCACCACAAAACTTACCAAAGGCACGCAAACAAAAGGTACAATTAATATTGGATTAAAAATAATCGGCAAACCAAACAATAATAGTTCATTGATATTAAAAATCACCAATGGTAATGCTGATAGTGCTAATGTGATATGTCGTCTTTCTTTTGAAAATAATAAAATACAAAACAACAGACTGATCATATTTCCAGAGCCGCCCATCGATAAGAAAGCATCATAAAACCCTTGCCCTAGCACATTTAAAGGGGCTTCTCCTGCTTGCCAATCAGCAATGTTTTGTTGAGTAACTTCAAATAATTGTTGCTTTGTTCTAAAAAGAAAATTATGTCCATTAATACCAATTGCACCTAATAACCCTAAAATAAATTGATAGGCTAAGCCGCCATAAAACGTCAGTGGATTCGGAGCAATATAATTATGTAAATTTTGACTAAACGAGATCACAATCTTAGTTAATTCCTCTAACCCTACGGTTAATAAAAGAAAACAAAAAAAATGTAATACATGCTTATACAGCGTACTAACAAAATCTAATCGAGAAGGATCGAGCGGAAAAAGACGAAAGGAAATACAGCATGATGCAGAAATAATAGCAGAAAGCAGTGCCACAAGTGGATTATTAGGTAATCCATTATGATCAGAAACTAAACCATTAGGAACCGAGACGACAATTAATAACAATAATGAATATGGCACAACCACCATAGCATTAACACCATGCTTAGTCGCAAGGTAATAACTAGTAACTAAACACAGCGCAATCGGATAGATTCCAATTAATAAATTAGATAAATAAAAAAAATGGTTTGCTAATTCACTAAAATCAAGCCACTTGAATGTATACCCTACAAATAATGTAATTGCATTACAAATAATCAACGGCAGTAACAATAAAAAAACAATAGAAATATCACGGATATAGTCGTTGTAATATGATTTTAATATTGATTTTTTGTTCATACATTCACAGTGGTAAGAAAAAGGCACTGGATTATATAGAGCAATTATAAATGCTCAAGCTAAAATATTGTAACGAGTTATTACGTCTTTAAAGTAGCGCTAAAAAATACACACATAATGTGTGTATTCTACTTAGCAATAGCTTTTAGCACTTATGCATTATTTTTTTCAAACTTCCGCATAAAATCAACCAATGCTTGTACCCCCTCTAAAGGCATCGCATTATAAATTGAAGCACGCATACCGCCAACAACACGGTGGCCTTTCAATGCTTTTAATCCTGCGGCATCCGCCTGAGATAAAAACACTTCATCAAGATTCGAATTTTTCAACTGAAATGGTACATTCATGACTGAGCGATTATCCGCATGAACATTATTAATGTAGAAATTAGAGTTATCGATAAAATCATACAGTAATTTTGCTTTCGCAAGGTTGCGCTGCTCCATTGCGGCAACACCACCTACACTTTTCAGCCATTTAAATACTTCACCCGCTAAATACCATGCGAATGTCGGTGGTGTATTAAACATCGATTCTTTATCAACCAATACCGTGTAATCTAAAATACTCGGTAAAATTGATTTAGCTTTGCCTAATAAATCATCACGCACAATAACAATGGTTAATCCTGCTGGGCCAATGTTCTTTTGGGCACCAGCATAAATAACACCATATTTAGAGACATCAATTTGGCGAGATAAAATAGTGGATGACATATCAGCGACAATCGGCTTATTCGTTATCGGTAAATCACGAATTTCTATACCATCGATAGTTTCATTTGGACAATAATGTACAAACGCAGCGTCATCAGAAAGTGGCCATTCTGTTGCTGGTAAAATGGCTTTTTTACCCTCTTTTACACAAGTAATATCAACATTATTAGGCTGACAATATTTCACAGCTTCTTCAACAGCACTGTGAGCCCAAAAGCCACCATCCATATAATCTGCGGTGGTTGCATCACCTAATAGATTAAGAGGCACAGCGGCAAATTGACCACGAGCGCCACCATGACAAAATAAAACATGGTAATTGGCAGGAATATTCAGTAAATCCCGTAAATCTTGTTCTGATTGAGCGGCAACCGCAAGAAATTCTTTACTACGATGGCTGATTTCCATAACGGAAGTGCCTAAGCCCTGCCAATTAATTAATTCTTGCTGGGCTTGCGCCATAACATCAGCGGGGATCATTGCCGGACCGGCACAAAAGTTATAAACCTTATCCATAATGTGGTACTTGCTCCTGCTCGAGTTACAAAATAAAAATTTACTGCTTCATAAAGCTAATAGCATCACAATCAGTACTACTTTTAGCATTACAAAACAGACAGTAAAGATAAATCCCAACATTGTGACAAATATCATTTATTTATTTTTACACCTTTATTGCGCAACTTTAAAGTGTTAATTAGTGATTCGTTGTTTATAAATATGTGTGCAAAAAAAAACGCAGCCATTTGGCTGCGTCTTATTCAGAATAAAGCACTATAATGCTTACTCTTGCTCGGTTGAATCGCCTGGTTTTGCATCTGCTGCTGGTAGTTCTGTATTTTCAACAGTCTCACCATCAACTAATTCAGCATCTTCGATTAATTCAACTTCTGCTGGCTCATCAATACGCTGTAAGCCAACAACTTTTTCGTCTTCGGCAGTACGGATAAGTGTAACACCTTGAGTGTTACGACCAACACGACTTACTTCAGCAACACGAGTTCGAACTAATGTACCACCATTGGTGATCATCATAAATTCGTCGCCGTCTTCAGCTTGAACAGCACCAACAACGCTACCGTTACGTTCAGAGACTTTAATTGAAACAACACCCTGAGTGGCACGGCTCTTCGCCGGGTACTCAGCAAGGCCAGTACGCTTACCATAACCATTTTCAGTTACTGTAAGAATATCACCTTCGTTGTGTGGCACAATTAGCGAAACAACTTTGTCGCCTTCAGCAAGTTTGATACCACGCACACCAGCCGCAGTACGACCCATGCCGCGAACACCGCCTTTCGCATTGCCTTCAGCATCAATCACTGGGCTTTCGTAGAAACGTACTACTTTACCGTATGCTGAGAACAGCATGATATCGCAGTCACCATCAGTAACATCAACACCGATCAATGAATCGCCTTCACGTAGGTTAACGGCAATAATACCGGCACTACGAGGGCGACTAAAGTCAGTTAATGGTGTTTTCTTCACAGTACCGTCAGCGGTTGCCATGAAGACAAACTTGTCTTCTGTGTATTCACGCACAGGAAGAATCGCAGTAATACGCTCATCTTCATCTAGTGGTAAAATGTTCACAATTGGCTTACCACGAGCAGTACGGCTCGCTAATGGTAATTGGTATACTTTCAGCCAGTACATACGGCCGCGGCTAGAGAAACATAAAATCGTGTCATGAGTATTAGCAACCAACAAGCGCTCAATGAAGTCTTCTTGCTTCATGCGCGTTGCTGCTTTACCTTTACCACCACGACGCTGTGCTTCGTAATCGCTTAGAATTTGGTACTTAACGTAACCTTCGTGAGAAAGCGTTACAACAACATCTTCTTTAGTGATCAGATCTTCTAAATCAATATCATTGCTTGCAGCTGTGATTTCAGTACGACGTTCATCGTTAAACTGTTCTTTCACTAGCTCTAATTCTTCACGGATCACTTCCATCAAACGCTCAGAGCTTGATAGAATGAACATTAATTCAGCAATTTCTTCAAGAAGTTGCTTATATTCTTCAAGAATTTTTCCGTGCTCAAGACCCGTTAGCTTATGTAAGCGAAGGTCAAGAATAGCTTGCGCTTGTTGTTCAGTTAAGTGGTATAGATTATCACGAATACCAAACTGCTCTTCTAGCCAATCTGGACGCGCAGCATCTGTACCTGCACGCTCAAGCATTGCAGCAACATTACCCAACTGCCAGCCACGAGCAACTAATGCAGCTTTAGCTTCTGCTGGTGTATTTTCCTGACGAATTAACTCAATAATTTCGTCGATATTTGCAAGAGCAAGAGCTAAACCTTCAAGAATATGAGCACGATCACGCGCTTTACGCAATTCGAAAATAGTACGACGCGTCACCACTTCACGGCGGTGATTAACGAAGCACTTAATCATTTCTTTAAGGTTAAAGATCTTTGGTTGGCCATTATCAAGCGCAACCATGTTGATACCAAATGTTGTTTGCAACTGCGTTTGAGCATAAAGATTGTTCAGAACAACTTCACCAACCGCATCACGCTTACACTCGATAACAATACGCATGCCGTCTTTATCAGACTCATCACGTAGTGCGCTAATGCCTTCAACTTTTTTATCTTTAACAAGCTCAGCAATTTTTTCAATCAAACGCGCTTTGTTAACTTGATAAGGAATCTCATGAACAATAATGGTTTCACGACCATTCTTTTCAGTTTCGATTTCAGCTTTGGCGCGCATGTAAACTTTACCGCGACCAGTATGGTAAGCATCAACAATACCTTTACGGCCATTGATCATCGCAGCAGTTGGGAAGTCAGGGCCTGGAATATATTCCATTAGCTGATCAATAGTGATGCTCTCATCATTGATATACGCTAAACAGCCGTCAATCACTTCGCCAAGGTTATGAGGTGGTATGTTCGTTGCCATACCTACCGCAATACCAGAAGAACCGTTCACTAATAAGTTAGGGATCTTTGTTGGTAAAACCGCTGGTATTTGCTCGGTTCCATCATAGTTAGGAACGTAATCAACCGTTTCTTTGTCTAAATCAGCCAATAATTCATGGGCAATTTTAGACATACGGACTTCGGTATAACGCATCGCAGCGGCAGAGTCGCCATCGATTGAACCGAAGTTTCCTTGACCATCTACGAGCATGTAGCGTAGTGAGAACGGCTGTGCCATACGTACGATTGTATCGTATACAGCACTATCACCGTGTGGGTGATACTTACCGATAACATCACCTACCACACGGGCAGATTTCTTATATGCTTTATTCCAGTCATTGCCTAGCACATTCATCGCGAATAAAACGCGGCGGTGCACAGGCTTAAGGCCATCACGCACATCAGGAAGAGCACGACCAACGATAACTGACATCGCATAGTCGAGATAAGAGCTTTTCAGCTCATCTTCAATATTTATGGGCGTGATCTCTTTTGCAAGATCGCTCATGGAGCCAATATCCCTCAGGTAATTTCTGTCGTATTTTTATACGTGCAAGGTGCAATAATGTAGCATATTTCAGCCCTAATAGGCACACCTTTCACGACTTATGTTATGAGTAATTTAGCGGAATTTACAGAAAACAGAAACAAACATCGTCACATCTGTGGATTAACCACATATCATTGTTTATTTATTGTCCATTATACCAACTATCTTAAACTACTCTTTTTAGCTTATAGAGTATGTAACCACTTGTAAAAACAAGATATAACACAGCTTTATATATGGGATAGCTTAAAATTAACAAAATAAAATCAAAAATGCGACATTTGACCATTTATTAATCATTAATATTACGCACACTCTGTGGTGGCTGCATAAATACCGAAAATAGATTTACTGAGGATAAAGTCATGGGGACAGCAACTAATATGATTGGTAAATACATTTTAATGCTCATCCTTACTATTACCACTTTATTTGATGGTATTTTCTCACCTGAACTCATTCCAGCCACAATCAATAGCTTTGATGAGTAATTCGTAATATCGCCAAGTGACACTGTTGTACTTGGCGAGTTTCATCCTAACGATGATAGCAATCAAATTTTTCTATTTGTGTTTGTCGTAGTTATTCTTTGCAACAACGCGTTTATTTCGCATAATAGCCATTACCAATATAAGGAAAATGGCACCACTAAAATGACAAAATCACGTAATGTTGACCTTGCAGAAATCGAAAAGTTTGAACAAATAGCTTCACGTTGGTGGGATCTTGAAGGTGAATTTAAGCCGCTTCACCAAATTAACCCGTTACGTTTAAATTATATCATTGACCATGCTAATGGCTTATTTGGTAAAAAAATCCTCGACGTGGGTTGTGGTGGTGGCATTTTAGCTGAAAGTATGGCGATTGAAGGTGCTCATGTAACTGGGCTTGATATGGGTAAAGAACCATTAATAGTTGCTAAACTACATGCATTAGAAACAGGTGTAAAACTCGACTATGTTCAATGCACGGCAGAAGAACATGCTGAACATCATCATGACGCTTATGACGTAGTAACCTGTATGGAAATGCTTGAACATGTACCAGATCCAGCATCGGTTATTGCTTCATGTGCAAAAATGGTCAAGCCTGGCGGACATGTTTTCTTCTCAACATTAAATCGTAATATTAAATCATATTTATTTGCGATTGTTGGCGCTGAGCATGTAATGAAATTAGTACCAAAAGGCACCCATGACCATCAAAAGTTTATTCGCCCATCAGAACTAATAACAATGATAGATCAAACGCCATTGCAAGATCGCCATATTATTGGGCTTCACTACAATCCCCTCACCAACACCTATAGTCTAGGTAATAACGTTGATGTGAATTATATCGTTCATACGATTAAACCATTGTAATTAATCCCGACTAATGCCCCTATCAATATTAAAGGAGAGCACTTTTCTCCTTTAGCTACATTTCGCTAACAAACACAACAATTTAACAATCAAAAAAAAACAGTAAGATCAAGGACTATTAACATTTTATTTTGCTAAAAACACTCTTTTAATGACTCAAATTCAAGTATAAAAAGCAATAAAAATAAATTTTATTTATCTGAAAAAACACCTGAAAAAGCATTGATTTTTACTATCTATTTGATGCTATTCGCTACATCAGTGAGTTGGCACTAACTTTTTTATTGAAATCCCCATGTTATCCACAGCTGCTCAAAAAATACCATCTTGCAAAACCACGCATTCACCACTATCTTGTAAGCACTTTCGCTCAACACCCCAACATGTAGTGTTTTTGCTGAATAACGATATTTATAATAAAGATCACATTCTTTGCTAATCTAATAGATAAATTGCAAAAAAATATCATCTGCAAGGAAAACTGGGAAAATAATAACAAATGACTCAACAACTAACAGTTACCAAGCGCAACGGTCGTAAAGAACTTATCGATCTCGACAAGATCCACCGTGTTATAGACTGGGCTGCAGAAGGCTTAGAAAATGTATCGGTATCCCAAGTCGAACTCAAGTCACACATCCAGTTTTATGACGGTATTCGTACTGATGATATTCACGAAACTATCATTAAGGCTGCGGCAGATCTGATCTCAGAAGAAACGCCAGACTACCAATACCTTGCTGCTCGATTGGCAATTTTCCACCTTCGTAAAAAAGCCTATGGTCAATTTGAGCCACCAACATTGTTTAGCCACGTAAAAAACTTAGTTGAAAAAGGTAAGTACGATAGTCATCTACTTGACGATTACACCGAAGAAGAATTTGCAGTGATGGATACATTTATCGATCACTGGCGCGACATGAATTTCTCTTATGCGGCGGTTAAGCAACTTGAAGGAAAATACCTCGTTCAAAACCGTGTATCTGGTGAAATTTTCGAAAGCGCACAGTTCCTTTATGTATTAATCGCAGCTGCATTATTTAATAAATACCCAAAAGAAACGCGCCTTGATTACATTAAGCGTTTTTATGATGCTTCATCAACATTCAAAATTTCATTACCGACACCAATTATGTCTGGTGTACGTACGCCTACTCGTCAATTTAGCTCATGTGTGTTGATCGAATGTGATGACAGCCTTGACTCAATTAACGCAACAGCAAGCTCTATTGTACGTTATGTATCACAACGAGCAGGTATTGGTATTAACGCTGGTCGAATTCGTGCATTAGGTTCTGAAATTCGTGGTGGTGAAGCATTCCACACCGGTTGTATCCCTTTCTACAAATACTTTCAAACAGCGGTTAAATGCTGCTCTCAAGGTGGTGTTCGTGGTGGCGCAGCAACATTATTCTACCCTATTTGGCACCGCGAAGTTGAATCACTATTAGTATTAAAGAATAACCGTGGTGTTGAAGAAAACCGTGTTCGTCATATGGACTACGGTGTACAAATCAACCGCCTAATGTATACCCGTTTAATCAAAGGCCAGAACATTTCATTGTTCTCTCCTTCTGATGTTCCAGGGCTATACGATGCGTTTTTTGCAGACCAAGTTGAATTTGAACGCTTATATAACTTGTATGAACAAGACGACAGCATCAAAAAACAGTCGATCAAAGCAATCGAACTATTTTCACTATTGATGCAAGAGCGTGCTTCAACAGGCCGAATCTATATTCAAAACGTTGACCACTGTAATACGCACAGTCCATTTGATCCTGCAGTAGCGCCAATTCGTCAATCAAACTTATGTCTTGAGATTGCATTACCAACCAAGCCATTGAAAAATGTTGAAGACGAAAATGGTGAAATCGCGTTATGTACATTATCCGCATTTAACTTAGGTGCGATTGATAGCTTAGATGATTTAGAAGAGCTTGCTGAACTAACAGTTCGTGCACTTGATGCTCTGTTAGATTATCAAGACTACCCATTACCTGCCGCACGTCGTTCAACCATGAACCGCCGTACATTGGGTGTTGGTGTGATTAACTTTGCTTACTACTTAGCAAAACACGGTGTTCGTTATTCCGATGGTAGTGCAAATAACCTAACTCATGAAGCTTTTGAAGCTATTCAATATTACCTATTGAAAGCATCAATGAACCTAGCTAAAGAATACGGTGCTTGTCCGTTATTTAACGAGACCACTTATTCGCAAGGTATTTTACCTATCGATACTTATAAAAAAGAAATCGATAATATTTGTAATGCTGAATTACATTATGATTGGGAAACATTACGTGAAGAGATCAAAACTCATGGTCTACGTAACTCAACCCTTTCAGCACTGATGCCATCAGAAACATCATCGCAAATCTCAAATGCGACCAATGGTATTGAGCCACCTCGAGGATACGTTTCCGTTAAAGCATCAAAAGATGGTATCCTCAAGCAAGTTGTTCCAGAGTTTGCAAAATACAAAGATAACTATGAGTTACTTTGGAATATTGGCAGCAACGATGGCTACCTACAACTTGTTGGCATTATGCAGAAGTTTATTGATCAGGCTATCTCAGCAAATACGAACTATGATCCAAGTAAGCAACCTGGCGGCAGAGTTCCAATGAAACTGCTACTAAAAGATCTGCTAAATGCCTATAAATTAGGTGTTAAGACACTGTACTACCATAACACTCGCGATGGCGCAGCGGACAGCCAAAGCGATCTAAGTGACGATGATTGTACAAGTTGTAAAATTTAAGTATTAAAAGGGAGCCGCATGGCTCCCCTTTATTTTGAGGATATCATGGCCTACAGTACTTTTTGTCAAACAAGCAACGATCAACTTAAAGAACCGATGTTCTTTGGGCAATCGGTCAATGTTGCGCGTTATGACCAGCAAAAATTTGAAATTTTTGAAAGACTTATCGAAAAACAGTTAAGCTTCTTTTGGCGTCCAGAGGAAGTTGATGTATCGGGTGATCGCATTGATTACAATAATTTACCCGATCATGAAAAACATATTTTCATCAGTAATTTAAAATACCAAACATTGCTTGATTCTATTCAAGGACGTAGTCCAAACGTAGCATTATTGCCGATCGTTTCACTGCCAGAATTAGAAACATGGATTGAAACATGGTCGTTTTCAGAAACGATCCATTCACGCTCTTATACGCACATTATTCGTAATATCATCAATAATCCATCAATTATTTTTGATGATATTGTTAGAAATGAACATATCATTAAGCGTGCTGGCGATATTTCTAAGTACTACGATGATTTAATTACTGCAACCAATGATTATCACCGTTATGGTGAAGGCCAGCATTCTGCCGATGGTATTGCTTTCACTGTTGATCTCCATGAAATCAAAAAGAAACTGTACTTGTGCCTAATGTCAGTTAACGCACTAGAAGCGATCCGTTTCTATGTCAGTTTCGCATGTTCATTTGCTTTTGCTGAACGTGAATTAATGGAAGGCAATGCAAAAATAATTAAGCTAATTGCACGTGATGAAGCATTACACTTAACGGGTACTCAACATATGTTGAACTTGTTACGTAATGGTCATGACGATCCACAAATGGCAATTATTGCAGCGGAATGTGAAGAAGAATGTTTCAACATCTTTAAAGCTGCAGCAGAGCAAGAAAAAGAATGGGCTGAATACCTCTTTAAAGATGGTTCGATGATTGGCTTAAACAAAGAAATTTTGTGTCAGTACGTTGAATACATTACAAATCTACGTATGACCGCAGTGGGTCTACGTCCAGCTTATGATGGTGCCAACCAAAATCCAATTCCATGGATAAATTCTTGGTTATCATCAGATAACGTTCAAGTTGCGCCTCAAGAAGCTGAAATAAGCTCTTATCTTGTTGGTCAGATCGACAATGATATTAGTGCCAATGATCTTGGTGACTTTGAATTGTGAGTCAACTAACCATAACGGTTAACGGTATTAAGGTTTGTGGTAATCGCCACGAACCTTTATTAACCCAGTTAGAAAAAGCCGGTATTAAACCTGAATATCAATGTCGCAATGGCATATGTGGCATTTGTCGTTGCAAACTGGTTTCAGGCACTGTGACTCAACCAGAAACGTTGGCTTTTGTTGGTCCAAATGAAATATTAAGTTGTTGCTCAATGCCACAGCAGAATATTGAAATTAATTTTAATTATCAATTAAATATTCAACAACACCCCATTAAAATAGCCCTTTAAATTATCCGATATCTTAGATCAGGATAAACAATAAAGGGCTGTTTTTTATTATCAGCTATAACTATAGATAACTACTTCACACACATTACATGATAAACACCATCTTCAACTTCAGTCCCTTCAGTTTCATGCTCAAAACCTGGGAATTCTTTATCCCAAATTTCTAAACTATGTAAATAACCAATTTGAGGGCTATTTTCATCACCAAAGTTCTCACCAGACATCAGCATTGGAATACCCGGAGGATAAGGAATAACGGCATTTGCAGCTATTCGTCCTTGCAGTTTGTTAGATGGCACCATCTCAACATTATCATCCACTATCGCTTCAAACGCAGCACGTGGTGTAATATCCGCTTTTGGCAACGTCGAATAAGCCGCATTTAACATTTCAGATGGTGTATGGGTTTTCAGATAAGTAAACATTTTATCACCCAAATCTTTTAGGCCTAAATCACCATAAACTTGAGGGTGACTTGCAGCGAGATCAGGTAATACTGATTTCAGTGGAGTATTATTATCATAATGGGTTTTAAAACTCAGTAAAGTGTTCACTAAGGTTGCCCACTTACCTTTGGTTATCCCCATTGAGAACAAGAACATAACTTGAAAATCAGTAGTACGAGTTGGCACAATACCAAACCGAGTAAGATATTGAGTGACTAACGCCGCAGGAACACCAGTATCAAGTAACTTACCATCATCTCCCATACCTGGTGCTAATATACTGACTTTAATAGGATCGAGCATACACCAATCTTTTGGAATATCATCAAAGCCATGCCATTTATCACCCGGCTTCATGATCCAGAAATCTTGGTTAGTGGCTAAGAGTTCTGCAGGTGCATCTTCAAAGCCATATTCAATCCCCGTTTCAGGATCAATAATAGATTCTGCATTCCATGGTTTAAAGAACCAATCACCATCAGCAACAAACTCTCGATGTAAACGTCCCATTGCTTGGCGGTAATCCACGGCTTCTTTTATGACTTCATTAGTTAATGATTCACCACGATTTCCCGCCATTTGTGATACTGCAATATCATTTGAAACACTTATTGCATATAACGGCGATGTCGTCGCATGCATCATGTATGACTGATTAAAACGCTCAAAACTAATATGATCTTTACCATTACGAACGTGGATCCATGAGGCTTGAGACAATGCATTTAATAATTTATGAGTTGAGTGCGTTGCAAATACTGTCGGCCCATCATCAGGAGTATCTTGTGGCTCGCCACGCATTGCAAAATGATCGGTATAAATAGGGTTAAAACGTGCATAGCCATACCATGCTTCATCAAAGTGGATACGGTTACTACTCTCACTTAAAATATCTTGCGCACGCTTAGCGTTGTAACATAAACCATCATAAGTACAATTTGTAACAACAGCATATGTTGCCATTCCACCCGCAAGATCTTTTGTTAATTCACTACTTTGTGCCGATTTCTTTAACCCTTCTGGCGACATTTGATCAGGATAAATCGGTCCAATAATGCCATAACGATTTCGGGTTGGCACCATATAAACAGGTAATGCCCCGGTTAACATTAGTCCTTGTTCTATAGATTTATGACAATTTCGATCACAAATTGCGAGCGTATTTTCTCGCATACAAATTTGCATAATGGTACGGTTAGCACCTGAAGTACCCGTTACCAATGAATAAGACTTATCGGCTCCAAATACTTTTGCAGCATAGTCCTCACTTTCACCAAAAGCACCGGTGTGATCAAGTAATGATCCTAAAGAACCTCGTTCAATCCCCATATCTGAACGGAACAGCCCTTCACCATAATAATTATAAAACCGCTGACCTTCTGGTGTTTTAAGAAAACCAACCCCACCTTGGTGACCTGGTGCTGCCCACGAATATTCATGAACACTGTCATATTTCATCATTGCATTAGCAAGTGGCGGTAATAACTGCTCACGATAACGTTGCATAGCCGCAATCGCTCGCCCAGCCATAAAATCAGAGGTGTCTTCTAAAATCCATGCAAACTCACTGACTAATGACATTAAATGGCGATCAACCGTTAAGGTCATTTTCTTCCGTTCTGCGAGTAAGAAAACTGGAACACCTTGCTGACGTTGATTTAATTTTTCAATGAGAGAAAAGAACATATCATTCTCTTCTTGTTGCTGACCGGTCATGCTTGAAGTCAACATAAAGCAATCAACAGCCATATTGACATTAAGCATTGAATAACAATCATCGTAAGTAGATGCTTTGACGACAATAATTGATTCATCTTCAAATTGTTCAACTAAACGGTCAATGGCATTTGCAACCACCCCCGTAGCTTGAGAATTATCAAAAATTAATACTCTCATATGTTTACCATAATTCAACATATACAATCCCTTACTTTAAGATTAATAATTAAGATTTCGTTTAATACAATAAAACCTACGATGACACTTTATTCTTTACCGCTTCACGACTAGCAATAAACCCATAAAAGAAATAACCAAGTAATGTAATGATAGCGCCATAGAATACGGCTTCCTCACCAGTAGAATATGCACCATATATACTATATAGAACGGCAACAGAACCAATAATAATACTGTTCTTATATTCTTTTTGATTAACATCTGCATTCTTCATAATAATACCGAGTGCAGTTAATGCTAATACATAAGGTACCATATTTATAAATACGGCTAAGTTCACTAACACATTGAATTGTTTTAATAAGGTTGGAGAGATAGTCATGACGGCAAGAATTAACTCAAAGGCTAACATAATCATCATGCCTTTAAATGGTGCATCATATTTATTTACATCGCCAAAAATTTTGGGAAATAAACGCATATCCGCAGCCACTTTAGAAACCTGAGCATTAGTAAATTGCCACCCAAGCAATGAACCTAAACAAGCCATGATTGCCATTGCGGTAATAATTTCACCCACTAATGGACTAAACATTTGCGCAAAAACAAGACCAAAAGGTGAATCCGATTTTGCTAAAATCTCGTTAGGAATAATACCTTGAATAACGGTCGTTGAAGCAATATAGGTTGCCGCAGAAAATACAGTCGCCAGCATACATGCTAATGGTACATTACGTTTTGGATTCTCAACTGTACCGGAGTTAGCACCAGCAGATTCAATGCCTAAAAAAGCCCACAATGTTAGCGCCATACCTGAATAAATCGCACTACCAACCGAGATGTCATGCGGATTCCAAGCTTCTTCAAACACTTGAGCATCAAACCAAAACCAGCCAATAATCGATAAGCCCAACACTGGAATAATAATACCCCATACCGTTATTGTGGATATTTGTCCGGTTATTTTAGCGCCCTTAACATTAGCAAACATGGTAATAATTAAAATAGAAATAACACCAACAAAAGTATGTATTGGGGTTTCTTTTAACCACGGAATAAAATATTCCAAGTAGCCAACACATGACACAGCGATGGCTACAGCACTAATAACAAGACACACATAGTAAGTATAAGAGGCAATAAAAAAACTGGATTTACCATGTGCTTTTTCAGCATAAGCTGACATCCCTCCATCATCGGTGCAATACATGCCACATTTAGCAAAAGCATAAGCAATCGCCAATGCACCAATGGCAGTAACAACCCATGCAAGTAACGCTATTCCCCCCGTAGCGGCTAAACTTGAGGGTAATAATATTATCCCCGATCCCATCATATTAACGGTCACTATGGTTGTTAATCCCATAAGTCCCATTTTGTTATTATTTGAACTCATAACGTGAACTACCTTCTAGCTTATTTAATTACATTTAAACACTATTATTTATATGGAATTACCCATCGCTGTGTTATATCGAAATAAGTATAATTTAAAATATGAAGGTAGGTTTATTTGTTGATGATATATTTTAATGTTTTGACTAATATATAATTAAATAAGTTTTTTTTGCGTATTTCACTTCTTTGAACTAAGTTACTTTGTCATTTATTTAATAATCAACAATTAATATCCACAAAAAAAAGCGTATAAAAGAAATTTCCTTTTATACGCCATAATATATTATTAATTAAATCACTATTTTATTTTAAATGTTGCAATAATATCAGTATTCTTATTTTTAATACTTAATATATTATTATTAATACTATAAGTGGCAAATTCAGGTAGTGCCGCTAAAAATGCTTGTTCTAGCTCCATCCCTTCCATACACATTTTACGCGTTGACGCAGCTTGACCTACTGTTAGCGTTGTTGTCGTTTGTGCTTCTAATGCACCATGGAAATTATTACAGCCAGAGAAACCACTCACGCTGTTGGTTGTTGCATCAAATTGAATGAAGGCATTATTGCCACCAGCACCAGGCTGTACAGTTTGACCAGATAATGTCACTAATTGCCATTGTGGGCCAGCAAGTGTTGGTTGACTCGCTTGCGGAGTGGCATTTTGAGGTGGCGCAACACGATCTAATTTAACCTCTAATGGCTGTTTTGCATCAGACGCAAACGGATCCATAGCCGACGTTGAAGTCATGATTAATTTACCATCAACTTTTACAGTGGCGCGTACATTATAACGGTGATTCGCTTGTATTTTATTTGCGTCATAATTTAGCGTAACAGGATAAGGTGGCGCACCTGCAATATCCATTGATTCAGTACTCAACGTTACCGATGGCGCATCTGCAAGAGACACATCTTCAAGAGCAACGCTCAGCACCGCACCCGGTGATAACATACGACGATCTAAATAGATAACACTAACTTCTAATGGCTTCATATCGGCTTTCTCTGCTTTAATAACAGCTGTTGGTTGCTGAGGTGCCTTTACTGTTGCTTCATTATCATTACATGCCTGTAGCATTAATGCTGATAATATAACTGATGTTGCTAATACTACTTTTTTTAGTTTGAAAGCCATTATTTTTCCTTAAATTTACATATGCTTATTTGAAGAAATTACGTTGCTTATTTTTAAGTAACTAATCATAAATATAAACTTATTTTTAATAGTAAAAGCAATGATTAGCTACTAAGTTATTTGAATGTTATCATTTATTTTTCCAATAATACAGCATTCAAAATGACAATAGAGAATAAGTATAAACGTAACAATGATAAAATCACGAACTATAAGCTTTCACTTATAACGCGCTCTAATGACTCATAACACCCAAATATTTCTTTACCTTGTAGATAACGACGTAGCATATCAAACAGAACCGTTGAGATAATCCAACGTCGATTATAATTACTATATTGACGCTTAAATATTAGCTGCTGACACCAACAGCCATCTGGCGTTGTAAGGCCTAACATAAACCCACCATCTACTAATGATGGCCCTGTTGTTAATGTATAAGTCGCAGGTGCATGCAAATGTAATCGCTGGGCACGTAATGCAATTAATGTTGATAATTCAGCAGCACCAGCATTATCGTCAACCTTGTCAGTCATAACCTCACTCACCGCTAAGCGAGTACTTAATGATGGCACGTCTTGAAGCCAATTAATTGCAAACCCACCAGAGCTTTGTTCTGATAATGCTAGCGTTGCATCATCAGCTAATAAGTCAGCAATGCTACTCAGTAAACCTCTCTCATCACCGACAATATTATCACCAAGCAATTCAGCCATTTGTGCCAATAATGTCGATACCTGATTATCGTTTTGTGGTGCAAATAACTTTATTTCAATAAAAGGCAGCGATGAGCGATAACCTAAACTGCATGTTTTGGGTAATGTTAATGGTTGAAACAGATCACTAATACCCGATTCAGATAGCCCATAAGTGTAAAGACGATGACAGACTTTATTATCCGTGACATTAAACATAGTTTTCAAACGCGGCAGAATTTGTTCACTCACCATAATCTTAAATTCACTCGGTACACCCGGAGTGAAAAATAACCATGCACGATTTAACTGCATCATAAACCCACATGCAGTACCAACAGGATTATCAATTAGCTCAGCACCTTCAGGTAACATCGCTTGTTTAAGATTAGCCGCAGGCATCTCTCGTCCCACTTGTTGATATTTAGCTGTCATTTCATCGACCCAAGCATCTGATTGCTCAAGACCAACATTAGCAGCCATTGCCGCAGACGCTGCAGTAAGATCATCTGATGTTGGTCCTAAACCACCATTCACAATCACAATATCAGCGCTTAAACTGCACATTTCTATTTCTTTGGCTAATGCTTCATAGTTATCACCCACAGTAACTCGACGTGTCATCGCAAAGCCTTGCTCAAAAAACTGTGCCGATAACCATGCTGCATTAGTATCGGTAATATCGCCATACAGTACTTCTTCACCCGTACTTATCATCACTACACTTAGCATGGCTATCATGTCCTATATAAAGATTATTAATTAATAACAGTCTATGCCGAACCTTACGCCATGAACAGAATATTATGCATCATCATTATTATTGATTTCTTTTTTACTATGCCAGATTGAGTGTAAATAATAATTTACACAATAAAGACACGTTGACAGCCATAATCTCTATCGTTAAGGTAGCACTTAGCAGCAAATTATCATTAATTTGTTATTATATTCAGCTTTGAGAGAGCAAACGTGCGAATAATCCGTCCTAACACAGCCTATCGATAGCCACAGTGGCTAAATCCAGGTGTAAACATTTTAAAACACTTCATCTTGATTATGCCATTGTGGCCTGCTTTACATAATAGGGAGCGACCACAGGTGTATTTATACCCCCTCCCAAGTTAAATTTTCATCTTTCAGGGAGCGACATAATCATGTCTTTAAATAAAACATTCGGCAGTATGCTGATTATTGCTGGCACCACAATAGGTGCAGGTATGTTAGCCCTTCCCCTTGCATCAGCAGGGTTAGGTTTTACCACTGCAACCATTATTATGATTGGTATTTGGGCATTAATGACTTACACCGCATTATTAATGCTGGAAGTCCATCAACACGCCGATCCCTCGGCAACATTAAACACGTTAGCCTACGAATTATTAGGCCGTAAAGGGCAAACCATCGCAACATTAGCAATGTTCTTCTTATTCTACGCATTATGTGCCGCTTACATTGCTGGCGGTGGTAGCCAATTAAGTGAAAAAATATCGACTTGGACAGGCACAACCATCGCACCTCAAATTGGCGCTGTTATTTTTACAATTGTGATTGCAAGTGTGGTATCAATCGGCACACACAGTGTTGATATGGTTAACCGTGTTCTATTCACAGCAAAAGTCATTGCCCTTGTAGTCATGTTGAGCTTATTACTACCGTATGTTCAAGGGCAACATCTGGTTGAGATGCCAGTAGAAAAAGGATTAATTCTATCTGCCTTGCCTGTTATTTTTACCTCTTTTGGTTTTCATGGCAGTATTCCTTCCATTGTCCGTTACATTGGAATTGATATCAAAGCCTTAAAGAAAATCATGATCGTCGGATCGGCATTACCGCTAACCGTATATATTTTATGGCAATTAGCGAGCCAAGGTATTATGGGGCAACCACAATTAATGACTAACAGTACGCTTGGTGCATTTATTGGTAGCTTAAGTGAATTACTTCATAATCCAATCGTCGGTCAATCCGTTTCTATCTTTGCCGATCTTGCCTTGGCAACATCCTTCCTAGGTGTGAGCTTAGGGTTATTTGATTTTCTAGCAGATACGCTAAATCGCGGTAATCACCTGTCAGGTCGCGGACAAACGGCGTTAATTACATTTTTACCACCACTCGCATTTGCTGTGTTCTACCCACAAGGGTTTATTATGGCATTAGGGTATGCTGCTATCTCTTTAGTGATTTTAGCCATATTCTTACCTGTAGCAATGGTTCGAGCACAACGAAAAGCGCAATATACGACAAACACCTCATCTGGCTATATTGTTAAAGGTGGCTCATTTTCTTTAGCTATTATAACTATCGTCGGTATTATTATCATCACCGCTCAGTTATTACAAATGGTTGGAATAATACCCACTGTTGGTTAATTATAGTGACACGTATAAATAAATGAGGTTATTAACAACCTCATTTTTTAATCAAATTGGTTTAAAAACATATAATTCATATATAGAATCGTGGACTAATATCACGTAGTTATAATATTATAATGCTTAACTCTTCTATTTCCGTTATTATTTTAAAATTAACACGTAAAAAGAAAGAAGTTGGAGATGGATCCATTCTCACCTCTCTATTATCTCCAAAATCCAATATGGGTATTTGATGTTGATAATAAAAAAATCCTATGGGCAAATGATAAATCATTACGTTTATGGAAAGCGACATCTATTAAAGAACTTTTAAATCATGATTTTGATCAAGATATGTCTGCTGCAGCTGCTGCAACATTATTAGAATACCAACAAACATTTAAATTAAATAAAACAATTAAAACATGGTGGCGCTTCAGTCCTAAACAAATAACTAAAAATATGCTGTGCTTATTTTCAGGTATTCCGCTGATTGATGGCCGCATGGCTATGCTTGTAGAGGTCATTGCTGATGAATCCTCTTTACGTCGAGATTTGGCCTTTTCTGATTGTTCAAACTTAGCACTCCTATTTAACGGTGATGGTAAGTTCATTAGTGCAAACGCTGCATTTTCAAGTGATTATGGAGAAAGTTTAATTGATCTTTCAGAGTTCATTGGTGATACTACCGTCGCACAACAATGGCTAGAAAATGCTAAAATAAATAACAACTTTAAATGCAATCGCTTATGTTGGACAGGCCAACGCCACAATTGGTTTGATATTGAAGCTAAATGGTTAAATGATAATTCACAATTATTATTACAACTCGTGAATGTCACCAAAGATAAAGAAAAACTGAATAAAGAAAAATATAATGCTGAACATGACTTTCTAACAGGGTTAATGAACCGCCGTGGCGTTTCTGCTGCATTAAAAGCAAGTCATCACCATCGTTCCCATTATAATTTATTATTTCTTGATCTTGATGGTTTCAAACTTGTTAATGATTCTTATGGCCATGCAGCTGGCGATAAATTACTTCGAGCTGTCGCCATTCGCTTATTAAACGTCGTTAAAGATAAAGGTCTTGTCGCTCGTTTTGGAGGCGATGAATTTATTGTTCAAATAGAGAAGCGTAATTATACCACCATTGCAAACTTTACCGACCAAATAATAAAAACATTAAGTCGCCCTTTCCATATTAAAGATATTGGTGAACTATCTATTAGCTGTAGTATTGGTACTGCAAATTACCCTGATGACGCTAATAATTTTGACACGCTTGTTACTCAAGCGGATATGGCAATGCATCGCGCTAAGCAACGAGGTCGTAATTGCTCTTATCCTTTTTTACAAGAAATGGCCGATGCACTATATCGTAAAATGACCTTGCGTCATCATTTATCCCAAGCTCTCGAAAACCATGATTTTGAACTGTATTATCAACCTATTATCGATTTAAAGAGTCAGCGATTAAAAGGCTTTGAAGCATTAATCCGATGGCATGATGAATTACTCGGTCAAGTTTCACCTGCTGAATTTATTCCATTAGCAGAAGAAACTGGCCAAATAGTACCGTTGGGACTCTGGATTTTGCATAGTGCCTGTCAACAGCTAGCCCACTGGAACCAACATTACGCACAACAATTTATTATTAGTATTAACCTCTCACGAGCACAATTACAGCCAAATATTGCCCAGACAATTGAACAGATCATTCGCCAATATAATGTCAATCCGTCTCAGCTTGCCTTAGAGATTACTGAATCTACCATGCTACAAGATTATTGTGAAACCAAGCCCTGCTTAGATGCATTAGCTGCAATGGGAATTGAACTCTATTTAGATGATTTTGGTACCGGCTATTCTTCTTTATCACAATTGCATGAGTTACCAATTAGTACGGTGAAGCTTGATCAAAGTTTTGTTCAAGGTGAACACTCCAGCAATAAAGTGATCATTGAAGCAACTAAAGCTATTTGTGACAAACTCAATTTAAAAATAGTGGCCGAGGGGGTAGAAACGCAAGCACAACTTAATTATATCAACCAATGTGGTTTTGATTATTGTCAGGGCTATTTCTTTAGCAGACCGCTACCAGTTTATGAGCTTGAAGAAACGTATTTTCATGCCCCTGTAATGAGTATGGCTGCACAATTATAATAATATGCTATTCCCCTATCATTAATTTGATAGGGAACTTACTTAGTCTTTTAGACGATATCCCGTCGCTCAGCATGAATCAATAAATTACGCGGTGTTATTGGTTTATCACAAAAAGTACCTAACACAACCTCATATCCTTGTTCTTCAAGAAAACAAACACGATCTAGTGCTAACCAAATTTCAAGCGGTCGTCGAAATAATTGTCGAACTAATTCCATTCGTTCAATAATAGCAAATCGTTTTTCACCTTGGCGCTGCCACTTATCAAAATCAATATTCTCAGGTAACTGCAAACTTCTTCTTGCGGCAGCCCACGCACAAAAGGCTTCAAACCCTTGGTTAAGCAATGCTTTTTGTACATTTGGTACAGAAAGATATGTTTCAGTTTGACTAACTTCTCGTTGTAATAAATCAAATCCTAATCGAAAGCTGACTTCTACAAATCGTAGCTGCTTAACTCGATTGCCCGCAGTAACAGTTTCTTGCAAAGGGAGGCGTAAATCATGCTTAGATAACACTAACGTGCTTTTTTTCACAATTGTAGACATTGGTTGATAGTGTGATTGGCGAATGAGGTGATAACAGCAAGGTGAAATACTTACTGCCGCCGCTTTTTTCGCTGCGACCCGTTGCAATAATGATACGTGTAAATCACCGCAGGCATGTAATGCGACAGCATGTTGGTGAGTAGTGATCGCACTATCACTATCAGCACAAAATGCATCGGCATGAATAAAGTTAATAGCTAACCCTAATTGTTTAGCTGCTTGTTCACCCTCAATACATAATTGCGATTGCCATTCAAGGCTTGTTACTGGCTGTTGGTGTGAGGCTGCCAAGATACGTCCTAGATACCCCTTACCCGCACACCACTCTAGCCATGGCAATCCTAATGGCGGTAACACTTCATTAAATGCGATAATTTGCTGCCATTTTCGTCCAGGGATCCCACTTTCAAATCCTTGAGGTATGGATGTTTTAGTGCGCGCTAATGGTTGTATTTCAGTTACAAGTTGAGTTAGCGCCTCAGCGTCTTCAATCCATGGCGTCAATGCTGCCGTTAATGCATGGATATCATCACCAAACAACTGTAACTGATTGTCATCTAAAGCCGTTAACCATTGGCAAAATGGCAAATTTTGATGCCAGACAAAGCCACGTTCAACAAAAGGCATAAACTGCCAAAATTGCCTGTTTTTTACCAATAAAGCATCGAGACGACGAAAAAGCTCAACGTAGTTAGACATAAACAACCATTAATCGACCTAAAATTGGGGGTTAGTGTATATCAAGCTTACGTTTGACACATTAACCAAATAAAAAAACCGCTATCACTAGCGGTTTCAATTATGTTAATAACAACTCAGACGTTATCTAATCGGTAATTCCATTGAAGCAAACATATCATTTATTTCTGCAACATTTTTTAATGCGATAGCCTGATCAACAACATTACGAGTAAGATGAGGTGCAAAACGCTCCATAAAATCATACATATAAGTACGTAAGAATGTCCCTTTTTTGAAGCCTATCATCGTCGTACTTGAATCAAAAATATGACTCGCATCCAGAGCAACTAAATCATCATCAGCATTAGGATCCATTGCCATACTTGCAATCACACCGACACCTAGGCCTAAACGAACATAGGTTTTAATCACATCGGCATCTGTTGCCGTAAATACAATTCTTGGTGTTAGACCTGAACGGTTAAATGCACTATCAAGCTCAGAACGGCCAGTAAAGCCAAACACATAAGTAACTAGTGAATAAGCAGCTAAATCGTGAATAGTAATGGTAGGTTTAGTCACAAGTGGATGATCTTTACGTACCACAATTGAGCGATTCCAATAATAACAAGGCAGCATAATCATATCTTGATATAAATGTAACGCTTCTGTTGCTATAGCGAAATCAGAATTACCTTTACCCACAGCATCTGCAATTTGGCTTGGCGTTCCTTGATGCATGTGTAATGAAACTTTAGGAAATCTCGTTGTAAACCCTTGAATCACATCAGGCAACGCATAGCGCGCTTGAGTGTGTGTAGTAGCAATATTTAACGTCCCCATTTCAGGGTGAGTATGCTCACTCGCAACCGCTTTAATACTTTCAACACGAGATAAAATATCACGTGAAATACGTACAATATCTTCACCAGCTGATGTCACTTTCGTTAAATGTTTACCACTACGTTCAAAGATCTGAATACCTAATTCATCTTCCAATAAACGTACTTGCTTACTAATACCCGGTTGAGACGTATATAAACTCTCAGCGGTAGATGAAACATTGAGGTTATGATTTACGACCTCAACAATATAACGTAATTGTTGTAATTTCATGGTCTCGCCCAATCAATAATCCGTTACCTTTACATACTTAGTCTTAAAATCTTCAACTGATTTTCATCTCAAAGCATGATCCTGCAACCATGTAATAAATATTTTATATATTGAATTAACGTTGTTTCATAGTCTTTATTTACTTTTAATCATAAAAATACTATTTCATCACCAAATAAGTATGAAGCGCTGTTAAAATTCTATATTTCAAGTCTTTTTTATTGCTGGAAAATAGCACTCATTATTACGTTGTAGTGCTGCATGTTGAAGTAATTTCAGCATAAAAACAAAACATTTAATTTAAAAAGCCATATCTTTCTCTAGCGCATTATTTAGTTAGCATTTTTTACTAACAAACTACCACTAAACAACGAGATAGTGTATCTTTCTTAGTAATACATCAACCATGGAAGATAGACACACTTTATGAGTATCCCTCTCGTTATTGGCTTAATCAGTCTTCTGCTAGTTTTAGTTATTGGTTACAGCATTATCATTCAATACCGGCAGCGGCTAGAAAGTGCTAAACAGCAAGAATTAGCAAAACAAGTCGCAATCATTGATGCCACAGAAGAGCTCATTAGTAATGCCAGTCACTTACCTTATAGCAAAGAACTCTTAGTTTGTCTCAATAAACGCATTCTTTACGCTCTTGAAACTATTGCTGAAGTTGACACTAAAGATCGTTCATTGAAACAACGCATCCATCATGTAAGCGAACAAATATCACATTTAGAAACACACTTTGATCAAACCAATGTTGTCCCTTTCCAAGTACCTAATTCAGATCGTCAAGCTATCGGTATGTTACAGCTCGTAAAGCGTTTAAAGAGTGTAATTAAAGGAGAGCATGGTAAAGGTCGTATTGCCACTCAAGCCTATGTGCTTGAAAATACACGCTTAGAAAACATGCAATTAAGAATTAATATTGAAAACGTCGTTAAGCGCGCTAATGATGCTCGCTTAAAACGTCAATTTGGTACAGCCAAACAATTACTGAAGAAAGGGATTGATGTTCTATCTTCTCGTAATGATGAGTATGCAACAAAAGCTCAGCAGAAACTTCAATACATGCTGAGTGAAATTAATAATAATATGAGTGTCAGTAGTGAACAAGAACGACAACAATTACTCGACAAAGATAATGATGAATTAGATGTGTTATTTCAGCCAAAACGGAAATGGTGATTTAATTCTCTTTGTCTTACACTAGCTCAACGATAAAGGTCGCCATCGCGGCCTTTTTTACGCCTTCGATAATAATAAATAAAGACATGCCTTATGGATAACGACAACACTCAACAAATGGTCAAGGAATTACTCAAGCCTATTAACCAATTTCTTCAATGTGAAACGCCAGATAGCTGGATCAATGAAGCCATTAAACCTGAGAATTTGATCCCATTATTAGTCGATCACTGTAATTGTGAATTAAAAGCAAGTCAGACGGCCATGTTTATGGTGCGTAAATACGCTGTAGACAAACAGAGTGGTGAAGCACTAATGGCATGGTCAAAACCTTATGAAGATTTTGTTTACGGTGGCAATAACCGCTCAACCGCTCAGTTTCACAGTAAGAAAAATGGCCTACTCGCTCCACTAACGCCGCGCAGTGATTTTTCTCATGGCCAAGAATTGATCGACAAAATGGTGCGATTAATTAAAGAAGAATTCCATCACTTTGAGCAAGTGTTAGAGATCATGGATAAGCGTGGTATTCCTTATAGCAACCTTCATGCTGGACGTTATGCTAAAGGACTAATGAAAGCCGTCCGTACTCATGAACCTGCAACTTTGATCGATAAGTTAATTGTGGGTGCCTACATCGAAGCTCGTTCGTGTGAGCGATTTGCTAAACTTGCACCCTATTTAGATTCTGAACTAAAGAAATTCTATATTTCATTATTACGTTCAGAAGCGCGCCATTATCAAGATTACCTGACATTGGCTGAAAAAATTGCGGGAGCAAATATTGCCGATCGTATTCGCGCAATTGGTAGCAAAGAAGCGGAATTAATTACCACCCCTGACGATACATTTCGGTTCCACAGCGGTGTTCCTATCACCACTATTGCTTGTGTTTAAATCATAAGATCACGAACTAACACCTACAAAAAAACCGCCAAATTTGGCGGTTTTTTTTAATCACAGAATAACGAATTACTCTTCTTCTGCTGATTTTTCTTTTTTAGGCTTTTTACGCTTATCGGTAATTTCCCACTTACCATCCACAAATAGACCCGTCCAGCCTGTTGGCTTACCATCTACTTCTGAGCGCACGTAATTCTCTTTGGTTTTACGTGAGAAGCGAATCACTGTTGGTAGACCATCAGGGTCAGCCACAGGCGCATCAGTTAAGTATAAGAACTTAGGTGATAAACGTTCTTTAAAGCGTACTAGCTCTTCCACTAACGGTGCACGTGTTTCACGTGATTTAGGGAAAGTACTCGCTGCCATGAATAAACCAGACGCACCATCACGTAATACAAAGTACGCATTAGTGTCTTGTGTACATGGAATTTCTGGTAAATGTACAGGATCTTCTTTTGGTGGCGCAACTTCGCCATTCTTGAGAATCTTACGGGTATTCTTACATTCTTCGTTAGTACACCCCATGTACTTACCAAAGCGACCGTTCTTCAGTTCCATATCAGAACCACACTTGTCGCATTCAATCAGCGGGCCTTCATAGCCTTTAAGCTTGAACTCACCTTTTTCAACAATGTAACCATCACAGCTTGGGTTATTACCACAAACGTGCAGTTTACGATCTTGATCAATAAGGTAAGCATCCATTGCTGTGTTACAAATAGGACAACGTTTTTTAGCACGTAATGCAGCTGTTTCAACGTCTTCCTCTAGAACATTAACAATGCCTTCTTCACTGCCTAAATTGATCGTTGTTTTACAACGCTCTTTAGGTGGCAATGCGTAGCCAGAACAACCAAGGAAAACACCCGTTGATGCCGTACGAATACCCATAGGTCGTGAACATGTCGGACATTGAATATCCGTTAGCACGATATTATTAGGCTGCATACCACCTTCTGCTTCATCTAACTCTGCTTTTTGAAGCTCGGCCGTGAAATCAGAGAAGAACTCATCCAGTACTTTCTTCCAGTTTTTCTCACCTTCTGCGATTTTATCGAGATTACCTTCCATACGGGCAGTAAAATCAAAATCCATCAAATCAGGAAAACTATTGTCTAAACGGTCAGAAACAATCTCGCCCATCTTTTCAGCATAGAAACGACGTTGTTCAACACGTACATAACCACGATCTTGAATGGTTGAAATGATCGACGCATACGTTGATGGGCGACCAATGCCACGCTTTTCAAGTTCTTTAACCAATGCTGCTTCTGTAAAGCGTGCTGGCGGCTTAGTAAAGTGTTGCTTAGGCTCAAGTTGCTCTAATTTCAGTACATCGCCTACGTTAACTTCAGGTAATGTTGTATCTTCATTTTTACCTGATGGGCGCTGTACTAATGTCCAACCAGCAAAACGCAAAGTACGGCCTTTCGCTTTCAGCAAGAAATCACCTGCTTTAACGTTGATCGTACTTGAATCATATTTTGCTGGCATCATCTGACAAGACACAAATTGACGCCAAATTAAGTCATACAACTTAACGGCATCTTGATCCATGCCTTCTAAATTTTCAGCTTTCACTTCTACGTTTGAAGGACGAATTGCTTCGTGCGCTTCTTGCGCATTTTTCTTGCTGCCATAAACATTGGCATTTTCAGGTAAATACTCATTACCATACTCATTACCAATCAGTTCACGTGCTGCTTCAACCGCCTCTTTTGAAAGGTTGGTCGAGTCAGTACGCATGTAAGTAATATAACCCGCTTCATATAGGCGCTGTGCAAGGCCCATGGTGCGCTTAACACCATAACCTAGACGTGTACTTGCCGCCTGCTGAAGTGTCGAGGTAATATAAGGCGCAGAAGGCTTGCTGCTGGTTGGGCGATCTTCACGCTCAATCACTTCATACGCTGCTTTTTCAAGTAGCGCATGTGCCGCCATCGTATCGATTTTATTTTCAGGACGGAATGCTTTACCCGCCTGTTGTGCAACCATTAACCGTAAAGCGTCTTTGCCTACGGTTAGTGTATCTGCATGAATATCCCAGAACTCTTCTGGATCAAACGCGTTGATTTCATGTTCGCGTTCAACAATCAGTTTTACCGCAACAGACTGTACACGACCAGCAGATAGACCACGGGCAACCTTTTTCCATAATAATGGTGATACCATAAAGCCAACAACACGATCGAGGAATCGACGTGCTTGTTGCGCATTTACACCATCAATATTCAATTCACCTGGTTGTTCAAATGCTTGTTGAATGGCATTTTTAGTGATTTCGTTAAATACAACTCGTTTATAGCGTGATTCATCGCCACCGATGATCTCACGAAGGTGCCACGCAATGGCTTCTCCTTCGCGGTCTAAATCCGTTGCGAGATAGATACAATCAGCATCTTCAGCTAATTTTTGAAGCTCATTGACAACTTTTTCTTTACCAGGAAGTATTTCATAATGCGCATTCCAATCATCATAGGGATCAACACCCATTTTGCTGATTAACGCTTTACGATCTTTCTTCTGTTTAATCGCTGCTTTCTCTTCAACACTCAACCCTTTAGTCGATGTTGCCACAGCTTTTTTACCGCCACTGCGGGCGCCCGTTGGCAAATCACGTACGTGACCAACGCTTGATTTTACAATGAAATCCTTACCCAAGTACTTATTGATTGTTTTCGCCTTGGCTGGGGACTCCACAATAACGAGAGATTTACCCATAATGACCCTATTACGTCCTCGTGCTCGCTAATTTTAAAAATATAAATAACTGCTTAGCTAATCATTAGCGCCACAACATTCGACCAATCTCATTAAGTCACTAATCGAAAAATTATAAGAGCAGTGAATTAATATGATGAGTTACAATTTGAGAATGATACATATTTGCAATTAATTATTGCACTTTATTTACGTAAAATACTCTTTACATATTGGGCTAGAAAACAAGAAGGTCAACTGCTTTTTAATTAATTTCGTCTATTTGGTTGTACCTTCCGCACTTGTTATTAGCTTGTAAATATTGAAAAGGCGACATTTATAACCCTTACAACAGACTGATAATCAAAGCGATAAATTTGAATTTTACCTTATAGGACAACCACTTTGATGATTTATAGTATTTGTAACACCATAAAACCGAAACATCATTATCATTGATATAGAATTATTTAATCAGCTTTACTAATTTTTTTTGCATTTAATCACAGTATTTGTTCTTTTTAATATAATTTGTGCTCATATCTGAGTAAATATTAACCAATTGACAACCCTATTATTTGTTTTCTCATAGCAACTTACTTAGACTGTATTTATTCCACTATCAATGAGTACTAAGCATGGCTAATAAAGCTGAAATTTCTATCAATGAGTTATTAATGATCGCGAATCAAATCATTCAAGATCACAAAGATTACGTTGAGGGTATGCGTGCAACATCAGTAACAGAAAAAGATGGTGTACTAATCTTCAAAGGCGAATACTTCCTTGATAATGATGGCTTACCAACCGCAAAAACAACGGCTGTATTTAATATGTTTAAATTCTTAGCTCATAAATTATCACCCGAATTCACCCTAAATACGTTACTTGTTTAAGCAAAATTTAAATAAAAAAAACCGCAATAACTGCGGTTTTTCTCATCTAGCCACGTTAATCATTATTACATAAATGGACGCTGACCACGCGCAACCCACTTCATGAGTAATGTATCAGCAGCTTCACTTGACGCACCAGATAGCTTCTCAATTAACTTCTTACGACGTACATATTTCACTTGTAATACTTCACGTGCTTTACAAGCTTCGGTGATCAAATCATCACTGGTGCTAATCTGATCCACTAAGCCTAATTCAAGGGCTTGTTGACCAAACCAATGCTCACCTGTTGCCACTTTATTAAGATCAAGTTCAGGACGGTGAACAGCAATAAATTGTTTAAATAAACCGTGTGTTTCTTCAATCTCTTCTTTGAATTTTTCACGCGCTTTATCTGAGTTTTCACCAAACATAGTTAATGTACGCTTGAACTCACCAGCTGTGATTTGTTCAAACTCAATATCGTTTTTCTTCAATACTTTACTAAAGTTAGGTAGCTGTGCAATAACGCCAATAGAGCCCACAATAGCAAATGGTGCTGAGACAATTTTATCCGCAACACACGCCATCATATAGCCACCACTTGCCGCGACTTTATCAACGGCTATCGTTAACGTAATACCCGCGGCTTTTAAACGGTCAAGTTGTGATGATGCTAAACCATAAGCATGTACCATGCCGCCACCCGTTTCTAAACGTAGCAATACTTCATCACCTTCAATTGCAATGGCTAAAATAGCACTAATTTCTTGGCGTAATGACGATACTTCACGTGCATCGATACTGCCGTGAAAATCAATAACAAATAAACGAGGATCACGAGTTGTGGTTAAATTACCATTTTTTACCGCTTGTTTTACTTCATTTTGGCGCGCTTTATCTTGTTCTTTATCTGACTTTTTATCCGCTTTATCGCGTGCTTTTAATAACGCTTTATCAAATAAATGTAATTCTAACTGCTCAACGGTCTCTTTATATTGTTCAGTCAAGTCGGTTACTTCTAGTTCACCTTTTTGAGAACCATGACGACCATTTAACGCTTTTGTTAATACCAACACACCCACAATCGCAATAACAACTGTCGCTATTTTGGCGAAAAACAAACCATATTCAAACAAAAATTCCAAGATTCAATCCTCTATTAGGCAAAAATCGCCATAATTTATTATAAAAATGTAATAACTATCGCCACACTTAGTTTGATTTATCGTTAGAATAAATCAATATCATCGACACGATATTCACATAAAACGACATTCTCTCAGAATATAAATTCTGATATGTTTTAGTAGTAATCGATATTACAGTCAAGCTCAAGACTTGATGCGTTCTTAGATGAAAAAACGCTCAAATAACGACAAAAAACACTATTTAAAAGGAAGCTACTGTGGATTATCAAATTGCTGCGGATAATTTAAAAGATCGCGTGATATTAGTAACTGGGGCTGGTGATGGTATCGGCCGTGAAGCGGCAATTCAATATGCCGCTCACGGTGCAACCGTGATCCTGTTAGGCAGAACTGTCGCTAAGCTTGAAGCGGTTTATGATCAAATAGAAAAAAATGGCAGTAAGCAAGCCGCGATTATCCCGTTAGATTTAATGGGAGCAACTAAACAGCACTATATTGATATGGCAAACACTATTCAGCAGCAATTTGGACGCTTAGATGGCGTACTACATAATGCGGGATTATTAGGTTCATTAAGCCCACTTGATCATATTGAAGAATCTGTTTTTGACGATGTGATGCAAGTTAACGTAAAAGCACAGCTCTTACTTACCCAAGCAATTTTACCATTAATCAAACAATCAACAGATGGAAGAATTATCTTTACCTCGTCCACCGTAGGTCACAGTGGCCGTGCTTTTTGGGGAACCTACGCAATATCTAAATTTGCCACAGAAGGCATGATGCAAGTCTTAGCTGATGAACTAAGTGCTACACCAGTTAAGGTCAATGCCATCAATCCAGGTGGAACCCGTACTGGCATGCGAGCACAAGCCTTTCCTGCGGAAGATGCCCGTTTACTCAAAACACCGTTAGATATTATGCCTCTTTACTTATATCTCATGGGACCTGAAAGCCGCCATGTTTCAGGGCAATGTATTGATGCTCAACCCAAGCGTAAGCCTGGTATTAGCAACGAACAATAAATATATGTTATAAAAAAGCCGACATCGCTGTCGGCTTTTTAATATCAGTAGCGTACTTTACACGTTAGTGGCAGTTGTTTGCACACTTACTTACGAGTACGAGGCTTAGCTGGCTTATTTGCTAATGGGTTACGACGATTTGCCGCATTACCAGAAGGCTTACGCTTGCCAGAACCATTTTGTGGCTTCTCTGATGAATTATAAGGCTTCTTCTCATCATCTCTTGGCTTACCTGCAATATGTACAGGTTTACCTTGAGCACGATCTGAACGAGGTTTAGCGTTATCGCGACCAGTTGGTGCTGGTTTAGCTCGGCCACGACCACCACGTTGCTCTTGTTGTTGTGAATCAACTTCAGCATTACGACTTGAGCTTGATGGTGCGCGACGATCATTATTACGACCGCGACGACCACCAGTACCTGTTGTTTCTACACGCTCTTCATGACGACGAACAGCACGACGAATTTGACGAATACCTTTTTTACGCTTCTGACCTTCAACGGTTAATACTGTTTCAGTTTCAGGTGGTAACTCAACGGTAGCACGAAGTTCATTCACTTCTTTTAGTTCTAGCTCGCTCCAACCGCCACGAGGCATGTCTTTCGTTAAGTAAACATCACCATAACGAACACGTTTCAGACGGCTAACCGTTACACCCTGAGAATCCCATAAACGACGAACTTCACGGTTACGACCTTCAGTGATTACTACGTAGAAAGTATGGTTCATACCTTCACCACCAGAATAAACAACATCTTCAAAGCGTGCTACGCCATCTTCCAGCTCAACGCCTTTAACGACATTCTTAATCATCTGCTCGTTTACTTCACCAAATACACGCACCATGTACTCACGTTCAACAGTACGGCTTGGATGCATTAACCGGTTAGCTAATTCACCATCAGTAGTGAAAAGTAATAAACCAGAGGTGTTAGCATCTAGACGACCAACAGAAACCCAACGGCCCGTTGTTAGACGTGGTAAACGATCAAAAACAGTACGACGACCTTCAGGATCATGACGAGTACATAACTCACCTTCTGGCTTGTTATAGGCCAAGATACGGCAGATTTCTTCATCTGACGAAATTAATGCAATATTGTGGCCGTCAATACGTACGCTAACACTAAGATCGTCAAGACGATCACCAAGTTTAGCAACAACACCATCAACGCTCACACGGCCGTTTTGGATCATCAATTCGATTTCACGACGAGATCCTTGTCCTGCACGCGCTAATACTTTTTGTAATTTTTCGCTCATTGTAAACAAACCTTTGTCGCCTTCACAGGCGTCGAAATTCTCATCAAACTCCCTTAACTCGACTCTTTTTATTGTTGCAATGATTGCGCAAAAAAAGAAAGTGAGGGGAAATAACGCGAATAGCAATAATTTGGATTCTAGCGCGATAATCAATTATCTATCATGCTAGATATGTAGCCGATTATTATCGCAAATATAACGGTTATTTACCATAAAAATAGCGATAAAAAAAACGCATCATAAACAATATGATACGTTTATAAAAATGCATATAACAGCAATGCATTTACTGCGGAAATTAAACGATTTTATTCAAACGGCGTAATATCACCAGCACCGACACGTACAATCTCAATATTGCCGTCGCTGAAATCAATAACAGTCGTCGGTTGCTCACTGAGATAACCACCGTGCATGATAAGATCGACAGCATGCTCTAATTGGTCACGAATCTCATCAGGATCCGCTTCTGTGGTCTCTTTACCCGGTAAAATCAAACTGGTCGACATCATCGGTTCACCCAAAGCTTCAAGCAGCGCTAAAGCAATATTATTATCAGGAACACGAATACCAATCGTTTTACGCTTAGCGTTCATTAATCGACGTGGGACTTCCTTGGTGCCTTTAAAGATAAAGGTATAAGCACCAGGGGTATTATTTCGCAATAAACGAAACGCAATATTGTCAACTCGGGTATAAAGCGATAGCTCAGATAAATCACGGCATAACAAGGTAAAATTATGCTTATCGTTTAAACGTCGTATTTGACAAATACGCTCCAGCGCTTGTTTGTTTTCCATTTGACAACCCAGGGCATAACCTGAGTCGGTAGGATAAACCACAACCCCACCATTTTTAATAATATCAACCGCTTGATTAATTAAACGCGTTTGAGGTGTTTCTGGATGAACATAAAAAAACTGACTCATTTTTCCTCCTTCGAGGCAGATAACACAGTGGTTATTTCTACCTCTACTCGCTTTTTCTCTACCGTCCAATCCTGCCATAACGGCACTACATCTTTCGGTAACCACAAATTGCGGCCTAATTCGGTCCATGGGGATGGATAATGAAAATCAGACCCTTGTGAAGCGAGTAAATTATATTGGATGGCGTAATCCCCAAAAGTACGTCGTTCTTGCGGTGCTTGTTGAGGTTGAGCAACTTCAATACCGTCGCCTTTCGCATCAATAAAGTGCTGAATTAAGCGCTTTATCCATTTAGCCGTCATTTGATAACGACCGGGGTGAGCAATAACAGCTTGGCCACCAGCGGCATGAATTACGGCTACAGCATCAGCAATTGAGCACCAACTTGGTGGCACATAACCAGGATTACCACGGGTTAAGAATTTCTTAAACACCGCTTGCATAGTTTTGGCATAACCTTGTTCAACCAACCAACGAGCAAAATGCGCACGCGTAATCGACGCGTCGCCCGCTAATGCCATCGCGCCTTCAAAAGCACCTGGCATTTTATTTTTTTCTAACCGAGCACCAATCTCTTTTGCACGTTCAAGTCGATGTTCGGCTTGGGCGTTAATAAATGAAACTAACTCAGGATGATTGGGATCTATATTAAGCCCAACGATATGAATATCAAAGTTATGCCACACCGTTGATATCTCAATACCATTAATTAATGTAATCGGTAATTGTTCTTGTTCAATAACGGCATGCGCTTGTGCGAGCCCATCAATCGTATCGTGATCGGTAATTGCCAACACATCAACTCGCATATCCACGGCGCGTCGAACAAGATCTTGCGGCGATAAGCGGCCGTCTGACGCTGTAGTATGACAATGTAAATCAAACAACATAACTTTACTTCTTGACTTTGTTTTTATGAACTAGTTTACTAGTACGCAATTACTAAGGATGATATTGCTCTTATCACCACAACCTTTAGCTAGTTTAAACCAATTCACCGCTATACACCTTGGTAAACTTTGGCTATAGCAGCAGACAAATAGGATAGCGCCATGTTACAGCAAATTAGTACGCAACGACCGCCTTTCTTGATTATTTATGAGTGGCAAGTAATGTTATGGCAACGGTAAAATACAGTAACATTCTGTGTTTTTACTCAAGCCTACCGTTATAGAAGGCTTTTTTTGGGTCATTCTAAGATTACTAATAACACCCCAATACATTGATTATTATAAATTAGACCAAAACAAAACATCGCAACATACTTTGTTAATAATTATCGATAAAAGTAAAAAACTAGTCTTGCTCAAAGACTCAGTTTACGCCACTATCGAACAATGAAAGCAGGATCGCATTTGTACAAACGGCAGGGAGAACGCTGTGATAACTCACTCTATTGGATCGCATATCTATAACACAACACCTGAAAACCAACATCCAATTAAGGTATTGAACCTGGATGTACCCTATCTGGCAGACCCTACTGACGCCTATTTTACACTGTGTGGTGATAGCCCTTGCCATCTACTATTAGAATCAGCCGAAGTCGATTCGAAACAAGATCTTAAAAGCTTATTATTGATTGATGCTGCCGTACGTATTGTTTGTCGTGGCAAAGAGGTGGTATTAGAAGCTCAATCTGATAATGGTCAACGCATCCTCCATATTCTAAACAGCCATCTCAAATCCGATATTAAAGCGACCTATAATACTGATACGCTGCGGTTACATTTTCCAACCCATATTGAAGCATTAGATGAAGACTCTCGCTTACGCCAAACCTCATCTTTTGATGCATTACGACTGATTCAACATGCCTTTGATACCGAAAATCATCCTCGTGATGCTTTATTCATTGGTGGTTTATTTGCTTATGATTTAGTGGCTGACTTTGAACCGCTTATCGCCGTTGATGCGGATAATAGCTGTCCTGATTATATTTTCTATGTTGCTGAAACATTATTGATTATCGATCATCAACATCAACAAGCACACTTACAAGCGACCCTGTTTGAGCATAATACCCCGGCAATTGCTGATGATCTTCAACAACGCTTAGTCACACTTAAAACCCGTTGTCTTAAGCCTCAGTCATTACCCGTTGCACCCGCTATCACTACTTGTGTCCCCGTTCCAACAATCACCGATCATGATTTCAATCAAACCGTTGCCGCTTTGAAGCAATTTGTTATTCGAGGTGATGTATTTCAAGTCGTGCCATCTCGACAATTTAAGCTGCCGTGCCCCTCGCCGCTTAACGCATATAAAGCATTGAAGATTGGTAACCCAAGTCCGTATATGTTTTATCTACATGATACTGAGTTTACCTTATTTGGTGCCTCACCAGAGAGTGCATTGAAATATTGTACCCAGTCTAACCAAGTTGAGATTTATCCGATTGCAGGTACACGTCAACGCGGTAAAAACAAGGATGGTTCAATTAATCTCGACCTTGATACTCGTATCGAACTAGAACTTCGTTGTGACACCAAAGAAAATGCTGAACATATGATGCTGGTTGATTTAGCCCGTAATGATGTTGCCCGTATTAGCCAAGCAGGAAGCCGCCACGTAGCTGATTTATTACATGTTGATCGTTATAGCCATGTGATGCATTTAGTGTCGCGAGTCGTGGGTCAATTACGCCATGATCTTGATGCCCTGCACGCTTATCAAGCTTGCATGAACATGGGCACCTTAACGGGCGCACCTAAAATTAGAGCCATGCAACTTATTCGTGAAGTTGAGCAACGTCGCCGTGGCAGTTATGGCGGCGCTGTCGGCTATATCACCGGACATGGGGATATGGATACCTGCATTGTGATCCGTTCCGCTTATGTCGAAAACGGTATCGCCAGTGTTCAAGCGGGTGCGGGGGTGGTTTATGACTCCATACCACAAGCCGAAACAGATGAAACAAAATCAAAAGCACAAGCGGTAATCAATGCCATTCGTCACGCCCATCAAGGTTAAGGAGCACAAGATGACCATCACGAAAAATCACCATAATGCCCATATTGTGCTATTAGATAACTTTGATTCTTTTACTTACAACCTTGTTGATCAATTTCGAAGTCTGGGTTTTCCGGTCACGATTTATCGTAATCATTTATCAGCGCAACAAATCGAACACGCATTGCTTGAACATAAAAATCCGGTATTAGTGTTATCACCAGGCCCTGGCGCACCAGCTGATGCCGGATGCATGCCTGAACTTATTCAACGAGTAAAAGGCAAAATCCCAATGTTGGGTATTTGCTTAGGACATCAAGCCATTGTTGAAGCTTATGGTGGTACCGTCGCTGGCGCTGGCGATATCGTCCATGGCAAAGCTGCGATGATAACTCACAATCAACACCCCGTTTTTGGTCAACTTGCCAGCCCACTCGCTGTTGCCCGTTATCATTCTTTGGTCGCAACTCATGTTCCAACGAGTCTTGAAACGATTGCTGATGTAAATGGATTAGTGATGGCGGTAGTTAATGAACACGACAAAGTCTGTGGCTTTCAATTTCACCCAGAATCTATCCTTACTACTCAAGGCGCAGAACTACTTACTCATACACTGGCTTGGGTTATGAAAGCACCCACTACATGCCTAAATACCCATTAAGGAAGATGATGAACGCTACTATTGCTAAACTTGCCGATAAACTCTACGCCCAACACCCCTTGAGCGAAGAAGAAAGCCATTTTCTCTTTGATGCAATCATCAACGGTGAAGTTGAACCGATTGTATTATCAGCCGTATTAACAGCATTAAAAATTAAAGGCGAAACCCCCGCAGAAATTGCAGGTGCCGCCAAAGCATTGGTTAAAAATGCCAACCCGTTTCCACGTCCAAATTATGATTTCGCAGATATTGTTGGCACGGGTGGCGATGGCGCGAATACCATCAACATTTCTACTACCGCCGCTTTTGTCGCTGCCGCCTGTGGGGTCAAAGTGGCTAAACATGGTAATCGTGGTGTATCAAGCAAATCAGGCTCATCAGATTTATTAGATAAGTTTGGGATTAATTTAGCCATGCCAGCTCAAACGGCACGCCAAGCGTTAGATGATCTTGGGGTCTGTTTTTTATTTGCGCCGGAATATCACGGAGGCGTACGTCATGCGATGCCAGTACGACAAACATTACAAACTCGCACGATTTTCAATGTGTTAGGACCATTAATTAACCCAGCCAAACCTAATATTCAATTAATGGGGGTTTATGATCTCGCTCTAGTTCGCCCTATTGCTGAAACCTTAGCAACAATGGGATTAAAACGTGCTGCGGTGGTACATGGTAGCGGACTTGATGAAGTTGCCATTCATGGTGAAACCCATGTGGCAGAAATTATTGATGGGGTCATTAGTGAATATACGCTTACTCCGGCTGATTTTGGACTTCAAAGCTACCCTTTAGAAGCCATTCGTGGCGGTGAGCCAGATGAAAACCGTACCATCATTGAACATATTCTGACGGGTAAAGGAACACCCGCTCAAGAAGGTGCCGTTGCCGTCAATGTTGCACTTTTATTGCGCCTTTTTGGTCATCACGATCTTAAAGCCAATACTCAACGCGCAATCACCACCATGCGTTCAGGTAACGCATATCAACTTGTAGAACAACTGGCAGCACGAGGTTAATCATGGAAACAGTCCTTGCTAAAATTATCGCAGATAAAAAAATCTGGGTCGATGCACGTAAAGAAGCGCAACCTCTCGCCAGTTTTCGTCACCAGCTTACACCAAGTGATCGTGATTTCTACCACGCACTCGCCAATACTGACCGACATGGATGCCATCGCCCAGCTTTCATTCTTGAATGTAAAAAGGCATCACCGTCAAAAGGCTTAATTAGAGAAGATTTCAATTTAGATGATATTGCAGCGATTTATAACCAATACGCCAGTGCAATTTCAGTGTTAACCGATGAGAAATATTTTCAAGGCAATGTTGAGTTCTTACCTAAGGTACGTAGCCAAGTTACCCAACCAATATTATGCAAAGACTTTATGATTGATAGCTACCAAGTCTATTTGGCGCGTCATTATCAGGCAGATGCGATTTTATTGATGCTGTCGGTACTGGATGATGAACAATACCAAACACTTGCCGCAGTGGCTGAATCACTTCAACTTGGCATTTTAACCGAAGTGAGTAATGAAGCCGAACTCACGCGCGCCATCAAACTCAAAGCAAAAGTTGTCGGGATTAACAACCGTAATTTACGTGATTTGAGTATTGATTTAAACCGTACCAAACAGCTTGCACCTGATTTACCTGAAGGTACGATTATTATTTCTGAGTCAGGGATTTATACCCACCAGCAAGTACGTGAACTCTCACCTTATGCTAATGGTTTTTTAATTGGTAGTTCATTAATGGCGGCCGACAACCTTGATTTAGCGGTTCGAAAAGTCTTATTTGGTGAACATAAAGTTTGCGGATTAACCTCAAATGAAGATGCCCACCAAGCTTACCTGCAAGGAGCAACCTATGGTGGTTTGATTTTCGTACCATCATCACCGCGAGCTATTAACCTCGACCAAGCATTGGCCGTTACCGCATCAGTACCACTTAATTTTGTCGGCGTATTTCAGAACAGCCCGTTGACAGACATTGTGACTACAGCAACAACTTTAGCCTTAGTTGCAGTACAATTACACGGTAATGAATCACCACAATATATAGAGCAATTGCGTGAAGAACTGCCTGCTAACTGCCAAATCTGGAAGGCCCACGCCATTACCGATAGCGTACCGGATCTTACCCAATGGTCGGTCGACAAACACCTGTTTGACAGTAAAGTCGAAGGCAAAAGTGGCGGTACAGGCGTCACCTTTGATTGGTCTTTAATTACATCCGAAAACAGATCAAACAGTTTACTTGCTGGTGGACTAAACCCAGATAATGTACACCATGCAGCCTCTCTCGGTTTTGGTGGTTTAGATTTAAATTCCGGTGTAGAAAGCGCACCGGGTAAAAAAGATCATCATAAATTAGCGGCAGCCTTTGCGGCAATCAAACATATTAAGGACGATAAATAATCATGAGTAAATTGAATGCCTACTTTGGTGAATTTGGTGGTCAATATGTTCCTCAAATTCTAGTACCAGCCTTAGATCAACTTGAAAATGCTTTTATTGAAGCTCAACAAGACCCCGACTTTCAGCTGCAATTTATAACGTTATTAAAAGAATATGCGGGGCGACCAACGGCGTTAACGTTATGCCAAAACTTAACTCAAGGCACAAAAACCAAGCTTTATTTAAAGCGTGAAGATCTTCTTCATGGTGGCGCACACAAAACTAACCAAGTATTAGGCCAAGCTTTACTTGCACAACGCATGGGAAAAACTGAAATCATTGCAGAAACTGGTGCAGGTCAACACGGTGTTGCAACAGCACTAGCATGTGCTTTACTCGGGTTAAAGTGCCGCATTTATATGGGCGCGAAAGATATTGAACGCCAAAGCCCTAATGTTTTTAGAATGAAATTAATGGGCGCGACAGTTATCCCTGTAACCTCTGGCTCAGCAACATTAAAAGATGCGTGTAATGAAGCGATGCGCGATTGGTCTGCTAGCTATGACAAAGCCCATTACCTATTAGGAACCGCTGCAGGCCCTCACCCGTTCCCAACCATCGTGCGTGAATTTCAAAAAATCATTGGTGAAGAAACGAAAACTCAAATTATGGCTAAAGAAGGCCGGTTGCCTGATGCGGTTATTGCTTGTGTTGGCGGTGGCTCTAATGCAATTGGTATGTTCGCTGACTTTATCAAAGAAAGTCGTGTCCGTTTAATTGGCGTTGAGCCTGCGGGTAAAGGACTCGATACCGATATGCATGGCGCGCCATTGAAACACGGCAAGCTCGGTATTTTCTTTGGTATGAAAGCACCACTAATGCAAGATGAACATGGTCAAGTTGAAGAGTCATATTCGATTTCTGCAGGGTTGGATTTCCCTTCTGTCGGACCTCAACATGCTCACCTTAATGCGATTGGTCGCGCAGAATATGGCGCAGTTACCGATGATGAAGCATTAGAAGCGTTTCAACTATTAGCTCGAAAAGAAGGTATTATTCCGGCTCTTGAATCTGCGCATGCATTGGCTTACGCATTAAAAATGATTGCTGATGACCCCGAAAAAGAACAATTACTGGTAGTCAATCTTTCTGGTCGAGGCGATAAAGACATTTTCACGGTGCATGATATTTTAACGGAAAAAGGAATTTTATAATGGATCGCTACTACAATTTATTTACTCAACTTAGTGCCCGTAATGAAGGTGCATTTGTCCCTTTTGTTACTCTTGGTGATCCAACCCCGCAACGTTCAATGGATATTATTGATACTTTAGTTGCCGCTGGCGCTGATGCCTTAGAGCTAGGGATCCCTTTTTCAGATCCATTGGCTGATGGTCCAACGATTCAAGGAGCCAATATTCGTGCTCTTGCCGCAGACACTACCCCGACCATTTGTTTTGAAATGCTAACTCAAATTCGTGCGAAATATCCTCAATTGCCAATTGGACTACTGATGTACGCTAATTTGGTTTTTGCTACAGGTATCGATCATTTTTATCGTCGCTGTGCGAATGCTGGTATTGATTCAGTATTAATTGCAGATGTGCCTGTAAATGCTTCACTTGAATTTAGAGAAGCAGCAGAAGCACATGGTATTCATCCTATTTTTATTGCACCACCTAATGCTGACGCTGCAACCTTAAAAGCAGTTTCAGAGCTTAGCGGTGGTTACACTTATCTCCTTTCACGCGCAGGTGTCACTGGTGCAGAAACGAAAGCAGAAATGCCAATTGAGCCATTGTTAGCCGCATTAAAAGCCCATAATGCGCCACCAGCATTACTCGGTTTTGGTATTTCAACCCCAGAGCAAGTGAGTAAAGCCATTACAGCAGGGGCGGCGGGGGCCATTTCAGGCTCAGCTATCGTTAAAATTATTGAGAACCATGTGGATGAGCATTCAACACTACTCAATACATTAAGTGCATTTATAACCGATATGAAAGCTGCAACACGTCAATAACCTGCAATCAGCTATTAATCGCTGTCATTGATAAAATATTGATGACAGCGGCATCCCAACCCCCCATCGAAATCGATTTTTTCATTAATTCAGTGGAACAGGTATACTCCTGTTAATTATCTTTAATGAGTTGGAACCAATGAAACAAATTATAGAATTTATTCCGTTACTGATCTTTTTTGTATTATTTAAAACGAATGGTATTTTTGTCGCGACAGGCGCATTAATTATCACGACGGCAATCCAATTGATCGTTACGTGGTTTATCTATAAAAAAATAGAAAAAATGCAGTTAATCACTTTTACAATGGTCACAATATTTGGTGGTTTAACGCTGTTTTTACATGATGAAAACTTCATTAAATGGAAAGTAACCATCATTTATGGCCTATTTGCTCTCGCATTACTTATAAGCCAACTGATGAATAAGCCATTAATTAAATCGATGCTCGGCAAAGAAATGACACTGCCAGAGAACGTTTGGTTGCGTATCAATCTAGCATGGACCATCTTTTTTGTTGTTTGTGCTATTGTAAACATTTATATTGCATTCAATTTTCCGCTTGATGTCTGGGTGAATTTCAAAGTATTTGGTTTATTGGCGTTAACACTGCTATTTACCTTCGCGACAGGTGGCTATATTTATCGCCACTTACCTAAAAGCCCTGATGATAAATAAAGTTGTATAATCGATGACTACTGAAAACAATATCCCTCGTGGACAGCTGTTACTGCGAACATTAGCGATGCCTGCCGATACCAATGCAAATGGTGATATTTTTGGTGGTTGGATCATGTCGCAACTAGATCTTGCTGGTGCGATTTTAGCCAAAGAAATTTCTCGCGGCCGTGTCGTTACCGTTTCGGTTGATAAAATAGAATTTAAAGCCCCCGTTGGTGTTGGTGATGTGGTTTGTTGTCACGGTGAATGTAAGCGCATCGGTAATACATCCATGAGTATAGGCTTAGAAGTATGGGTAAAACCCGTTGCTATTGATGGCATAGGTGAACGTTACCGCGTCTGTGAAGCGACATTTAATTATGTTGCTATTAACAGTGAAGGCCGTCCGCGTAAGATTGAAATTACTCAATAATCCTTATCAATAAAAAACACTTAATGAACACTAAGCACTAACTACGGTTGGTGCTTTTTATTATTTGCTCAAATGTACTTGTCCATGCTCAATTTTTAGTTAGTATGGTGGAATACTAAAAACAACGCGAAGAATAATTCGTTGTTTAAGCCATAACTAAATAGGGAGTGCCGACAATAATGTGGTATGTAATTTTTTCTCAAGATATTGAAAACAGTTTAGAACGTCGCATGAGCGTACGTGAACAACACTTAGCACGCTTAAAAGAACTTCAACAACAAGAACGTCTATTAGTCGCAGGGCCAATGCCAGCTATTGATAATGAAAACCCAGGCGAGGCAGGTTTTACTGGTTCAACGGTCATTGCTAAATTTGAATCACTAGAACAAGCACAGCAATGGGCAAATGCTGATCCGTATATTGATGCGGGTGTCTACGCTAATGTTATTGTTAAACCCTTTAAAAAAGTCTTACCATAAATATATTCAGGATCAACTTGTGAATCTAACTACAACAAAAAAATGGCTAGTCGCCGCTGTCTGTCTGTTTATTCTAGGTGGCTGTGCTTCGCACGACCAACAAATGGTTGCAGAATCGCTAGCACAATCACGAGCAGCAGCTATTGGTAATAAAGCACCCTACCCACAAATAGATGCTTACCAAATCACTCAAGCTTATGCGAGTAAAAACACGGTAAAAATCAACATTATCTATGGTGGTAATGGACGAGTAAAACCCACAACCGCAATAAAAACAGCCAGTGTCAATTACTGTAATAACAATGAATTAATGCCATTGTTTAAACAGGGGGTTAATTATCTCATTACTATCCGTGATGTCAGCGGTCGACAGTTAGTCTCACAAACTATCTCAGAAGAATATTGTGAATCACTAAAATAATCTGCACCGTATACTATAAAAAATCCCTAACCAATGAATTGCTCCGATATAATTGAGCATTGCTGGTTAGGGCTTTTTATTTTTTCATCCCACCATAGCTACTCTACAGGGATACTTTCCACATCAATCGCATCATTAATCTGCACTTCAAATGCGCGCAATCGCTTATAAATCGACATTAATTCAACAATTGTACTCCATGAGTGAACCAGAAATTGAAAAGACTCTTCTACTTTTCCAAACGCTCTGAGTATCTGTTGTAATACACCCAGTGTTAATGCGCCTGAAATAATGGCTGGGCCCAGTGCAATATAAGGCACGATCACGGTATATTGAATATATGACCATTTTGCGATATCAAAATACAAATAATGACGATAAAGATTAAAGTAATTTTTACGAACATTAAAAAAGAGGTCTTTCACTGTTTCTGGCTTTGCTCGCTGTGGATTATCTTCCCCAAAGACTAACTCTTTACGATAAGCGGCTTCTACTTTTTGATTTTTAAACTCTAAGCCAGGTAAGCGAATACCAACAATCGCCAATAATACCGTACCAAACAGTGCTGAAATAATAGCTAAATAAACCAATGATCGATCAACACTCCCTATCCATGGTAACTCAGTAACATTCTCACTTAACGTCCACAGAATAGGTAAAAACGCAACTAGCGTCATTAAGGATCGCATAAAGCTCACCCCAAGGCTTTCAACTATACGAGCAAAACGCATCGTATCTTCTTGTACCCGCTGTGATGCTCCCTCAATGTGGCTAATTTTACTCCAATGCTTCATATAATAATCATTCATTGCGGTACGCCAACGAAAGACATAATGGCGAACGAAGAAATCAAGAATAACGGCAATAATAATATACACAGACACGATATTGAAAAACTCAATACAACCTGACAAAAATTCATCAAATGTCACACTATTGGGCTTAGCTAATGCCTTTTGAATAAGATCATAAAAACTACCAAACCATTCATTCACTTCTACGTCTATCTGCACTTTATACCAAGTAACGTATAAAATAATGGCACTACCCAAAATCGACCATAAAAACCAGCGACGATCAAGAAAGAACGATTTAAACATAACTACACATCCTTAATGTATTTAGATTGAGTGCACCCCTTGCACTACGAATAGAATCGATTAATTTTATCGTTAATCACTTGTTGTAGTATTTGTCACCAAACAAGAAAACGCAACACACTCACCACAATAAAGGCAATATCATTTATTATAATAAACAAATTACGGTTAATTTCAGACAAAAAATCCCTCATTTACGCTTAACTAAAAATAGTATAATCGATAAGGGACTCTTATTTTAGCAATCTATTTATGATACTAAAAACTTAACTTTGGCGCGTAAAAACTAAAGCTTTAAGCCCTGCTTCTAACTCAATATCTTTAAATTCAGTAGGGTTTTCTAAACGATGAGAGAACACCATATCTGGCGCTTCAGCAGCCATGCCATCAATTAAAAATTGACTGGTTAACGTCGGATCATTAACACAGGCTAAAACAACACCTTCGGCAGTTAATAATTCAGGCAAACGACGTAAAATCTTTTGGTAATCTTTAGTTAGTGCAAAACTGCCTTTCTGAAACGAAGGCGGATCAATAATGATTAAATCATAAGGACCCATCTTGCGTACTTTACCCCATGACTTAAATAACTCATGGCCTAAGAAACTCACTTTCTTTAAATCATGGTTGTTTAAATGATGGTTATCACGACCACGACTTAATGCCGCTTTTGCCATATCAAGATTAACCACAAATTCTGCGCCACCAGCAATGGCTGCCACAGAAAAGCCACAAGTATAAGCAAATAAATTCAGTACTCGTTTGCCAGCAGCATGCTCACGCACCCAGTCACGGCCATAACGCATATCAAGAAATAGACCGTTATTTTGATTACGACCTAAATCTAATTTATAGGTTAACCCACTTTCAATGACATCTTGATAATCGGAGCTTTGTCCCCACAAAACGTCCATTGGCGAACCTTGACGATCTCGATGTTGCAGTAATAAAGAACGCGCACCGCTTGCTTGCCAAACTTCTGTTTGCGTTAATGCAGCCAACAAATCCGTCAATGCTTGCATAAAATCAGCATCAGGCTCTTTAAATAAGGAAACCAGTACTTGCCCTTGAAGCCAATCAACCGTAATTTGTTCCAACCCTAGCCAACAGCGACCGCGGCCATGAAACAATCGGCGAACTTCTGACGGTGGTGTTGCTAAAGCTGTTAATAAATGGACTTCTAAAGTAGGTAACGCGCTAATTTCCATAACATCATTCAAAGTGGTCAATTAAGGCGGGCTATTCTATACGTTGCGCTCCAGAATACCAACTGCAGGATAAAATAGAATCATTTACTCAGGTTTAGCGCGTAAAACATATTCAGCCGAATAATCAAGTAAACTCGTGGAATGTAGTGCCAATGTTGCTGATGATGAAAGGAAATGACGTGGGGTAGTTTCAGGTAATATCAAATATTGTTGAGCACGATTTCGACGATGATGGGATTGACGTTTTTGTTGAGAAACTCGCATTTTCAGCGTACGTGAATGAGCACTGCGCATTGTAAACCTCTAACTAATACATTCTGCAATATAGTATAAATTATCAATACCAAAAATAAATGCACATCCACGTTTTACCAATCGATTGCTGATAATATCATCAGTTACAGGTCAACGATTGATATTTAACTCACTCTACTATTTTTTACAGGCTAATACTGGCCATGATAACGCCCAAGGTTGCTGCCATTCAGTTAATGCTAGCTCAGCTTCAGCGGTTGACCATAACTCTCCGATAGTAGGTGGACATAAAAATTGTTGCAGCTCACCTAGATAAGGAAAACGTAAGCCATAAGCATGTAAATAGCCGCGATCTGCCGCTTCATTACCATAAATATCATCACCTGTAATACCAGAACCAACGCTGCGCAATGCCACGCGAATTTGATGGGTTTTACCTGTATGGGGTTTACATAAAAAGATGCGCCGTCCTTCACCACCAGCAGTAGAAAAAAACTGAGTAATCGCAGGGTTAACTTTAGTGGTTTCTAATTTCCAACTACTTCGACGTGAACGGGTCATATCACCAATCACAACACCTTGTTTTTTCTTTGGCTTTTTCGTCGCAATCGCTACATAAAACTTTTCAACTCGACGCTCCGAAAAATTAGCACATAATGCAGCAGCTGCCGTTTTATTACGCCCAAGTAATAGCAACCCTGACGTCATTTTATCAAGTCGATGAATGAGATACAGTTTTTTATCACCTGTTTGCTCAGCAACAGCGGCCAGTAATGGCTGATCATTATCATCTTTATGAACACTGATCCCAGGGTGTTTATTAATAACTAAGAAATCAGAGTGCAGGTAAACAAGATCAAACATAATGCAAATAACGCCTTTACGGTACAAAGATGGCGCGAGTATAACCAGCCACTCAAAAAAGAAAAGTCTTGATAATTATATTGTTCATTATCCTTGTGTATTATCAAGTCTTAGCCCTCTCAACATTAAGATAAATGCTTCTGTCGCAAAGTTTTCGTTAGATACAGACGTGTCAAATTGCAGATACCATTATGCAGCGAACGCGATAAATCGCTTCCAAACGGCAAACTTAAATTACCAACTTGCCCCCGTTTTATCTGAGTCCAAACTTCTTGGCCCGACATAGTGGCAGTTGCTCCTTCTACAGACTTCCAGCCCAACGGCACGGTAGTAATACCACCATTCCCCTTTAATATTGATATATGTTTCATCCATTCTCCATGAAGGAGATACCGGACGTTTCAATTGCCTTGCTCTTATTTCTAACAAAGGAGCAAATCTAATCACCCAAACGATTTAATGTGGAATGATCAACATTAATGCCTCGCTCAGCCAGAATTTCTTCAATTTCACGATAACTAAGCT
>NZ_CAMRAN010000003.1 GCF_947039875.1 uncultured Photobacterium sp.
TTTCCTGCTTTCCTGCTTTCCTGCTTTCCTGCTTTCCTGCTTTCCTGCTTTCCTGTGATAAATTTTATTCTCGTCATTAAACAATAATCTAATTGTCTGTTGTTATTGATGATGGCAATGTTATCTTAACCAGCATCAGTAAATGCGCATAGGAGCACCTGAGCATGCGGTTAACGCGACGTGGGTGGAATAACGTTATCATCATTGGTGTTTTAGTTTTTATCGCTGTCATACAGCTGCCAGAGCTTATTCGCACTCCTCTAATAACGCCTATCGCGCCAGTGCCATCATCAACGGTGATCCCATTATTTGCACAAGATCGTCTTATTCAACAATTATTGTTACCTGCGATCATTTTTCAACAGACTGATACGGGATGGAAAAGTCAGCCTGTGGTGTCATTTGATATCGCTACTTTTATCACGCGCTGGCAAACGTTAGAGGGGACACTTGTTAGCGCACAGCAATTAGCGTCATTAAAAAGTCAGCTAATAGCGCCACGCACGATTGAGGTGTGGCTGGTTGGTTATTCACAGCCGCAACGGATCACGGCCTATCAATTTCCTTCTTTTTGGTTATTTAATAATGGTAGCGGACAGTGGTTAGCGGTGACGGTTGATGCTAATTTTCTCTTTCCACCATTATCGTCAAAAATATAATGATTATTGGAGCAAGATAACGATGCCTGAATTACCTGAAGTGGAAGTGACCCGCATGGGGATCACTCCCCACGTTGTTGGACAAACGGTGACAAAAATAATTATTCGTAATGCTCGTTTGCGCTGGCCAATTCCTGATGCAATTAAAAGCATTGAGGGCCAAGTGATTCGAAAAATCACACGGCGAGCAAAATATTTATTATTAGAAACCGATATTGGGTATGCGATTGTCCATCTTGGTATGTCGGGTAGTTTACGTATTTTACCTGCGGGTTCTGCCGTAGAGAAGCATGATCATGTCGATGTCGTTTTAGGCAGTGGTGAGATTCTACGTTATAACGATCCTCGTCGCTTTGGCGCATGGTTATGGCAACAGGTAGGGGAAAGCCATACTGTGCTAGAGAAAATGGGCCCAGAGCCATTGAGTGACGATTTTAATGTGGATTACTTAGTGGCTAAAGCAAAAGGAAAGCGTAAAGCGATTAAATTACTGATCATGGATAATCATATCGTGGTGGGTGTGGGTAATATTTATGCCAATGAGTCATTGTTTGCCGCGGGGATAAATCCGCAATCGCCAGCAGGAAAAGTCTCAATCGTACAATTGCAATTATTGGTCTCTGAAATAAAAACTGTATTACAAAAAGCGATTGCTCAGGGCGGTACGACCTTAAAAGATTTTAAAAATGCTGATGGTAAGCCTGGGTATTTTGCCCAAGAGTTGCAAGTCTATGGCAAAGGGGGGCAACTTTGCCCACGTTGTGGTGAACTTTTAACTGAAATAAAGCTGGGGAAGCGGGCCACTGTTTTTTGTGTTAGCTGTCAGCGTTAACTCAATTGTCTAGTTAGTTTTCGTTAACGATAGACTCATTTTTATTGAGCAGAGATAAGCGTAGATATTGTTATTATTATCATATAATTTATAAAAATAGATAATATGTTTTCCAAGATATTAAGGACTAAAAAATGAAATATTTAGTGACCGGCGTTGCTGGTTTTATTGGTAGTGCGGTTACTGAACGTTTATGTCAGCAAGGGCATCAAGTGGTTGGTATCGATAATCTTAATGATTATTATGAAGTGACACTTAAACACGCCCGCTTAGCCCGCATTGAGCACTCAAATTTCACCTTTATTGAAATGGATCTTGCCGATCGTGAAGGGATGATGGGCTTATTTGCTGAGCATCAATTTAATCGAGTTATCCATTTAGCAGGTCAAGCTGGCGTTCGTTATTCAATAGATAATCCAATGGCTTATGGTGATAGTAATTTAATTGGCTATTTGACTATCCTTGAAGGTTGTCGTCATAACAAAGTTGAGCATTTAGTTTATGCCTCATCAAGTTCGGTGTATGGCTTAAACCAAAAAATGCCGTTTGATACCGCAGACAGTGTTGATCATCCAGTGTCATTGTATGCCGCGACAAAGAAAGCCAATGAATTGATGGCGCACAGCTATTCTCATCTTTATGGTATTCCAACCACTGGCTTGCGTTTCTTTACGGTGTATGGCCCGTGGGGACGTCCTGATATGGCATTGTTTAAATTTACTAATGCGATCATGGAAGGCAAAGAAATTGATATTTATAACAATGGCGATATGAGCCGTGATTTTACGTATATTGATGATATTGTTGAAGGTGTGCTGCGTATTCAGGATGTGATTCCACAGTCTAATTCTGAGTGGACGGTTGAGGAAAATTCATCGGCAACCAGCTCTGCGCCATACCGTATTTATAACATTGGTCATGGCAGTCCGGTTAAATTGATGGACTATGTTGAAGCTCTGGAAGCGTCATTAGGTATTGAAGCGAAGAAAAACTTTATGCCCATGCAGCCGGGTGATGTCTACATGACGTATGCTGACACGGATGATTTATTTGCGGTAACGGGGCATAAGCCTGCAGTTGAAGTTAAACAAGGCGTACAGGCTTTTGTTGATTGGTACCGTGAGTATTATAATAAGTAAGCTGTGAAGATTGAGAAGAAAGGGGGAGCCAATGTGCTCCCTTTTTTTATTATTATTTTATGAATTTAGCAAGTAGGGCTTGTGTGATCAATGGATCAACAAACTGACTTACATCCCCTTTATGTAATGCGACTTCTTTTACAATAGTCGATGAAATAAATGAATTTTCTTCTGCTGGGGTTAAAAATACCGTTTCAAGCTCAGGCATCAAACGACGATTCATATTGGCTAATTGAAATTCATATTCAAAATCAGACACCGCCCGTAACCCACGCACTAAAATAGTAGCATTGTGCTCTTTGGCAAAATTAACTAATAACCCTGAAAAGCCAACAATTTCAACATTAGGCAAATGTGCTGTAATTTGTTGAGCCAGTTCGACCCGTTCTTCTAAAGTGAATAATGGTTTTTTGCTGGGGTTAAAAGCAACACCGACAATGACATGATCAAACATCGCAGCTGCGCGCTCAATCAAATCAAGGTGACCGTTAGTGATTGGATCAAAAGTGCCTGGGTAGATAACACGAGTAGTCATAATGGGTTACTTATTTTGTCTGTGAATGTAAAGTTTCAGCGCTAGAGAGTGATGCAATAATAGCATCCAGTTTCTCTGTTACCATCGCAACACTAATTTGCGGCATGATATCGTTACCTTTGACGCGAGATCCCCATGGTAATTCGCCTAATGGTTTGCCGTAATGTTGTTCAGCGACTTGCTGGTAAACACTGACCGTATATGGCAATGATAAATACGGTCCAGTACGAGCTGGATTACTATGACCATAGAGTCCAATGACGGGTGTGTTTTGGGTGGTTGCTAAATGGGCTGGACCTGAATCTGGCGCTAGCACAACAGTTGCTGCACGTAATAATGCCGTCAGCTGTAATAGGGTTGTTTTGCCGATTAAATTAGTGATAGGTACTTGGCTATGACTGATAATGTGTTGGCCTAATTGTTGCTCACGTTCACTGGGTGAGCCGCAAAGTATAATGGCTAAGCCTTTGGTTGCCGCATAATCGGCAATAGTTGCATAACGTTCTGGAAGCCAATTACGTTCATCTTTACTGGCGGCGGGAGATATCACTAATGTTGGTTGTTGAATATATTGTTCAGCAACACTGTTATCTTCAGTGGTAAGTGGAATATTCCATTCTGGTGTAGTAAAGGGAACCCCAATGTAACGTGCAAAGTCCGCCATGTTATCAAGTACATGGATACTGTTTGTATTGGGTAGGTGTTTATTGGTAACCAACCATTGGCCTTCTTTGGTGCGGTTTTTACTAAACCCAACGCGATACTTAGCTTTAATCCCTAAAGATAGTACACTGGCACGCAAGGCGACTTGCATATCCAATAGCGCATCAAAACGTTGTGATTTGAGTTGTTGCCAAACCTGTTTAATGCCATGCCAGCCCGCTTTTTTATCAAAACTGATCACCGTAATATTGGGTAAGGCATTGACTAATTGTGCTTCAACTTTACCGACAACCCATGTGATTTCAGTGGTTGGCCATTGGCGTTGGATAGCTTGGACGACAGCAATCGCATGGCATACGTCACCAATAGCAGACAAGCGTAAGATACAAATTGAACGTGGTGGCGTTGAGAACAGAGCCATGGAGTTACCTTATTAAAAGTGGTTGGTGAATTATGCCGCTAGCCATTGAAATTGTAAAATATTCAACAATAAATGCGAGAGAGGCTGTAGTGCAGGAAATTATCAGTAACAACCAGGCCATTTGGTTTGATAGCGATTATCTAAGTGCAGATCCGCATGGTTGCTTTGATATTGAGTATTGGCGTCAGCGTGATGCAGTTGTTGGATCGGCCAAAGGGCGTGGTACAACGTGGTTTGTTGCCGATGAAAAATTAGAGATGGCATTGCGTCATTATCATCGTGGCGGGCTGTTTGCTAAAGTGAATAACGACAGTTATTGGTTTACAGGTTGGCATAAAACCCGCAGTGGGGCTGAATTAGCTTTACTAAAATTATTACGTGATGGTGGTGTTAATGTGCCGCGGCCGATTGCCGCTCAAGCAATAAAAAGAGGCATGACTTATAAAGCGGATATTCTGGTTGAAAAAATTGCTAATAGTAATGATTTGGTGGCATTGCTACAAACTCAGACATTAGCCGCAACAGTATGGCGTGATATTGGTGAAATGATCGGTAAAATGCATGATTTGCAAGTGTGTCACACTGATTTAAATGCCCACAATATTTTATTAGATGATAGTCAGTGTCCATGGCTGATTGACTTTGATAAGTGTGATTGCCGCGAGGGTGATGATTGGAAGATTGATAATTTGGCACGTTTAAAGCGCTCTTTTGTTAAAGAAGTCAATAAACGTGCGATTAAATGGCATGAAGATGATTGGACTGCTTTGTGTGACGGTTATACAAATAAAAGCCAGCTTCGTATTACTATTGGTTAGCGCTAATGGCTCGCTAAGTAAGGCTCAATATTAGCGGTAGTTTTATTTACGGCACCTTGGTTTTCAAATACGATTTTTTGACCCTGTGCGCCCATATATTGTTGGCGATTAGGGGTATTAAATAACGCGATTAATTGTTGTGCGAGCTGGTGGCTATCTTGACAAATTTCAATGGCGTCTGCGGCTAATAATTGTTGAGTAATATCTTCAAAGTTATAAAAGCTGGGACCGGTAATTGCCGGTTTTGCAACCGCGGCTGGCTCTAATAAATTGTGACCACCTACTTTTTCACCGACTAAACTTCCCCCCATAAACGTCACATCTGCCGCCGCTAGCATGACTAACATTTCCCCCATGGTATCTGCTAGATATAACTGAGTGTTCGCTTTAATTGGGGTGGTGTCTGTACGGCGATGAACATTTAAACCACGTTCAATCGCAAGCTTTGCAACGCTATCAAACCGTTGTGGATGGCGAGGCACAATAATTACTAACGCATCTGTAAATTGTTGCTGTACCAGTTGATAAGCATCAAGTACTTGTTCATCTTCCCCTTGATGGGTACTCGCTGCCACGAAAATTGGCCGCTGCTTACCGAGTTGTTGGCGTAGACTCTGCGCTTGCTCAAAAACAGTATTTGCAATGGTAATGTCATATTTGATTGAGCCGGTAACCGCGATTTGATGTTGTTGTGCACCAATGGCGATAAAGCGTTGAGCATCATCATTATGTAAACACAATATTTTATTTATTTTATTGAGTAATTGATGAGTGAAGAAACTAAATGATTGGTAGCGTTTAGCTGAGCGCTCGGATAAACGCGCATTAACAATAATTGTTGGAATTTTTTGGTTATCAACACAGCTTAAGGTATTGAGCCATAATTCTTTTTCAACGATAAGAAATAGTTTGGGTTTGATAGTTTTTAAAAACCCTCTTACACACCAAGCAAAATCAATTGGCATATAACGATGTTCAACTAATTCACCTAATTTAGCCACTTGTTCAGCACCTGTGCTAGTGGTTGTGGTTACAACAATAGCTTGTTCAGGATAGGCTTGTTTGAGTGCTTTGATGACAGGTACAATCGCGATAGCTTCACCAACAGAAGCGGCATGAATCCAAATTGGCGCAGTTGTGGTGGCGAGACGAGGAGTAAAACCAAAGTGCTCTTTCCAACGAGTACCAAAATGGGGCTTTCCTGGTTTGGTTCGATAAAGTCCCCATAATAATAGAGGAGCAGCTAAAGCTAATAGTAGGGTATAAAAAACGCGAACTAGCATGGTGGCTCTACCTGTAACAATAAAATCCTATTATAACCAGCAATCAAAAATCTTACAGCTTGGTGATTCAGTAGTTAATTAAGGTAGAATGTTTTTATCTTTTATGGACAAAGAGCACAATTATGACTCATTCACCTCGACGGTACTTAATGTATATCGCTCAAAATTATTCATTTGCTATTTTACGACCGTTACAGCAAGCGATCTTGAAGCAAGGTGGGCAGGTGTGTTGGTTTTTTGAGGGGAATGATGTTGAAGGTGATTTCTTACATGCTGATGAGCAACGATTAACCTCTGTTGCGGATGTTAAAGCTTGGCATCCCGATGCTGTTTTTGTGCCTGGTAATGTTGTTCCACGTTGTATTCCAGGAGTAAAAGTTGGTGTTTTTCACGGCTTTAATGCTGGAAAATTAAACCGTCGCGGTCGAGAAGACCATTTTGAAATTCGCGGTTGTTTTGACTTATATTGTACGCAAGGGCCAGATACAACAGCACGGTTTACACAATTAGCTCAGCAATATGGTTTTTTTAAAGTAAAGCAAACTGGCTGGCCGATGCTTGACCCATTATTTACTAAGCCTGAATTTAATCCATATTGTGCGGCTGATGATCCACGTCCAACTGTATTAATGTGCTCAACATTTTCCCGTAATTTAACCTGCGCACCCCATTTATATGAGACAGTTAAAGCATTGGTTGCGACTGGGAAGTGGCGTTGGTTAGTGCAGTTTCACCCCAAAATGGCGGCTGAGACGGTAGTACAATATAAAGCATTACAAGGGCCTAATTTGACGTTTGTGGAAACAGATAATGTGATTCCTGTTTTGCAGGCGGCAGATGTAATGTTATGTGATACTTCATCGATTTTGTTAATGTTTTTATTACAAGGTAAGCCTGTCGTTACCTTTAATAATCAACATCCGCTACCCCATTTATTGAATGTTACTACTACTGACGAAGTAGAACCTGCACTGAGTGATGCATTGACCTATCCGGTGGATTTAATGGCGAATATCAAACATTATTGTCAGCAAATTCATCCTTATCAAGATGGGTGTTCAAGCGAGCGGGTTTTAGCTGCAACGAATGCACTGCTTGATAATGGCCTACTCGAACTTAAATCAAAACCACTTAATATCGTACGCGAGTTTAAAATGCGTAAGAAGCTTGGTTATTGGGGGCTGTAAAATGGCATCATGGCATCGCGAATTAAAAGAAAATTTACGTATTATAAAATGTCGTTTTAAGCGTCGAAAAGTATTAACACCTGCAGAAACCAACGCTGCTGTATCTGCTTTGACGTTGTTATCGAGATCAGAAACGGCTGGTGGAGAGAATAAGGTTATATGGATGTTTTGGGATTCAGGCTTAGAGTCAGCACCTGATGTTGTCAAGATGAGTCACGCATCTTGGGTGACCCAAAACCCGGATTATCAGGTTATCTTACTTGATAATAAGACGATTCAAACTCAACTCGGGTTTGATTTTTTTGCGGTATTTAAAGCGATGACGGTTGATCTTGGTGCCGCAGGTCAGAGTGATTTATTACGGTTGTATTTATTAAATCGTTTTGGTGGCGTATGGGCTGATGCCACTACTTTTTGCAAGCAGCCATTAACGACATGGTTAGATATATCGACCACGGGATTTTTCTGTTTTCGAGAGAAGCAATCTGATGATCGACAGTTAGTGTCTTGGTTTTTAGCTGCTCATAAAGGTAATGCGATCATTCAAGACTTATTATGTGCAAGTTTGAGTTATTTAACTAAGCCTCGTCAGGTCGTACTTGATATTAGAGGGTTAACCTCAACCCGAGTATTAGCTAAAAATACCAATTTAATTAGTGCAACAGGTAGTGGTAATCTACTGCTTTCATTGCTTGAAAATAAATATTGTGCGCCTTATTTTTGGATGTTTTATCTGTTTAATGAAACTGTAAAACAGCCGCAACACCAATCGGTTTGGCAACAAATCATGTTACAAAATAATCAATATGCCGAACTAGATGATGATTTTGGTGTTTTTTGTGAAAGTGTCGTTGCTAAGCAAACTTACCGAGAAAAATATACAACCCAGGCGTTATACCAACAGCGTTATCAATATATGTTGAATTTGAATACAGAAAATAAGGAGTTAGTTGATGGCAAATAAGCATTCTTTATCCGTTATATTAATCACAAAGAATGAAGCGGATCGGGTTGAATTATGTTTGCAATCTATCGTCGATATAGCCGATGAAATTATTGTATTAGACAGTGGTTCAACAGATGAAACCGTTGCGATTTGTCAGCGCTATACCGATAACATTACTGTGACTGATTGGCCTGGGTTTGGTAAACAAAAACAACGAGCATTAGATAAAGCCAGCGGTGATTGGGTATTGTCCATTGATGCTGATGAGGCATTAGATGAACAAATGCAACAAGCCTTAGTTTCATTGCTCGCTCAAGATTCGATCACGGCCACAGCATATCGCTTACCGTGGGGAGTCACGCTATATGGTAAGACGTTAAAATATGGACGTAGTGCTCGTTCAGTCTTACGTTTATTTAAGCGAGATGGTGCTCATTATACATTAGATGAAGTACATGAAACGGTGATACCAAGTGCAGGTACGACGGAAGTTCTGAGTGGATTGTTATTACATTATACTCACCGCGATTACGGGCATGGCTTAGATAAAGCAGCACAGTATGCGTGGTTAGGTTCAAAGAAATATCATCGTAAAGGTAAAAAATCGCATGGCTTAGGTTTAGCGTTATTACGTGCAATATGGACCTTTGTTTTGATTTATATTATTCGTCGTGGTTTTCTTGATGGTAGTGTCGGTTTCATTGTTGCGATGACCTATGCACAGGTGAGCTTTAATAAATATGTTGGTTTATGGTTACTTGAACATGATCGCAGCTAAGTGGTATTGAGTTAAATGAAATAAGGAAAGTATAAGCTTTCCTTATTTTTCTGTTTTACAGTGGAGTGCGGTGTTTTAGTTTAAAGACCAATTTACTCAAAGGTAATTTAAATAAACGTCTCAACTCAAGTTGGCGTTGAGCTTTATCGATGCTAATTGTCACTGTATTATCACAATGTTTTTTATATAGTTTGAGCCAATCGATATGGCTGTATTCATTCGCTCGTTTTAGTTTTCGTTTCGAAATTTTTCTTAATCCTAATCCCATTGTTTGTGGGTCTGCAATAATAATATTACTGGCTAAAAAGCGTTCCCAAACAACAACATCATTACAATTAACATCAAATCGATGTTTCATCAGTGGGGTCGTATCGAATGCGATGTTCTTTAACCATATCTGACAGTAAGTTTGCTCTGCTTCAAGTGCAAACGGTGTTTCCGCTACTTTTTGGGCTTGCTGAATAAGCTGTTGTGCAAAATCATGCTGATTAAATTCAGGTTGTTGCCAAATTAATTTCAGATCAGTTGTACGACCATAATAGAAGAAATCACTTGGGCTCATAATGACGCGATGACCATGAGAGCTGCGACGGAATAGATTTGAATTAACGACGACTTTCTCACTAAAAATTTGTTGGCCTAACTCTGTTTTGGCAAACTGTTGTTGGATTGCGACAAACTGATTCCCGTCTAAAAAATTGTCACTGCGTAATTTAACAGCATAAGGAGTAGTGACCGCCGCTAAACCAGCTTGAGTCGATACAATTTGACGTTGATAGTTGAGTGGGCAAAACCCATCGTGGTTTTGACCTGGGTCTTGGCTGATGATCAGCTGATCATAATCAAGATTATTCAGATCTTGATCTGGCCATGTTGATAAAATAATTTTAGCGCCCGGTAAATGAGTACGGATACTATCGAGGCAGCGCTGAGTTATCCCTTCTTCATGATGAGTTCGGCCTTGGTAATTCTGTACCGGACCTTGAACCACAACCGTAATTTGTTGAAAATTATTATTCATGGGGCATCTCCAAGAACGCTTCGTACTCTTCTGGAACACCACAAAATATCACTTCATTATTATCAATTAAATGATAGTGAATCGCATGGTTGGCCGTAATGAGATCATTATAAAGTGGCGCAATATACAGTTCGCCTTTCGCCCATTCCATTTGTGGTTTGGCTAAGTATTGTTGATAGGCTTGGTTAAATAACTGGCAATCTGCAAAATAATACAGGCCAGTACTGCATAAATCAGAAATAGGCTCTTTTTCGGTTGTTTTTATAACTCGAGAAGATGTGTCATTTTCAGCCAGAGCAAAGGACCAGTTATCACCGTGACCTTTAAATACTTCTAAATAACCATCCCACGCGGCAATATTTTGTGGGTAACGAAATTGTGGGCGGAAAGTATCAATATTAAATATCGTGATTGAACCTTGATAATCTGGCAAAGATTGTAAGCCAAGATAAACAGTTTCAGCTTGACCGCGCGTCGGTTTATCAAGAACAAAAATATGTGCGTCTTTAATATTTAAACGTGCAATTTCTTGTTCGATAAATGCAACGGTATTATGGACATCTCGCACAATAAACAAAAATGATTCCGTCGCAAAATAATGCGAAAAGCTATTGATTGCATGTGCAAAAAGCGTCTCGCCATGTGCATTTAACATGTATTTTGGTTGCGTAAATCCCGCATTAAAAAAGCGTGAACTAAGCCCCGCCATTGGAATAACAATCATGATTTTGAATCCAGAATTAATTGATATAAGCGAAATGCATTCGCCATTAATGCTTGTTGACGCAGAGGATCATCAGCATGTAACGGTAACATTGAAAGAAATAATTGAATTTGCATGGCATATAACGAATTTTCATCTAGCTGGTAATGCTCTTTTATCGATGCAATAAATAATTGTTGAATCGGCAAAATATGCGGTGGAGTATCGATGGTAAATGAAATGTGTTGCTGTGTTATCTTCACGTCATAGTAACCGGCAATAATCCAATCATATAAGCCTAGAATTGAATGGCTTAGTTTTGCTAAGTCATAGCGAGTATCACCGTAGATCGTGAGTTCATTATTTAAATCTATACCACGAGGATCGATTGTCTTAATTCTTCCCATTCTGAAGTCATATAAAATATTACTAAAACAAAAATCCCCATGTAATACCGTTGCAGGCGTGATTGTTGTTGGTAAATATTGTTGACTCAAAGTGAGTAATTGCTCAAATGACGCCGAAAATTGATCGTTATAGTGCCACTGTTGTTGAAAATTAAGGTTATGACTTAAACAATATTCAGTTAAGCGTTGAGTGGTTTTCTCTTCAAATAGTGCGGTCAAACTTGAACCTTGAGTCGTATTCTCAGGTGCAGGATGTTGCTGGCAACTATTAATAAAATCAAAACAACTATCGAGGATCTGTTGCCATACTAATTGTGGTAATTTAGAAAAAACAAATAACTCATTCAGTGCAGTATAGTGTAAGTATTCTAGCTGATAGGATACGTGATCTGCTTGCTGCTGAAAGCCTAAAAATTGAGGTAAAAAAATGCGTAATGGTGCTGGAATGTGATTAAACCACAGTGCTTCAGCCAGTATTTTTTGTTTTTTAGTGCTAGATTTTGTGATCCATTTTTCATTTATTTCTAATTGGTTAAATGCACGTTGAGTGGTGAATTTAGCTTTTGAGCGGTAATAGGTATTTAAATGGCCAAAATCAAGCCAATCAGTAACGGGCATAGCCGTTAGGCCACACTTTTGATGATAGAAATTTAAGCTTTCAATGAAATCCCAATGTGCCATCGTCAATGACTTAAGCAGTTGCTGAGGGTGACTAAAGTGAAAATAACCACAAACTGCATGCGTTTGATTGAGTTGTTCTCTGTTGGTGACGGTATTAAGCCATTGTGAGTTATCATTAGAAATTACCGCCCAATCATAACTATTTTCGACAGGAGCAATCGTAATGATATTTTTGTCTGTAGGTAAATCTGGCAGTAATGTGTCACCAAATAAAATACTTAGTGATTGTTCAGGTGTGTAATCTGCCAGTGTGAGTGCTGAGACTAATGATGCGCCCAAGGATAAACCCTCAGGAATATATAATAATGTCACGTGATGATCTGCTAACCATTGCAGATCATGAGGCTCAGGAATGAAACTCTCTGGTACACTTAAATAAATATGTTTATCAGCGGGCGCACTTTTCACTTGATGCTGAAAAAGACGTCGATTACCTAGCGGTAAAAACGACGGAGGAAGCGCACCAAACTCAGACTCTAGTTCTTGACTAATATAAGCCGCTGACATGATTAAAAACATATTTTTTCCTTGTCAAGCAGGGCATTAATTTCATCAAGTGATAATGAAGTAAATTCAGATGGGCGAATGGCTTTATCATCAATGTAAAACCCTTCATGTCCGCACCAAGGTTTACCGACTAAAATTTCATCATAAGGAACCTGATGTTTATTCAACCAAGCGGTAATAATGGGTAGGGTGTGAATATTAATTTGGCCAACATTACCATTGTAAGTCCGCATATTACGGGCGGTACTAATGGTAATTGTAAAACCTTGACGATGATAATGTTGTAATTGCGCAATAACTTCTAGATTAGGCGCGACATTTTCATAATCGTTGGTATTGGCTAATGTGATGGTGCCATCGAGATCAACAATCAGTTTTTTCATTATAATTGCAGCCTTTATTATTTTTGTTGTTGAAGGATATGGTTAAAATATGCGATATGGTTGCGTACTGTTTCTGTGGCATTAAATTCATGGTCTAATTTTTCTTTTGCTGCGAGACTAAACTGTTGAATTTTATTTTTATCATTGATCAGTTTATTCATCGCTGCTGCAAATGCGGCCGCATTACCAACAGGAACCACATATCCAGTCTTGCCATCATCAACTAATTCAGGTGAGCCACCCGTTGTCGTGACGACAGACGTGGTACCATTTGCCATCGCTTCTATAATTGTGCGTGGCAGACCTTCGCCACTGATTGATGGCTGCACTTGAAAATCAGCCATCGCCATAATAGAGGGAACATCCTGACGATGACCAATAATATGGATTCGTTCAGCCATTGGGCTTTGTTTTATTTCATCAAAATGTGGTTCAAAACCACTACCGATAAGTAATAGATGAAAATTAGGGTTCTTTATATGATGGGTCGCTTCAATTAGTACCGATATGCCTTTACTTGGTCTTACATGTGCGGCACACACGGCGATAATGTCATCATCGGTAAGATTAAAACTAGCACGTGTGGTTGGAGCAACGTTATACCATGCTAATTGATGGCCTTTATAAATCGTCACGACATTATCTGGATTACAAAGAACATGTTGGCGCACATCATCACGGACAGCATTTGAGACACAAATAACGCCTTGAACTTTAGGATGAAGATGAGTGAGGTAGGCGGTAGGATCATGGCGATATAATCCTCCCGTTGTTCCACGATAAGTGATCATCTTTGCTTTGGTGCCAATACAAGCAAAAGCCGCATTAGGAATTGTTTTTGAATTAAAACCATAGCAAATATCGTATTTACCAGTTTTAAGTTCATGGTGCAATGTACGTATGGTTTTAGGGCAGATTTTTTTGGTTGGATAACAATCAATGACCGTTATGCCATGATCTCGAAAGCGAGCGACGTAGTCAGCATCACCTTGAGTGGCTACTGTTACTTGATGTCCTTGCTTCACCATTTGGATAAACATTTCCGCCTCAGGACGAACGCTGTTCCATGCATGGTTATATGAGCTAGCAACTAGAATTTTCATTGTTATCTCTTGAATGTCATTTTAAGGATGAACTTAATGTTGGAAAACTCACGGCGCATTAATTCTTTAAGATTAAAGATTTCACGTTTTATTTTACAACGTAAATTGCGCGGTGCTTTTTTGCCATAACCAATATCAGAATCAAAAACAGGGTCATTAGTTAAGCAAGCAGGTACTGTGCCATAGCATTCTAATTGATTGATCCAAAATCGATCCATGTAAATGTCGACGGCCATATACCATTTATTTGAATATTCTAGGAGTTTTTTTGCACCTGAAGGGGTGAGTAAATACCCGGTTGCACTCATATGACCTTTACTGAATTTATAAATGCTAGTGTGAGATAAAATCATTTGTTTAAGCTTGAAAAAGCTAGGTCTTTTATTATCGAAAAGGCGAATACATTCATATTTTTTTGTTAGTAATGCCATATTATTCACAATATCCATAAACGGATCAGGGTAAATAAGAGCATCATCTTCTAAAATAATAATTGGATGATTTAATTCAACACATTTTTGCCATAATAAATAATGACTAGCATAACAACCCAATTGTCCTTTACTCAGGGATTTTCCTCGATAGGCTTGGCTTAATTGATCATCATACATAGCAAATAGCGGATGATTATCTTTATGACCATTAACCGCATCAAAAAAGGTATAATTCAGGCCTAATTGATCTAATTGTTGACTGATATTTTCCTTTCGATGTACTGATGATGGAATATTAATAATAAAAATATTAGTCATGGTTTACATGCTCATTGTTTGAGGTTGTTATAAAACACCCAAGCCAAAAAATATACATAAAAATAGTTTGTCCGTGATTAAACGGAACATCAGTTAAAGACGCGACAGCAAATAAAGACACTAAACTTATGGTTATATAGTGTTGTAATGTCGACGCATTTTTTAATAAGCGTAATGGTAATATTAAAAGACAAAGCAGCAGTATTAAGCCAATAATTCCTTTTTTAACAATATAATCTACATATTGATTATGAAAATGAGGCGGTTGTGCTTTGTATAATGATTGAGATATACGGCCTTGATGATACAGGTTATCTAATGAGGTTAAATATTGATTACCTTGACCCAATAGTTCGTGATGCTCAATTAGCATTGGTGCGGAAAGCCACATTTGTAATCGCAATCCAATTGAAGTATTTAAATCTCCCGATTGAATATCATTATATTCTTGGTGTGTTTGTGATAACCGTTGAGAAATTAAAGGTTTACTTATAATTGAAATACCACTAATTAAAATAAGAGCAATTACAACACTACGCCAAGTGATTACGATCTTTTTAGTCGTAATGAAAAAAACAAATATACTAGCGAGAGAAAAAATAAAACCAAGCCATACACCTCTACTTTCTGACATTATTAAGCCATAGCCGCTTAGAATAAAGGCCAAGAATGTCACTACTTTTTCTTTATTATTTATTGATGTTAAACACAGACTTAGTGCGATGAGACTTATAGCAGCCAGCATTGTACCGTAAGGTATAGGATTTAACGGCCAAGATCGTCCTAATCCGAGGTAAAATGTGAAATAAAAAGCATAACAAAAACTAACACCAGCACTGATTATAGTGAAAATAATAACAATCTTTCTTGTTAATAGTGATGAAGGGAAAGCTGCTAGAAATAGTGAAGCTGCAATAAAGGTTCTTATTTCTCGCGAGCTTAAACCGTGATAATAGTATGAAAATAGAAAGTAGCTGCATATTATAAGCTGTAACCATAGCATTTTATTGGTTGATAGGTTACGTTTTAGCGTTGTTAAGCCATAAACAACGATTGTAGTTATTAAGGATATAATAATCATGGCTACCATGGTTTTATCACCATTACGTAATATTAGCATCCCGGTAGATAGCCAAATAAAAGGTAATAATATTAATCCATTAACTAAATGCTTTTTAAACATGTCATTCTCAATTATAAGGCTGTTCATCATTATTTGGACGTGTTTTCAACAAGCGTAGAATCCACATATATTGCTCTGGACGTTGGTTAACATATTGTTCAATACATTGGTTCATCATGCGCGCATCTTGTTCTTCTGTCTCTGCTGGGAAGGGCAGCGCAGGATAAAAGTCCAATTCATACATGCCAGTTTCACTGTTGTACATTGCAAATAACGGTACAATTTTAGCGCGGCTTAATTTTGATAAGCGACCAAGACCTGCCATTGTCGCTTTGGTGGTACCAAAGAAATCAACGAATACACTGTGCTCTGGACCTAAGTCTTCATCTGGTAAGTAGTAACCTAAATAGCCTTCTCGAATAGACTTAATAAACGGCTTAATACCGCCACTGCGTTCATAAACACGGCCACCGTATTGCACTCGTTGGCGATGCATAAGCCAATCTGAAACTGGATTCTTTTGTTTTTTTGCCATTGCTGAAACTGGCAAGCCTCGCGATGCCAGCAGTACTGCTGGAATATCAATTGCCCAAGTATGAGGCACCAATAAAATGACACTTTGCTGCTGCTCAGTAAGGCTGGTGAGGTTTTCCATACCGCGAATAACCGTATGTTGCTCAAGCCACGCTTTATTACGCACTGATAGTGATGCGAATCCAGACAGAAAACTGCCAGCAGTGATCAGATTTTGTAATAAAATATGTTCGCGTTCGGCGTCTGATTTCTCAGGAAAACACATCTTTAGGTTGACGCGCGCGCGATGATTGGCACCACTTTTTAGTTTGATAGCTTGTTTTGCAAAAACAGTCGCTAATGAACGTCGTGCACCATGAGGCAGTAAGCTCAATAGTGAGGCAATCATCACTGCGAGCCATGTTCCCCAATAACGCGGGTGAACAAAAGACCACTCAAACTGAGGGTTATATGCTTGCTTGTCGTAATGGTTTTTAGTCATATGAATTACATCTATCTCACAAAGTTATAGTGTTGGCGAATATCTGCCACCATGTATTTGAGTACTTATGATTTAGTTATTATTACGGTCGTCTTGTTTATATTCTACCTTTAATTAAGCAGTAGAGAAAATGACAACGTAGTTAACGATTAAGCTTGTGTATCCGTAGTAATAAATCATTCACTTAATGAAGACGGTTACTATTTTATCGAATGAAATAATGGCATGGTTTTTAATGCCTTACTAAGCTGATAAACACCAAATTATGATAACATTATATTCACTGCAAGGGCGAAGGATGACAATAAAATGAAAACCCGTGATCGAATTATTCATGCAGCATTAGCGTTGTTTAATGAAGATGGTGAACCCAATGTTACCACTAACCATATTGCTGCTGATTTAGGAATTAGCCCTGGTAATTTGTATTATCACTTTCGTAATAAAGATCAAATTATTCATTGTATTTTTGATCAGTATGCTATTGATTTAAAAGTTAGTTTTGAACCTGTTGATGTGGTAGAAACCATTGAGGCGAGCTTGTTGCGTTATCTCGATGCGGTATTTTTATTGATGTGGCGTTACCGTTTCTTCTATGCCAATTTACCTGATATTTTACGTCGAGATACTGTGCTTCAAGATAAATATTTGGCGGTGCAGACTCAACTTCAGGTTAATATTAGTCAAATAATGATTAATTTTCGTGATGCAGGTTTACTTGCATTGGCCGATGTTGATCTTAAAGTGTTGGCGGATACACTAAAATTAGTCGCGTCATCTTGGATAAGCTATCAAACCACTCAAGTGGCTGGGGCTAAAATTACTCAAACGGTGATTTACCACGGTGTCCAACAAATGTTGAATATTGTGCGACCATTAGCAACAGAGTTAGGTCAGCAACGGGTAGCAACATTGCAATACTATTATTTAGAACAAGAACAGCAGTATTTAAAACAAGAGCAAAAGATCACCACTAACGAATTATCATAAAAAAGGTTGGCTATGAGCCAACCTTTTTCGTTTAAGCGCTTAATTTAGCGTGTTAGCCATGGTCTAGGATTGACTGGCGTACCTTTACGACGGATTTGGAAATATAATCCGGGTTGTTCTTGGCCACCACTGTCACCGACTAAGGCTATTGGTTCACCAGCTTGTACCGAATCACCGATCTTTCTGAGTAGTGTTTGGTTATAGCCATAGAAACTCATATCACCTTTACCGTGATCAATTGCGATCATTAAACCGTAGCCACGTAGCCAATCGGCAAAGACCACTTTACCTGAGTATATTGCCTTTACTTGGCTACCAACTGGTTGACTAATCACCATCCCTTTCCAGTGCAGCTCACGTTGTAATGGCGCGCCATAATTATGAATGATCGGTCCGCGAAGAGGCCATTGCAGTTTGCCTTTATAGCGAGCGAGGCCATTCATTGGTACTTCCATTTTAGCGTAGCGTGCTTTGAGTTGTTTTGCTTGTGCTTCTGCAATCGCTCTGGCTTTCGCTTCTTTCGCTGCAGCAATACGGGCTTGAGCTTGAGCTTCAGCTTTTGCGCGTGCAGCTGCTTCAGCTTTTGCTCGTGCAATGGCTTCAGCTTTCGCTTTTGCTATCGCCTTGAGCATGTTTTTCTCATCCGCTCGCAAATCAGCGAGTGCTTCGGTGCTGGTATGGATTTGTGATTTTATTTTATTTAGTGTTTGTTGACGTGATTGTTGTTGACTATCAAGTTGTTGTTTTTGCTTCTTAAGTTTAGCTAATGCTTGTTGGCGTTCAGCTTTTTGTTCTGCAAGGGTATGGATTTTAAGCTGTAATTCTGTCTTGGTCGCATCCAGTGAATCAATAGCGGAGGCGCGTGCTTTACTGACATACTCGGCATAGGTTGTCATACGGTCTAATTTTGCCGTATTTTCGCCACTGAGTAGATTAGCTAGATCACTATTATTTCCTTGGCGGTATTGCGCATTGATTAGCGTTTTTAATACCCCTATTTGTTGTAGTTGCTGTTTTTGTAGTTGCTGTTGTTGCTGTTCTAACTTGGATATTGACTGAGTTATTGTTGTCAATTGGTTATTAGTTTGGTGGATTTTATTGGCAGTTTGAGCGATATCCAGTTCGTGTTGTTTAAGTTGTTTTTGTAAGACAGCATAGTTTTGCTGTTTACTATTCAGTTGATTTTTTTGGCGTGATATTTCCTGTTTTACGCCATCAAGCTGTTTTTGACTGGATGCTGCACATGGGGCTGCAAATACCACGCATAGAAAAGCGCCAGTGCATAAAGCACTGGCGCGGATTTTTAGGTTGAGGTGTCTATTAATAATATCCCGCATGGGATAATTATTTCAGATTGTATAGCACCTGACCAGACATCTCTGCAGGGATTTCAATATCTGTTAGTGATAGCATAGTTGGTGCTAGGTCAGATAGCTTACCGTTAGGCTTAAGATCGAGGTTTTTATTACCCACGTAAATTAATGGTACGGGTAAGTTAGTGTGTGCAGTATGAATGCCACCTGTTTCAGGATTAACCATCATTTCTGCGTTACCGTGATCGGCCGTAATTAATAACTGGCCATCCATTTCTTTAATCGCTGCTACAACTTGACCAATACAGCTGTCTAGTGCTTCACACGCTTTAACAGCAGCATCGTAAACGCCAGTGTGACCAACCATGTCACCGTTAGGGTAGTTACAGATAATAACGTCAAATTCGCCGCTCTTAATTGCAGCAACTAATTTTTCAGTCAGTTCAGGTGAGCTCATTTCAGGTTGAAGATCGTAAGTTGCTACTTTTGGTGATGCGACAAGTGAACGAGACTCCCCGTCAAATTCGTCTTCTTTACCACCGTTAAAGAAGAAAGTCACGTGTGCGTATTTTTCTGTTTCAGAAATACGTAGCTGTTTTTTACCTTTCTTCGATAGCCACTCACCTAATGTGTTTTCTAGGCTTGCTGGTGCGAAAGCAGTGGTTAGCTCAATGTCTGCAGCATATTGCGTTAGCATTACGAAATCAGCTAATTGAGGAAACTGAGCACGAGCAAAGCTAGTGAAGTTAGGCTCAAATGTACGAGTGATTTCACGTGCACGGTCAGCGCGGTAGTTCATAAAGATAACGCTATCGCCATCAGCCATGATTGCTGCTTCTTGGCCTTCAGCACGTAGTTCCGTTGCTTTAACGAACTCATCGTTTTCGCTGCGCTCGTAAGCGGCGGTTAGACCATCTGTTGCATTAGTAAAAGTAAATTCACCTTTAGCTGCAGTTAGTAAGTTGTAAGCAACTTCAACGCGATCCCAGTTGTTATCACGATCCATTGCGTAGTAACGACCTACAAGAGAAGCTGTACGACCTTTACCTAGTTTTGCAAATAGGGCATCGAAACGCTCTAGTGAGTGCTGTGCGCTACGTGGCGGTGTATCACGACCATCAAGGAATGCATGTAGATAAATTTTCTCTGCACCACGGTTAGCAGCCATTTCAATTGCTGCTGCAATGTGGTCTTCGTGGCTGTGTACGCCACCTGGAGAAACAAGACCTAGAATATGAACCGCTTTACCTGTATTTACTGCTTTATCAATAGCATTAACAAGCGCTTCATTTTCAAAGAATTCACCATCGCCAATGGCTTTAGTGATACGAGTAAGATCTTGGTATACCACACGGCCAGCACCAATATTGGTATGGCCCACTTCAGAGTTACCCATTTGACCTTCAGGTAGACCCACTTCTAGGCCTGACGCTGCGATAAGCGTATTGGGATTGTTCACCATTAACGCATCCATTACGGGTGTATTAGCGTTTGCAATCGCATTATTTGAGTTATCTTCGCGGTAGCCCCAACCATCTAAAATAACAAGTGCAAGTGGTTTCTTCGCAGACATATTCTGTCCCTCTTCGAATTAAATAAAATACATCAATTACCTTAATAGGCTCAGTGTCCTAAACACCTTTAAGGTAATTGATATAATAATTATCACGATTTTACTACAAAAGCACATTAAAGCAGTAGCAGTAGATGCAACTAAATCATTGCTTACTTGTTTGTACTCCCCGTCGAATATAGGCATTTATTCATTAAAGTGTAAGCTCTGGATCACAGTTTTTTTCTATTTCATTGATAGGTCATCAGTCAATAAGCTTTTATACTCAAGGTCGCTGTTACAAGATCAGCAACCTAGGTATACTCACAGTCATTTTTTTAAACCGTAATATCATGGTTTGCGATAGCGAACCATGACAACAGAGTAAAGTAAATGCATCAATATATTGAATTTTTAACCAGTAATCCTGTTTTATCATTGGCTTGGATTGGTATTGTTATCGCACTAATTAGCATGATGGTAAAAGAGAAAAATGCTAAATATAAAACAATTGGCATTAATGAAGCGACGGCATTAGTAAACAACGAAGAGGGCGTGTTCCTTGATATTCGTAGCCGAGATGAGTTCCGTAAAGGTCATATTGTAGGTTCAGTTCACATTTTGCCAAGTCAAATTCAACGTCAAAACACACCAGAGCTTGAAAAACACAAAGCTGCCCCAATTATTGTTATATGTAAGACGGGTCAAGTAGCACAAGAGACTGCAAATCAACTAAGTAAAGATGGTTTTACTAACGTTAATGTTTTAAAAGACGGTCTTATTGCTTGGAATGAAGCTAACTTACCGCTTGTTGCAAGCAAGAAAAAATAATTTTATTCGATGTGATTTTGCAGTGTTATGAATGTGGAATGACGATGTAAATTGATGCAGCCTGTGGAATGCACAGTTGCAGTATAATTAATAACTCGTGGTAGCGAGTATTTATAAAGGACTCCAAAAATGGCTGAAGCAGCAAATACCGAAGCACAACAAAACTTCCAAATTCAACGCGTATTCCTAAAAGATGTGTCTTTTGAAGCGCCAAATTCACCAGACGTTTTCCAAAAAGAATGGAATCCTGATGTGAAATTGGATCTTGATACTCAAAGCCGTGAATTAGCTGAAGGTGTATATGAAGTGGTACTTCGTCTAACTGTAACGGTTAAGAACGAAGAAGAAAATGCATTCCTATGTGAAGTTCAGCAAGGTGGTATTTTCACTATTGCTGGTATGGAAGCACCACAATTAGCACATTGCCTAGGTGCATTCTGCCCGAATATCCTATTCCCGTATGCACGTGAAACAATTTCTAGCTTAGTGGTTAAAGGTACGTTCCCACAATTGAATCTAGCACCAGTAAACTTTGATGCTTTATTCATGAACTACCTAGAAAACCAAGCTGAAGCAAATACTGCTAATTCAGAAGCTTAATTTGTAAAAGTGACCAATATGATGAACGTTAATAATACGATTTCGATGGCAGTGTTAGGCGCTGGATCTTACGGGACAGCATTAGCAATTGCATTAGCCAGAAATGGTGCCAATGTCATTTTGTGGGGTCATGAGCCACACCATATGGCGCAATTGGAAATCGATCGTGCCAATGAAGCGTTTCTTCCTGGAGTAAGCTTCCCTGAGTCGTTGATTTTAACGTCAGACTTGCAAGCAGCCATTCAAGGTAGTCGTGATGTGTTAGTCGTTGTACCAAGCCATGTTTTTGGTGGCGTATTAGCACAAATTAAACCTTTCTTGCGTCCAGATTCTCGTATCTGTTGGGCAACAAAGGGGTTAGAACCTGATACAGGGCGTCTACTTAAAGATGTTGCGGTTGAGGTGTTGGGTGATCAAATACCACTTGCAGTATTGTCTGGGCCAACTTTTGCAAAAGAGTTAGCTGCAGGTATGCCTACTGCGATTGCTGTTTCTTCACCTGATACTGATTTTGTGGCTGATTTACAACAAAAAATTCATTGTGATAAGACATTCCGTGTCTATAGCAACAGTGATTTTATTGGAATGCAGCTGGGCGGCGCAGTTAAAAATGTGATCGCGATTGGTGCAGGAATGTCTGATGGTATTGGCTTTGGTGCCAATGCTCGTACTGCGTTAATTACCCGTGGTTTAGCTGAAATGTGCCGTTTGGGAGCCGCACTTGGCGCGCAACCAGAAACCTTTATGGGAATGGCAGGTTTGGGTGATTTAGTTTTGACATGTACTGATAATCAGTCCCGTAATCGCCGCTTTGGTTTAGCGCTCGGTCATGGTTGCAGTGTTGAACAAGCTCAGCAAGATATTGGTCAAGTAGTTGAAGGTTATCGTAATACCAAAGAAGTGTGGTTATTAGCACAACGCCATCAGGTTGAAATGCCAATTACCGAACAAATTTATCAAGTACTTTATCTTGGTAAAGACGCTCGAGAAGCAGCAAAAGATTTACTCGCACGTGAGAAAAAGTACGAATAAAGTTGCTTGTTGAGGGTGATAACTGATATCTATAAAATAACGCGAGCTTAGGCTCGCGTTATTTTTTATAACTGTACTAAAATACAATAACGTTCAGTATTTTGATTGTGTAACGTATACCCTATTAAAGCGCCGATTAATTGATGATTAATGATGGCATTGGTTTGATTAATATAAAGAAGTGGGGCCAAGGGACTCGTGAAGGAATGTCAGCAATATCAATTATGGCTAGCGATTGAGCAAGAAGCACGACAGCAAGCAGAACAAGAACCTATGCTTGCTAGCTTTTATCATGCCACTATTATCAAGCATGAAAATTTAGCGTCAGCATTGAGTTATATCTTAGCCAATAAACTGGCAACACCCTCGATGCCTGCAATGGCAGTACGTGAGGTAATAGAAGAAGCATTCGTTAGCGATAGTAATATTGTTGAAGCTGCCGCTTGTGATATTCGTGCGGTTGTTGAGCGCGATCCCGCCATTAATGCTTACTCTATTCCATTACTTTACCTTAAAGGTTGTCATGCTTTGCAGGGGTATCGCGTAGCTAATTGGCTATGGAAGCAAAACCGTAAAGCACTCGCGGTATATTTACAAAATCAAATATCCGTGGCTTGTCAGGTCGATGTTCATCCTGCAGCACAGATCGGTTGCGGTATCATGTTTGACCACGCAACAGGGATCGTCATTGGTGAAACGACAGTAATCGAAGATGAAGTATCGATTTTGCAAGATGTGACGTTAGGCGGTACAGGTAAAGAAAGTGGTGATCGTCACCCTAAAATTCGTCAAGGGGTAATGATCGGTGCCGGAGCTAAAGTACTGGGCAATATTGAAGTTGGTGCTGGGGCTAAAATTGGCGCATGCTCGGTGGTATTAGAACCAGTACCACCGCATACAACGGTTGCTGGTGTACCCGCAATTATTGTTGGACGACCTAAAACGGCAAAGCCGGCAACTGAGATGGATCAACAATTTAATGGTAGTGATGACGTGTTTAATCATATTGACTAAGTGACAGTGATTGATTAATTATTAACTTATAAGTCATTAATTTCATGTATAAAAAAGCGATCGAATGATCGCCTTTTTGGTGTTTATTGATTAAAAATGCTAAATAGAGCCATTGAAATCTAATTGACGCCATGCTTCAAAGGCAATAATCGCGACAGCATTTGAAAGATTTAAGCTGCGGCTATCGGGTTGCATTGGAATACGAAGTCGTTGTTCCAATGGTAGGCTGGCAATAAATTCAGCGGGTAAACCACGGGTTTCAGGACCAAAAAGTAACACATCACCTTCGCCAAATTTCGCATTAACATGGTAGTTAGTGGTTTTAGTCGTACAAGCAAAAATACGACGTCCCGCCATCGCTTCCATAAATGCATCAAAGTTTTTATGGCGGTAAACATGGGTTAGATCGTGATAGTCTAAACCCGCCCGACGTAATTTCTTCTCTTCTAAATCAAATCCAAGTGGCTCAATTAAATGTAAGTTGGCACCACAATTAGCACTAAGGCGAATAATATTGCCAGTGTTGGGGGCGATTTCAGGTTCATATAACGCAATATCAAACATAGTTATTCAGCTTCATTTTGGTGCAAAAAGAGGTCATATTGTGACAAGCGTAACGGCAACAAGCAATCATCTTTATGAGTAAGGTTAACCTTGTGCTTTAACGGGCTAAAGGGAGTGTCATACTGATCCGTAAACCACCTAATGGACTTGATGTTGCTTTGATATTACCACTATGCTGCCGTAGTGCACTTTCTGTTATTGCGAGTCCTAAGCCCGTACCACCACTACTACGATCGCGTGCAGTTGAAACGCGATAAAAGGGCCTAAAAATATCATCAAGTTCATTATTAGGCACACCTTCACCATTATCATCAATGGTGATCAGTAATTGCTGTTGCTGAGGCGTAAAGGTAACTTCAATAACGTTATTGCCATATTTAATTGCATTACGAATAACGTTTTCTAAGGCACTGATTAATAAATTTGGGTTACCTTTTAATGGCCAAGCTTGAAGTTGATTATAGGTTAATGTTTTATGGTGTTGTTCTGCTTCAAAGCGGGCATCTTCCAACATTTCATACCATAAGCTGTGACTGTCGATGATTTGTTGTTGTTGATGACTATTGACCTGCATACGAGATAACTCTAATAGCTCACTGATCATTTTTTCTAATCGTTCTGCTTCAGTATCAATGCGGGATAGTTCGTTACTTTGACCTTGTTTGCGTTGTGCTAAAGCTGTCGCCATACGTAATCGCGTTAAGGGGGAGCGTAATTCATGTGAAATATCAGATAACAACCGTTGTTGACCGCTAATAATATTGTTAAGTGCATCGACCATTTGATTAAAACTGGCTCCCGCTTGTTTAAACTCTTGAGGTCCTTGTTCTAAGGTCGGATCCGCTTCAAATTCTCCGCGAGCTACCCGTTCAGCTGCTTGTTGTAAGCGTCGTGCTGGGCGGGTGACAGCCCACGCCAGCCATAATAAAAAAGGCGTACTGACTAACATCGTAACTAATAATAATTTAAAGGGTTTATCCATTATTTGAACGAAGAAGGGCGGAGAGCCGCGCCATACCTGACCACGATACATATACAATGATTGTTGTTCAGTGGTAATCTCAAATGGACCCGCAATGAGCCAGCGTCCATAAAGTCGTTGTTGAGGTTTACTTGGATTATCGGCAATCGTAATAAAATTACGCAGTGCTTTAGTGTGTTTTTGTGGCGCAATAATATCGCCATCAATGGTTGTAAAATAAAGTTGGCTACGATGGTTATCTCGACGATGTGTCAGGTTTTTTATTCGTGCAATAAGGCTAGTATGACTTGATGGCGAGGGTGTATTTAAACGTTGATTGATTTGCTCTGCTTGAGATTGAAAACGCACTAATTGATGATCTGGTATCGTTTGTACTGAGCGTGGATCATATTGAAACATCAAGACGAGAGTGATGACGACCACTAATAATGTGGTCCAGAAAATAGCGAAAATACGCCCATAAAGGTGAGTAAACCCGGGGATTTTCATTATATAGCCTCAATTAATAAATAACCTTTACCACGCAAGGTTTTTATTAGCGGTTTACCATCGCTACGCATAGGTAATTTTTTACGTAAATTTGAAACGTGCATATCTATTGCGCGATCAAATTGAGCAAAGCGTTTGCCGAGCACTTCAAGACTTAACTCTTCTTTTGCAATAATCTTACCTGGGTGTTGTACAAAATAGCTTAAAAGAGCGAATTCAGTACCCGTCATTTCAATCGGTTGTTGATTGTATAGTACTTCTTGTCGACCAGGATAAATGGTGAGATCTTGATAAATAAGGCATTCACTGTGATTGGCTTTTGTTTCGGTATTTGGCTGAGTGCGTCTTAGCACCGCTCGCATACGCGCCAGTAATTCACGATCACTAAAGGGCTTAGGTAAATAATCATCAGCGCCGAGTTCAAGTCCGAGTACGCGATCAATTTCATCACCTTTGGCAGTTAACATCATCACCGGAGTGGTGTGTTTTTCTCGTAAACGGCGCAACATTTCAGTGCCATTCATTTTTGGCATCATCACATCAAGTAAGATTAAATCAATACTGTTGTCGATTTTTGCTAGCCCTTCAAGACCATTATTCGCTTCTTCTACCTCAAACCCTTCTAGTTCAAGAATATCTTTAAGGAGTGCGGTCAGTTCTATATCGTCATCAACTAAGAGAATTTTTGCCATAATGGTGTCCTGAGATGCAAAGGTGGTTATTCAATCAAGTTGGCTTAGTATCGCTAATCTTTGCTGGTACGCCAAGTTAAGCTGCATTAGCTTTACGCTAGTTTACGTTTGCTAGACAGCATTTTACTTTCCAGCCGTTATGATAACTACCAAGCCATATACGATGGCAATTTATTCAATGATAGTGCTGGAGAAACAACGATGAAAATATTTAATAAAACACTTGTTATCGCAATGGCATTGCCATTAGCAATGGGTTCTATGTCTGCATTTGCAGGCCAAGATCATCAAGATCACCAAGGTCGTATGATGAAAGATCATCATGGTGGAAAAATTTTTAGTCAGTTAGATCTTACTGCTGCCCAACAACAAGAAATGAAAACGTTACGCCAAGCGAATCGTAGCGCACATCAAGCACTGCGAGTAGAGAATCATAAAACGATGTTGGCTGAGCGTCAGCAATTAGATAAATTGGTATTAGCGAGTAATTTTGATGAATCAGCAGTACGTGCCATTGCTGAAAAGATGTCACAGCAACAAGTTGAACGCCGTGTGGCAATGCTAGAGCAGCGTCATAAGATGCTTAATATTTTAACGCCAGAGCAGAAGCAGAAATATGCTGAACTACAGCAACAGCGAGCTGAAAAGCATGTAATGCGATTAGAGGCTAAAAATAGCCACTAAACATCAATAGATAAGCGTTCGACGCCATCCATTAGCCATAGTCTTTACTATGGCTTTTTTTGTTTTGGATATTAAGTTTATTATTCGGCGATTTTTTAAGATCTTTACTCTGAAATAGCCTCAGAATAAAGCAGTGATTGTATTTTTATGGTAGGTTTTGTTATTAATTTTTATCATAAAACAGCTATACTGCGTGATATTAGCTATTGTCTACATTTCTGCAACCATTAACGGTACCCGCGATTGTTAGTTATGATTGGTTTATTCAAAAAATTATTACAATAATCATGATGACGGATGATAAGTATCGATGACGGGAAAGTGATGTGCTAGCGTGATATGAATCAACAAAATATTCCATTTAAATTGTAATACTTCTACATAAGTAGGAAAATTTCAGTTTTCACGAACACAGTCTGATAAGTATTGATTGTGATATCGAGAAGGGGAACCTCGGTATGTCGTGTTGGATTTGATTTTTCAATTCCCAAAGTCAGAGGGTAACCATGATTAAGAAGATTGGTGTTTTGACCAGTGGTGGTGACGCACCTGGTATGAATGCAGCGGTTCGCGGCGTAGTTCGTGCAGCGTTGACAGAAGATCTAGAAGTTTACGGTATTTTTGATGGCTACCATGGCCTATATAATAACTGTATTAAAAAACTTGATCGTCAAAGTGTATCTGATGTAATTAACAAAGGCGGTACATTTTTAGGTTCAGCTCGTTTTCCTGAATTCCGTGAAGTGGAAATTCGTGAAAAAGCGATTGAGAATCTGAAATTGCACGGTATTGATGCATTGGTTGTTATCGGTGGCGACGGCTCATACATGGGTGCGAAGAAGCTAACTGAAATGGGTTACCCTTGTATTGGTATTCCAGGTACGATTGATAATGATGTTGCGGGTACTGATTACACTATCGGTTACATGACAGCAATGAACACTGTTATCGACGCTATTGACCGTTTACGTGATACGTCATCTTCTCATCAACGTATTTCAATTGTTGAAGTAATGGGTCGCCATTGTGGTGATCTAACACTAATGTCTGCAATTGCTGGTGGTTGTGAGTACATCATTACTCCTGAAACTGGTCTTGATAAAGATCAACTGATTGCGCATATCAAGCGAGGTATCGCGAAAGGTAAGAAACACGCGATTATCGCTATCACTGAATTAATGACAGATGTTAACGCACTGGCTAAATTCATTGAAGCTGAAACCGGTCGAGAGACTCGCGCAACAGTATTAGGCCATATTCAACGTGGTGGTCAGCCTGATGCATTTGACCGTGTATTAGCATCTCGTATGGGTGCATATGCGGTTGAGTTACTACAGCAAGGTGAAGGCGGTCGTTGCGTTGGTATTCAATGTGAAAAACTGGTTCACCATGACATTATCGATGCGATTGAAAATATGCGTCGTCCAGTACGTAACGATTTATATGAGTTGGCTGAAAAGCTGTTCTAAAATTACGTTATAAAAGATACTGAAATCATTAAGGTCGATATTTATATCGGCCTTTTTTTATTGGGTGATTTTTTTGATGCTGTACTTTATTTGTGATAATAAAAAGGCCACCCGTAGGTGACCTTGATTTCATCAATCATTAAGAAAGATTATTTTTTTGCTTCAGCTGCTGCTTTAGCGATAGCTGCAAAGCTTTTCGCGTCAAGTGCTGCGCCGCCAACTAGAGCACCATCGATGTCTGGTTGTGCGAAGTAAGCTGCAGCATTTTCAGGCTTAACAGAACCACCGTATTGGATAACAACGTTCTTAGCTACTGCTTCAGATTTCTCTGCAATGTGAGCACGGATTGCTGCGTGAATGCGTTGTGCATCTTCAGCTGTAGCTGCTTTACCAGTACCGATAGCCCAGATTGGTTCGTAAGCGATGATAGCACCTTCAAGAGCTTCAACGCCTTGAGTGTTGATTACAGCGTCAATTTGACGTGCACAAACAGCCATTGTTTCGCCAGCTTCGTTTTGTGCATCAGTTTCGCCGATACAAAGAACAGGTGTTAAACCATTTTCTTTTAGGAATGCGAATTTCTTAGCAACAAATTCGTCTGACTCGTGGTGGTATTCACGACGCTCAGAGTGACCGATGATGATATGAGTAGCACCAAATTCTTTAAGCATAGCTGGAGACATGTCGCCAGTGAATGCACCGCTGTTGTGTAGGTCAGAGTTTTGAGCACCTAGGATGATTGCGCTGCCAGCGTCAGTAAGCGTACGCTCAGTAAGATCAATGAAAAGTGCTGGTGGAGCAACTGCAACGTCTACGCCTGTAACACCTTCAAGTTCAGCGTTAAGACCGTTTAGTAGAGCAACAACCATTTCTTTGCTACCGTTTAGTTTCCAGTTACCCATAACTACAGGATGGCGCATAGTTTTTCTCCAAATTTAAATGACGTAATTAACTTAACTACGTAAAAATATACCAGTCGGAACTGAATTTTTACTGTTCAAAATCATTAATGTGCTTGGTTGTACCCTTTTCGAGATAAAAAGTGAACTACAAATAGAAAAATATTTCAATATATGCAGTTTTTTGTCGTTTTTTTGTAACGTATTGGCGGAATATGCTGCCGAGGGTAGCCAATGATTTTATCATTTTAATGGCAGTATTTTTGCTTGCTGTGGTGGCGATTGTGATTGGAGTGCTTGATTGAAACGTTGTAATTGGTGCTGTAATTGTTGCTGCAATAAAATGTTGCGATGGAGTGGGTTTTTAGCGTGGCTAATGAGGCGATCGATATGGCTTTGTTGTGCCTGTAATCGAGGTTGCATACTTGGGCTGGCTTGGGCAATAGTTTGTTCAATTAACCGTTGGCGTAATAATGCAAACTGGTGGGGATCGGTGGTAGCCAGTTGTACTAGTTGGTCGAAGTCAGGCAATGAGTGCATCCGCTATTCCTTGATTTAGGATCTATCATAATGATAGTTGCTAGCAGCGATGGTGTTCTCATTATGGTTGAGATTGAGCCCGAGGCTGTCAGGCTCAATGAGGTGCAATATAGGGTAGAATAAGGATTACCAGTAGTGTTCCATGGTAATCTGTCCTGGCTTACGACGCAGATTTTTAGTTAATCCTTTCGCTTCAAGTACCGCTTTAGTGTCACGTACCATTTGTGGATTACCACATAGCATAACTTGGCTATTTTCAGGGGTCAGGTATAAACCCACGTGACGTTCTAATAATCCATCAGCAATCGCTTGTGGTATGCGCCCTGTCAAACATAATGGGGCCGGTTCGCGGCTAACAAATGGTTGCACAATAAGCTGATCACCATATTGTTGTTTGAGAGCACTGATTTCAGCTTGGTAACTAAGATCGGCAGCAAAACGTACCGCGTGGATAACAATAATTTTACGGTATTTATGCCAGACTTCTTTTTGGCCTAAAATTGATAAATAAGGCCCAATTGCTGTTCCCGTTGCGAACAGCCATAAATGTTGACCTATCGGTACTTCATCAAGGGTAAAGAAGCCACTGGCTCGTGCTGATATTTGGACGGTATCGCCTGCTTGCAATGCATGTAATCGAGGTGATAACAAACCATCAGCGACACGTGTCGCGTAAATTTCAATGTCAGAATCTTGAGGTGGGTTTACAAACGAGTAGGCGCGTTGGATCAAGTTATCACCGTTCATTATGCCAAGCTTAGTAAATTGTCCCGCTTTAAACGGTTCAATGTTCGCCCGTAGCGATAAACTGAATAAGTCTTGGTTCCAGTGACGGTTTGCAATAACTTGTGCAGGGATCCAATCAGCCATAGTGGCCTCCTCGTTATTTGGATGTTATTCGATAAGCACAGCGCCTTTGGCCTGTAATAATATGTTCTTGACGTTGAATATGTGTTTGCTCGCCTAATAGTTGTTGGAAAATAGCCAGCTCAGAGTGGCAAAGTGATGGGCAGCGAGTTGCAGCAAGACAAATTGGGCAATGATTTTCAACTAATAAAAAGCCGTTATCATCGCTGATTAGCTCTGCCATATAGCCATCATGTTGACGTAACTCTGTAAGTGCGACGAGTTTACTTTTTAAATCAGAGTAATCAGCAATGGCTGCCTGATAATGACTTAATGTTTGTTGTTCTCGTTTTTCAATGATGGCTTGTAGGCCTTGCTGACCAAATAAATCACTGACGGCTTCTAGGGTTTGTACGGCAAGTTCGCCATGATGATTACTAAATTGCTGGTGGCCTTGAGACGTGAGTTGCCAATGGCGCGTTGGACGGCCGACTTTAACTTTTACATCATAAGCATCCACTAAGCCTTGTTCTTCCATCGATTGTAGATGTTGACGAATACCCATGGTGGTTAACTGAAATTTATCAGCTAATACTTTGGCTGTAACGGGACCATCATATTTGATGTGATAGAGGATTTTTTCAATAGTTTTCATAATCAGTCATCATTGTTGCTCTTGTTATATTATGGGATCAGCTTATTAAATAAAGCAATATCTTTACAATATAATAGTGCGTTAAAAATAGGACTTCTTAGGTTTAAGAACGACGAACTTATGATCAGAGATAGGTGGGGATGGACAGAAGGGCAGACAGAGAGATAAAAAATGCACCGAAGTGCATTTTTTATTGATAACGTTAAAGCGTATGTTGCTTAACTGCGTCATCTTGACGGTTTAAGTCATAGCTTGATTGTATACGGCGCATGGTGCCGCACTTGCCGCTAATCAATAGTGTTTCAGTGGTCGCGATATCACCTTGGCGCTGAATACCTTCAACTAAATCACCTTTAGTAATCCCTGTGCCGGCAAAGATCACATCATTACTACGCGCCATGTCTTCAAGGCGCAGTAGTGTGTTTGGTTCAATGCCCATTTCTTCACAACGACGAATTTCCATTTCACCTAAACGGCGATTTTCCTCAGTGTCGCCTTTTACTTGATGGCGAGGCAGTAAACGGCCTTGCATATCACCGCCTAATGCACGAATCGCAGCGGCAGAAACTACACCTTCAGGTGCGCCACCAATGCAGTACATTACATCGACATCACTTTCTGGCATACACGTAAGAATCGAAGCTGCAACATCACCATCAGGGAAAGCGAAGACACGCACACCCATGGCATGCATTTCAGTGATAAGTTGATCGTGACGAGGTTTAGCCAGAACAGTAACAACCAGTTCACTTAGTGGTTTATTCAGTGCTGTAGCAATAGCGGCAAAGTTGTCAGCTAAGGGTTTATCAAGATCGATAACGCCTTTAGCTTGTGGACCAACGACCAATTTTTCCATGTACATATCTGGTGCTTTTAGCAGGCTACCTTTCTCACCAGCGGCAAGTACTGCAAGGGCATTATTTTGTCCCATTGCTGTCATACGCGTGCCTTCGATAGGATCAACGGCAATATCAACCGCACAACCACCACAACCTACGTGCTCACCAATATAGAGCATTGGCGCTTCGTCGATTTCACCTTCACCAATCACAATCTCACCGTTGATATTAGTGTGGTTAAGCAGGGTGCGCATTACTTCAACTGCGGCATTGTCTGCTGCAATTTTATCGCCACGGCCTAACCATTTATGGCCGGCAAGGGCTGCGCCTTCGGTAACACGAGCAAATGCTATCGCTAAATCGCCTTTCATGATAACTCCAGATATAGAAATCGGTAGGTTCAAGGGTATAAAAATTCAGCGCAAATTCTAGCATAATTGGCCTATCAACACGGTGAGAAATTAGATTGTCTAGGCCGTGGATTAATGATCTAACGCAACGGAATTAGGATTATGTAGTTGTAATAGAAATAAAAAAGGCCCGCTACTATGAGCAGGCCTGATCTTCGATGGTATTAACGTGGTTTATTCGTCGTCATCTTCTTCGTCAAATGCCCAACCTTTGGCACACTCAACCGCACGTTGCCAACCACGGTAGCGACGATTGCGTTTTTTATCGTCGTCACATGGGGTAAAGCTACGATCTAATTGTGATTTGTGTTGTAGTTCATCAATGCTATCCCAGAAACCAATTGCTAGACCCGCCAAGTACGCAGCCCCTAGTGCGGTGACTTCAGTAACTTTAGGGCGATGTACTGCCGTTGCTAAAATATCTGCTTGGAATTGCATTAAGAAGTTATTGGCAACAGCGCCACCATCAACCCGTAAAATATCAAGTTTAATGCCTGAATCCGCTTGCATCGCATCAAGTACATCACGGGTTTGATAAGCAACACTTTCAAGAGTGGCGCGAATAATATGATTAGAATTAACGCCGCGAGTCAATCCAACAATAGCCCCACGTGCATACGGGTCCCAATAAGGCGCACCTAAACCTGTAAAGGCCGGTACGACATAAACGCCGTTGGCACTACCGACTTTTTCTGCAAAATACTCTGAATCGTTAGCATCACTGAGTAATTTAACTTCATCTCGTAGCCATTGAACTGAAGCTCCTCCCATAAAAACGGCACCTTCAAGGGCATAGGCAACGTCACCTTTAGGACCACAGGCAAGGGTTGTTAGCAGACCATTATGGGAGGTGACTTTTTCTTTACCAGTATTCATTAATAAGAAACAACCGGTGCCATAGGTATTTTTAGCTTGGCCTGCTGATACACACATTTGGCCAAATAATGCTGCTTGTTGATCACCCGCAATACCTGCGATAGGAATACGAGTACCGCCTTTACCACCAATATTAGTTTGACCGTAGACTTCAGACGAGGCTTTAACTTCTGGCATCATTGATAATGGAATATTCAATGCCGAAAGTAATTTTTCATCCCATTGTAAGGTGTTGATATTAAATAGCATGGTACGAGAGGCGTTGGTATAATCAGTAACAAATACACGTCCTTGGGTCATTTTCCAGATCAACCAAGTGTCGACAGTACCAAATAATAATTCGCCGGCTTCAGCTTGTTCGCGCGCGCCTTCAACGTTATCTAGAATCCATTTTACCTTAGTGCCAGAGAAGTACGGATCAACCACTAAGCCTGTGGCTTCACGAATATAATCCGTTAAGCCTTGTTGTTTTAACTCTTCACACATATCGGCTGTACGGCGACATTGCCATACGATAGCGTTATAGACGGGTTTACCTGTTTTTTTATTCCATACAATGGTGGTTTCACGTTGGTTAGTAATACCGATTGCAGCGACTTGATCGCTACGAATACCCGCTTTAGCTAATGCCTCCACCATGGTTGAACTTTGAGTAGCATAAATTTCGAGAGGATCATGTTCAACCCAACCTGCTTTAGGATAAATTTGAGTGAATTCGCGTTGTGACGAACAAACGATATTGGCATTGTGGTCGAGCACAACGGCTCGAGAACTGGTTGTTCCTTGATCTAACGCCACAATATATTTTCGTTCAGTAGTCATGATGAGTTCCTCGTTATCTTTTATTATATAGAGTCAGTTTTAATTGAGAGGCGAGGTAATGCCTCTTTTATGGTGTTGATGGATTAAATTTTATGCTTCAACTGCAGGTGTATCAGTATTGCCTTCACATTTATTTGGAAGCGTACATCTGTTGCCCGGTAGATAAATACCAATCAGTTTAGGGTAGGCCCAGCCACCAAAAAGTGCACCACAAATTGGCGCCAGAATAGGGACGATAAGGTAAGGAATATCTTTAGCACCAGTGAGCGCCACTGTGTCCCAACCGGCAAAGAAGGTCAGTAGTTTCGGGCCAAAATCACGGGCAGGGTTCATTGCAAAACCGGTAAGTGGACCTAAAGAACCGCCAATAACAGCAATTAATAAGCCAATAAGCAGTGGCCCCATAGCACCACGTGGTGCTCCATTTTTATCATCACCGATAGCTAAAATGGCAAACATCAATACTGCGGTAATAGTAAATTCAACGGCGAAAGCACCACCAAAACTTAATGATGGATGAGGGAATGTTGAAAAAATAGAGGCGGTATCAAGGCTGGCAACCGTACCACGAACAATATTATGGCTGGCTTCATAGTCCGTAAATAAGTTGCTGTATAGCCCATAAACTAAGGCGGCAGCGGCAAAAGCCCCTAATACCTGCGCCATAATATAAGGAAAAACTTTACGTTTATTGAAGCCATGGAAACTGGCTAACGCAATAGTAACCGCTGGATTTAAATGGGCACCAGAAACGCCAGCAGTGACATAAATAGCAATGGCAACGCCAAGACCCCACATAATACTGACTTCCCATTGACCAAAGTTAGCGCCAGTTAATTTCAGGGCAGCGACACAGCCAACGCCAAAAAATATCAGTAGTCCAGTACCGATAAATTCCGCAAAACATTCTCCGACGAGCGCATTAGGTTTGGAACTTGTCATATTGTCAGTCCTTTTGATGGGTAATGTAGGGTATTGCGTTATCCTTCATGCGCTGTAATTTACAATAGTTACTTTTTTTTTAAATAATAACGGCTCAAAAATGTGCGTTCGAGCGTAAATTGTTTTCTAAAGTGAGCGTTTGGTGGCTTTTTATTGTCGTGTTGGCAGCGTGAGATCATCGATAGTGATATTAGGCAGACGTAGTAATCATCGTTATTCGCGATATATGGCGGTATATAAAATCGCAGGGGTAAATTATCATGGTAATGTGGAACAGAATTTGAGAAAGTTCATAGAGACCACATCATCGATAGCGAAATATGAAGCGAGGCATTTAAAGTATAAGTCGGTGTGAAACATGCTGAAGTCGTTGAAGTTAGCTGTTTTTAGCGTCTAAAGAAGACTGATATTTGCTAACTTTGCAATAATTACCTCAGACTTGTATGATTTTCATTCATTTGCACGAATGTGATGGAAATGTAGATGTCAGCAAGCCAATGCCTCGTTAGAATAGCTATAAAATATATATAACCCTGTCCGTAGAGATTACTTTGAATTGTTAAGGTAAATATATGGGCATAGATCAGGTGAACAATATGTCTCTAGAAATGTTGGAAAAATTGGAAGCCAAAGTTCAAATGGCTGTGGATTCAATTTCTTTACTACAAATGGAAATTGATGAACTAAAAGAAAAAAATGATAGCCTAGCTATGGAAGCACAAGAACTACGTTCTGGTCGTGAGAGTCTTGTTCAAGATAACGAAAAGCTACGTGGCGAGCATAACGTATGGCAAGATCGCGTACGTACGCTGTTAGGTAAAATGGATAGCGTGGAATAATCGCGTCTTTATTTTAATACGATTATCGGTTCGGTATAACTCCCCTAATGGGCAATATACCGAGCCGATTTTTTATGTCTGATGACTACCTTATGAGTGATAGATTAATCTATATCTAATGCTTCTGGCGATAAAATAACCCCAGTATTATCCGCATAAATATGATCTTCAGGTAAGAAGGTTACTCCACCAAAATTCACTGCAACATCAACCTCACCAATGGCTTGCTGATCAGCACCCACAGGAATAGCGGCGAGTGCCTGAATCCCCAGATCGAGTCTATCTAGTTCATCAACATGGCGCACGCTACCATAAATAATTAACCCTTCCCATTGATTTTCAAACGCTAATTGGGCTAAGTCGATATCAATTAAAGCGCGGCGCAATGAACCACCACCATCGACTAACAATACTCGTCTAGAACCTGGTTGGGATAGGACGTCATGAATAATGCCATTATCTTCAAAGCATTTAATGGTTGTGATTTGACCGCTAAATGAACAGCGACCACCGTATGAGCTGAACATCGGTTCAACCACATCAACTTGATCGAGATAGATATCACAAAGTTCAGATGTATTATAGTCCATGGTCAGTCTTCTTATTGGTAGCTGAAAATAAAAATGGTTTGTTCAAATTATAACCAGTTGATATCGCATTGCAATTTGTATCAGTGATTATGCCAATACCATACCGATAGCAAATAATAGATTGGTGATTAAGGCACACTTAACCATGGTTGCCATCATTGGGCGAAGGGCTGCACCATTGGTTGAACGATATACTTGTCGGCCATGATTAATCAGTAATGGCAGGCTTAAAATAAATAGCCAGCCAAAGAGTGATTTCACTTCTAAGAGAGCGAATAAACTAAAAAATATTATGCTAGTAGAAAGCAAAACAAGGTGGTATTTACGTCCCCATAGTGGACCCATGCGTACAACTAAGGTTTGCTTGCCACATGCTTTGTCATTATCAATGTCACGTAGGTTATTGATATTGAGTACACCAACCGCCAATAAGCCACATGCCGTTGCGGGCAACATGATCAATGAATCAATTTGCCCAGTTTGAAGGTAATACGTTCCGGCAACACCTAGCCAGCCAAAAAATATCAGCACAGATAGATCGCCAAGGCCTCGGTAACCATAAGGCTTATTACCGACGGTATAGGCAATCGACGCAGCTATCGCCAGCAAACCAAGGATTAAAAAACCGGCAATGTCATGCGGGTTCTTACACGCCATTAAAATTAAGGTTAAGCCACTGATTGCAGTAAGTATGATGTTTATAATCATTGCCTTACGCATTGTTGCTGCAGTAACTAAACCTGATTGTATTGCCCGTTGTGGACCTAAACGGTCATCATTATCTGTGCCTTTAACAGCGTCGCCATAATCATTGGCAAGATTAGATAGAATTTGTAATAGCAAGGCAGTTAATAGCGCAAGAGCTGCAATACTCGCAGAAAAATTGTCGTGCCATTTTGCCACTGCGCTACCACAGACAATAGAGGCGATGGCAAGAGGTAAGGTTTTTGGTCTTGCGGCATCTAACCAAATTGTCAGTGAAGAGGGTGAGTTCATAAATTAGATACTTAAAGTGAATACTGAAAAGGTATTATGGCGTAAATTTGGTCAGGCGCAAATTTATCCCAACAATGTTTGTTAAAGAACAAAAAAAACGGTGCGATAAAACGCACCGTTTATAATGTTAATAGTCAGTCTAAATTCGATTACAAAATGAAGCGACTTAAATCTTCATCAGCGACAAATTCACCTAAACGTGCTTGTACATAAGCATCATCGATCAGGAATTTCTCACCTGATTTTTCACTCGCATCATAAGAAATTTCTTCCATTAAGCGTTCCATAACAGTGTATAAACGACGGGCACCAATGTTTTCCGTACGCTCATTTACTTGCCATGCAGCTTCAGCCAAGCTATTAACACCATCTGCAGTAAATTCGATATTTACTGATTCCGTTGCCATTAACGCAACATATTGTTGAGTTAATGATGCTTTTGGCTCAGTAAGAATACGTTTAAAGTCATGGCTCGTCAGTGCTTCTAGTCCAACACGAATCGGTAAACGACCTTGTAGTTCTGGAATGAGATCTGACGGTTTAGCGACTTGGAATGCGCCAGATGCGATAAACAAAATATGATCTGTTTTAACCATACCATGCTTCGTTGATACTGTACTGCCTTCGACTAATGGTAATAAATCACGTTGTACGCCTTCACGAGAAACGTCAGGACCTGATGATTCACCACGCTTACAAATCTTATCTATTTCATCAATAAAGACGATACCGTTATTTTCTGCAGCGAAAATAGCTTGTTCTTTTAATTCTTCTTGATTAACCAGTTTGGCAGCTTCTTCTTCAGTTGCAGCTTTTAACGCATCTTTGATTTTCATCTTACGTTTTTTGCTAGTGTTACCAGCAAGATTTTGGAACATACCTTGTAACTGGTTGGTCATCTCTTCCATACCAGGAGGCGCCATGATTTCAACGCCCATTTGTGGCGCTGCAACATCAATCTCAATTTCTTTATCATCAAGTTTACCTTCACGTAATTTCTTACGGAAAGATTGACGCGTTGTTGATTCTGTTGGGGCTTCTTCGTTTTGTCCCCAAGCATCACGTGCGGGTGGTAATAACACATCAAGAATACGTTCTTCTGCTAATTCTTCTGCATGTACGCGTACTTTTTCTGTGGCTTGTTGATGAACCATTTTCACTGCAACATCGGTCAGATCACGAATAATGGTCTCAACTTCTTTACCGACATAACCGACTTCAGTAAATTTAGTTGCTTCAACTTTAATAAATGGTGCATTAGCTAGTTTTGCTAATCGACGTGCGATTTCTGTTTTACCAACCCCTGTTGGACCAATCATTAAAATATTTTTAGGGGTTACTTCTACGCGCAGCTCTTCAGGAAGCTGCATACGACGCCAGCGGTTACGCAGTGCAATCGCAACCGCTCGCTTGGCTTTGTCTTGACCGATAATATGGCGATCAAGCTCATGAACGATTTGGCGAGGAGTCATTTCAGACATTGCAACTTCCTTACTTAGTTTCTAATTCTTCAATAGTGTGATTGTGGTTAGTAAACACACAAATATCACCTGCAATATTTAACGCTTTTTCCGCAATTTCACGCGCGCTAAGATCGGTATTTTCTAGTAATGCAATGGCAGCTGCTTGAGCGAAATTACCACCAGAGCCAATTGCAACTAAATCATGTTCAGGTTGTACTACATCACCATTACCTGTAATGATTAATGAGCCAGTTTCATCAGCAACGACCAATAAAGCTTCGAGTTTACGTAGGGCACGATCAGTTCGCCAATCTTTGGCTAACTCAACAGCTGATTTCAATAGATGGCCTTGGTGCATTTCTAATTTACGTTCGAAACGCTCAAATAAAGTAAAGGCATCAGCAGTGCCGCCAGCAAAACCTGCAAGTACTTTATCGTTATAGAGACGACGAACTTTGCGAGCGTTGCCTTTCATTACTGTATTGCCAAGTGAGACTTGGCCATCACCAGCAATTACGACTTTGTCGTTACGACGAACAGATACAATAGTTGTCACGTTAAACCCTCTTTGATTCAGCTCCGACGTTAGCCGGGATCATTAATGCTATTAGATCTGGGGATAGTAATACTGGTTTTCAAGGTGTAGGTGACAATTGCTCATTGTGGTGATGCTAACCATCAGGCGATAAAAAAGGATGCCATGATGGCATCCCTTTTTATTATTCATAGTAATAATGATTATTCCCAGAACCAAATTGCACAAGGGCTAATGCCATGTTGTTGTAATTTGTTCTGATCATTCATTGCTAAGCGTTTATCTTTGTAAGGGCCAAGCACAACACGATACCAAGTACCTTTATTGTTAGTTGATACTTTTATTTGGCTATTTAAGCCCTGAAACGCAATTATCGCTTTACGTTCATCGGCTTGAGTTTGACTGTGATAAGCACCGCATTGTAATAAATAAGGCTTAGCTGGCTTCTTTTTTGCAATGACTTGTTTAGGGGGGGATTTTGAAACGATGACTTTTTTATTTTCCAGTTCTTGAATATAACGCCATTTTTCTTCTGGTTTAGGCGGCAAAGCGGTTGTGTTAACTTTTGCTGGCGGCTGTGGCTTGATAATAACAGCCGCAGGGATCGCTGGCTCTTTTTCAGGAACGTCAGTGCCAGAAAGGAAAAATAAACTCGTAATCAGCCCACACACTAAAATAACAGCGAAAGCTGCCCACTTGGTTGGAAAACCAGTCGTTGGCACTTTTTTGCCTTTAGGGTTAGCTTTTGTTTTTGGTGACGCTGGTTTTGCTGAGCGTCCACGTTTTACATAATCTTTAGTAGCCACGATATCGACAAATTAGTTTGGGTAGATAGATAGGACACTATGTTACAAAGTTGGATTGATCCTGACCAGTTATTATCGCTGTTTTGTTGATAATTAACCCCATACTTTCACAAAATGCCAGATTTTATGATCTTCGTGCTGTAACGTGTCAAATATGGGGATAGATTAATTAGCGACTTGGGGGGGCAGCACTTTCACGAATAACCAGTTTGGCGTCCAATAATCGCGACCCGGCCTGAACATCTTTACCTTTGAGTAATTCCAGTAACATCAGCATTGCTTGACGGCCGATCTCATAACGAGGCTGTGAGACGGTCGTTAATGGTGGATCACAATATTCTGCAAATTGAATATCATCAAAACCCACAATAGAAATATCATGTGGTACACGTAAACCTAAACGTTTAGCCTGTTGCATTGCGCCAATTGCCATCACGTCGGAATGGCAAAATAATGCCGTTGGCGGTTCAGGCAAAGCAAGTAATGCTGTAATCGCGCGTGCGCCGGCAGCAAAGCTAAAATCACCTTTAATGGTGTAAGCCGGATTTAGAGTAATACCTGCACGACGCAGTGCTTGTTGATAACCTTGCTGGCGAAATTGTGATAATGCTGCTTTATCTGGACCCGTGATTTGAGCAATACGTTTATGGCCCATTTGAGTGAGATAATTTACCGCATCAAAGGCTGCAGTTAAGTTATCAATATGCACCGTCGGTAATTCAAGCTCTGGCGCATATTCACATGCCATGACGAGTGGTGGCAGATTTTTTTGTTCAGGTTTACTGACGTCAAACGGTAAATTATTACCTAATAACAGCATGCCATCAGCTTGTTTAGTAAATACTAAATTTGCAAATGAGTTTTCTCGACGTTGTTGTTGGCCGCTGTCACCGAGTAACACTAGATAACCATTTTCCATCGCTGCTTCTTCAATGCCGCGAATAATTTCAGTGAAATAAGGATCACAGATATCCGGAACAATAGTTACGATAGTTTTTGATTCATTGCGGCGTAGGTTACGCGCTAGTGAATTGGGTGAATATCCAGCTTCCATTACGGCTTGCTCAACTTTTTTCCTTGTTGATGCCGATACTTTTTCCGGGTTCATGAGCGCGCGTGAAACTGTCGCGGTTGATACCCCGGCTAGCTGGGCAACGTCCTTCATTGTCGCCATAGTGCTTTCCTCTTGTGCTATATCTTACTAATTTACAGTTGGCTATCTGATTTGAAAATGTATTCAGATATGTTCACCAACTAATTGTAACTGACTGAAAAACGTCAATTCATATACATATTGTAGAATGGATGCATCAGCTGAAACATGCTTCCAATAGCATAAATTACATTCGCTATGTGAGATGCATCGCATTGTGTAGTTTAAGTTAAATCTTGCGGTTCAACATCAATCGACCACCTAATTTTTTTCGCTAGCGGTAAGAGCTGAATTGCAGGCTTAGCAATATTGAGTATTTGTTGAAGTTTATTCCTATTAGGTATTTGTAAAATTAATTGCCATCGAAATCGCCCCGCACGACGAGCAAGTGGGGCAGGGTTTGGCCCTAAGACACAACAATCTTGGTCATATACCGGACTGGCTTCAAAAATTCCCCGTACCTGCTGTAAAAACTGACACACAAGGTCGCTATCATTAGCTTCTGCGCGTAATAACACTAAGTGAGTAAACGGCGGCAACAATGCTTGGCGACGTTCAGTTAAGGCTGCTTGAGAAAAAACGCCATAACCTTTATGCAATAATGATTGTAGTAGTTGGTGCTCTGGATGGTGTGTTTGTAATAATACTGATCCTGGCTTACTGGCACGTCCTGCTCGACCTGCCACTTGAATAAATAGCTGTGCTAATCGCTCAGATGCGCGAAAGTCATTACTGAATAATGCACTATCGACATCAATTAATGCCACTAAGGTTACATTGGGAAAGTGATGACCTTTGGCGAGCATTTGGGTGCCGATTAAAATTTGATATTCATTATTTTTAATGGCTTCTAAATAGTTTTCTAATGCCCCTTTACGACGGGTACTGTCTCTATCAATACGTACGGTTTTAAACTCAGGGAATAGTTCGGCTAATTGTGCTTCAAGCTGTTCTGTTCCTACTCCGACAGGCAATAGTTGGGTTGAGCCACATTGTTGGCATTGGTGCATGATTGGCCGCTGAGTTGCACAGTGATGACAGCGTAATTCCCCTGATTGTTGATGGAGGGTGTAATACGCATCACAGCGATCACATTCAGCGATCCAGCCACACTCATGGCACATCATCGCGGGCGAAAATCCACGACGATTAAGAAACAGCATCACTTGGTTGCCCGCATTGAGGTGCTTACGCATTTCAGCAATCAATGGTGCTGATAGTCCGGCATTTAAATACAAGCCTTTGACATCAATCACACCATGACGTGCGGCACTCGCATTACCTGCGCGTTTAGAGAGTGCCAGATAATGGTATTTCCCCGTTTGTGCGTTATGCAGTGTTTCAAGTGCAGGCGTTGCAGAGCCTAAAACAATGGGAATATTTTCTTTATTGGCACGCATTACGGCCAGATCACGAGCGTGGTAACGTAAACTATCTTGTTGTTTGTATGAAGCATCATGTTCTTCATCGACAATGATAATGCCAAGATTAGCAAAGGGCGTAAATAGTGCTGAGCGGGTGCCAATAATGATCCCTGCCTGATTATCTCGTCCGGCTAACCATGCCGCCATGCGCTCGCTATCGTTTAAACCTGAATGTACGGTTTCTAATGGCACCTTAAAACGGCGTTTAAAGCGATTGATTGTTTGGGGAGTTAGGCCAATTTCTGGTACTAAAATTAACGCTTGTTTACCTGCAGCTAAAATGGGTTCTAGTAAATTAAGGTAGACCTCTGTTTTACCCGAGCCAGTAACGCCATCAAGTAGATAACAGCCAAAACCGGGATTGCTGTTAACCGTTGCAATTGCTAGCGCTTGCTCTTCGTTTAAACGCGGTTTTTGTTCTGTGATCTCAAATTGTGGTTGCCACTGGCGTTGTTGTGGCTGATGTTGTTGTTCGCTAATCCAACCTTTTTGTTCAATAGTTTTTAGGGTGGTGCTATTGACGTCATGAGTGAGTAAGGTTTCATGACTGAGTGGCCCATTACGTAATAGATTTAGGACTTGTGCTTGTTTAGGCGCACGTTTTAAGCCATTCAATGGTTGCTCTCGACCGGTTTCAGTAAGGTGCCAGTATTTTAATGGCGCAGTTGACGCCTCTCGACCTTTGCGCAGTAATGCTGGCATCGCATTCGCTAGAGCATCACCTAATGGGTATTGATAATAGCTACTGGCCCATTTTAATAAGCTAAATAAAGTGGGTTGCCATAAAGGTTGCTCATCCAATACTTGCTGAATAGGTTTTAACTGTTGAATAGGAAAATCAGAATCATGTCCAATAGCAACCACAATCCCGACTAATCGTTGTCGACCAAAAGGCACCAGCACACGCCCGCCGATAACTGGGGTAGTGTTGGGCTTGATGAGATAGTCAAAAGTTTTATCTAGTGGGATGGGTAAAGCAACGCGTGCTATTGGGTGGTTCATATTTTATCGCTTTAATTGAACGTGTGCTAAATAGTAACAGATCGCGTGATATGGGATAAGTACCGCTATGGTCGCATTATTATTGATTGTTTTAGTGATCAATAAAAGAGCGATAAAAAACAGTGTCTGAGTTGATCTCTGAGTAATGATTGATTACTATACGCCGCCTGATTTGTCGTAATTTTACGGCAGACTATTTTATTAACTACGTGTGGTGCCCGGCTTTGGATCGGGAGAGCGACACGGCCTTAACTTGAGGTTTCCCCATGAAACAAGGTATCCACCCAGAATACAAAGCAGTAAACGCACGTTGTTCTTGCGGTAACACTTTCGAATTTAACTCTACTATGAGTAAAGACATCAACCTTGATGTATGCGATAAGTGTCACCCATTCTACACTGGTAAGCAACGTCAAGTTAGCTCTGGCGGTCGTGTGGACAAATTCAACAAGCGTTTTGGTGCGCTTGCTAGCAAGTAATTATTTGCCAGCTGAATTTAAAAAAAAGGAATGCGTAAGCATTCCTTTTTTTATAACTTAAATTTGTCAGATGTAAAAAAACCAGCATAAATGCTGGTTTTTTGCTATCTCATGTACATGTTATTCATTAATGTCTTCGTAACTGATACCCATCGCGTCCATTAATAGCTTTGCTTCTGCAGGAAGATCGTCAGGGTGATCTTTACGGATATCATCATCTGTGGGTAACGGTTGGCCTGTATAGGCATGTAGGAAAGCTTCACAGAGTAGTTCACTGTTGGTAGCGTGGCGCAGGTTATTGACCTGACGACGAGTACGTTCATCAGTAAGAATTTTGAGGACCTTTAATGGAATAGACACTGTAATTTTTTTTACTTGTTCATTTTTTTTACCGTGTTCTGCATAAGGGCTAATATATTCGCCATTCCACTTTGCCATGTTTTACCTTCTCAGCGATGTTTAATTAATGATGATAACAATGTCGCGATGACGGTTGTTAGTACATAGTCATGATAGGCGGCGATATTACGTGAACATCACTAGTTTGTCCTCTACAGTGGTAGACAACAGTTGCTAGATCACGACTATTTTTTCAATTATTGAATTTTAGCGGGATTTACCGCTATAAGCAAAGACATATGGACGTCTAGAGGTGTTGACGTCTTGTTTTGATGTGGTTAAGGTTGTTAACAACCATCATTATTTATTTACAGGGTTCATCCCCTTATAACAAGGAACGTTATTATGAGTGATAAGCAGCTTGCGACCATTGCCGTTCGTACCGGTATTGACGTTGATTCACAATATAATGCTGTTGTGCCGCCAATTTACTTAACGTCCACCTACAGTTTTCCTGCGCTAGGTGAGTTACCGCAATATGATTATTCCCGTTCAGGCAATCCAACTCGTAACACATTAGCTGATGCTCTGAGTGATATGGAAGGCGGCGCGGGGGGCGTCGTCACCAGTTGTGGTACAGCTGCGATGAATTTATTGGTGTCTGCAGTTTTAGGTCCTAATGATTTATTGATTGCGCCCCATGATTGTTATGGCGGCAGTTATCGTTTATTCAATACTCGCGCTCAAAAGGGCGACTTTAAAGTGCTGTTTATTGATCAATCAGATTCTGAGGCCTTAGCGGCAGCATTGGCACAAAAGCCGACCTTGTTATGGCTTGAGACCCCCTCGAATCCTTTAGTGCGGGTGATTGATATTACGGCGATTTGCCAACAAGCACAGGCGGTTGGTTGCCAAGTTGCCGTTGATAACACTTTCCTATCGCCATTATTACAGCAACCTTTATCGCTTGGGGCTGATTTTGTAGTGCATTCAACCACTAAATATATAAATGGCCACTCTGATGTTGTTGGTGGTGTTTTAATTGCCAAACAGCAATCTGCAGCTGAAAATCTAAGTTGGTGGGCAAATTGTATCGGTGCCACAGGGGCTCCCTTTGATGCGTATTTAACCTTACGTGGATTACGTACATTAGCACCTCGAATGAGAATGCATGAAGAGAATGGAGCCGCAGTGTTAGCTTATTTACAGCAACAACCATTGGTTGGCACCATTTATCATCCAAGTTTACCTACTCATCCAGGGCATGAAATTGCTAAATGCCAACAGCGTGGTTTTGGATCAATGATGAGTTTTGAATTTGCAGGAAGCTATCAGCAATTGGAATTGTTTGTTAAAAAATTGCAATTATTTTCATTAGCAGAGTCATTAGGGGGAACGGAGAGTTTAATTGCTCATCCAGCTTCAATGACTCATCGTGCTATGACCGATGAAGCACAACGAGCGGCAGGGATCTCTACCTCTTTGTTACGGTTATCGGTAGGTTTAGAAGACCCACAAGATTTGATTGCTGATCTTAAACAGGCGTTCGCTATTGCAAAGGAGGGCTGCTGATGAAAAAAGATCTGCGCCAATTACATAAATTTGGTGGAAGTAGCCTTGCTGATGCTGATTGTTATCGCCGTGTCGTTGATATTTTACAATCGTACTCTAATAGCACGGATTTAGTGGTGGTATCGGCGGCAGGAAAAACCACCAATCAATTGTTGTTATGGTTAGAACAATTAGTCACTGATGGCCGCTTAGCTCATGAAACTTTACTCTCTATTCGAGTATTTCAGCAGCAATTGATCTGTGAGTTACTTGAGCCTCAAGACGCAGAGCCGCTACAACAGCAGTTATATGCGGAGCTGGCGTTAATTGCTCAGTGGGGACAATCAACTATGACAGCTGAGGTGAAAAATGCGGTTTTAGGTCATGGTGAATTATGGTCTGCACGGTTATTAAGTGCCTTATTAAACCAATGCCAATTAGCGGCGATAGATATTGATTCACGTTTATTTTTACGGGCCGATCATGCGGTGCAGCCTGAAGTGGATAAAGTTTTATCTGAACCATTATTGGATCAATTATTAGCACAATATCAACAACAGCGATTAGTGATCACCGGTTTTATGGCCGCGAATCAGCACCAGCAAACGGTGTTACTTGGTCGTAATGGGTCTGATTATTCTGCGACGATTATTGGTGCTTTAGCCAAGGTTGACCGAGTAACAATTTGGAGTGATGTCGCAGGTGTTTATAGTGCCGATCCTCGTAAAGTCACCAATGCTTGTCTATTGCCCTTATTACGATTAGATGAAGCCAATGAATTAGCTCGTCTTGCTGCGCCAGTTTTACATAGTCGAACACTCCAACCCGTCGCCCAAAGTAGTCTTGATTTAACCTTACGTTGTAGTCATCATCCTGAATCTGGATCAACGCGGGTTGAGCGGGTATTAGCATCAGGTCGTGGTGCTAAAATTATTTCATCACTCAATGATGTGTGTTTAATTGAGCTTGATGTGCCACAGGGAATGACAGTGGCACATATTCAACATGACGTGCAGTTATTATTAGATCGAGCGCAATTACAGCCACTTGCTCAAACCATGGATAAAGGGAAGCGGCGCATTGTTTTGGCCTATACCCAAGAAATGGTAAATAGTGTGCTGAGGTTATTGCAAGACAGCGGTGTTGCAGTTGAACTTCGATTGCGGGAAGGCTTTTCAATGGTTGCCGCCGTGGGTGCTGGAGTGTTGAATAATCCTAATCATTGCCATGGCTTCTATCAGCAACTTAAAGGATTACCCGTTGAATTTATGATGGAGGCGGAGTCTGGCTTAAGTTTAGTTGCAGTGCTCCGTGATATTGATACGGATACGTTAGTCAGCGATATCCATCAAGCGTTATTTCAAGCACAAAAAAGTGTGGGTATTGTGTTGTGCGGTAAAGGCAATATTGGTAAACATTGGTTAGGGTTGTTTAGTCGTGAAAAATCAGCATTAGAGCTACGCCATGGGATGCGATTTAATTTAATTGGTATTGTTGGCCAACATCAATGTTGGATTAATAGTGCTGGAATTACGCCGCAAACAGCATTAGAACAGTTTCAAGATCAGGCAACAGGTTACCAATTACCACAATTATTATCTCAACTGGCAGCGGTTGATTACGATGATGTGGTAATGGTGGATGTGACAGCAAGTCATCAGCTGGCAGCGTTATATCCCCGTATTGCAGCGAGTGGATTACACCTTATTTCTGCTAATAAAATTGCGGGTTCTGCGGCGACCATAGAGTATCAGGCGGTGATTGATGCTTTCGCTAAAAGTAGTCGTTATTGGTTGTACAATGCGACTGTTGGTGCAGGTTTACCCATCAATCATACCGTGCGTGATCTTCGAGAAAGTGGTGATCGTATTTTAGCTATATCGGGTATTTTCTCAGGTACATTATCATGGTTGTTCCAACAGTTTGATGGTAGTCTGCCGTTTTCTGAATTGCTTGAACAGGCATGGCAGCAGGGATTAACTGAACCGGACCCTCGCCACGATCTAGATGGCAGTGATGTGATGCGAAAATTGGTTATTTTAGCTCGTGAATCTGGGTTTGAGATTGAACCGCAGCAAGTGCAAGTAGAGTCATTAGTTCCACCGACTTTGCAGAATTTAAGCGTCGATAATTTTTTTGAACATGTCGCTGAGCTTGATTTATTATTAGCGGAAAAGCTAGCTCGTGCGGTTAGTGAAGAAAAAGTATTACGCTATGTGGCACGGTTAGATCGCCATGGTAAAGCGTATGTCGGACTAGAAGCGTTGCCTAATGAACATGCATTAGCAAATTTATTACCGTGTGATAATATTTTTGCGATTGAAAGTCAGTGGTATCGTGAGAATCCATTAGTGATTCGTGGCCCAGGGGCTGGACGTGATGTGACGGCAGGGGCGCTAATTTCTGATATCAATCGATTAGCGATGATGTTGTAACATTACACGGTTAGTTGTAATAAAAAGCCGCAGTTTAAACTGCGGCTTTATTTTTTGATATTGATTTAGTTGATAGCAACTGCGCTATTTTCACTGTCTATATCTTTCAGTTCAGCTAATACTTCTTCAGCCCATAATATCCAAGCTTGGCGGTTATGAAGCCCGCGGCGTAAGGTTAAACGGTCGAGACGTTGTTGACGATCCATGTTTTTGTAATCGCTAAAATGAATTTGTTCTAGCTCTTGATAATGACCCATTAAAATGTGTGATTCATCAATTAAAGCTTCAAGTTGCTGCTGCATTGGTAATGAATTGTGAACACCGCAAATCAATAGTTTTGCAGAAAATTCATCGCGCGTGGTTGGATTACGTGCTGGCTCTTGGAACCACTCAAATAATGCCTGTCGGCCAAGATCGGTAATTGAATACACTTTACGATCAGGTTTGCCATCTTGAGGTTCAAGACGACAGGTTACTTGATCGTTCGTTGCCATTTTATTGAGTTCACGATACACCTGTTGGTGACTCGCTTTCCAAAAATAACCGATACTGTGTGAAAATTCTTTGGTTATATCGTAGCCAGTTGCTTCACGAGTGCTGAGCACTGTTAAAATTACATGTGGTAGTGACATCTCTTCTATCCGTTAAATATATAAAATAAAAAAACACAATAGGGCTTAGATTATGTAACGCTTCAAATGACGTTTTTAATTTATAATCGTGCTATTGCACTGCCTAATTGCGGTCGCATAGAATATCATTAATTGGCTCAGTATCGATACTTCTAGTTCAATTATCTGTTACTGAGGCGTTTCAATTTATTATTTTGTGAATTATCGCTAAGTTAATTTAGCGCTAAAAAGGTAATAATTTGATTGAAATATATTCATCTTTTCTCATATTGATACTTTTCTATCTTAGTCTTTATAAGCAATATAATGCTGTGTCAAAATTGAGACTTAGCCATAATTTTTAACAATATTATAAATAACAGTTAAAAAAAAAGGCTATCCAAAGATAGCCTTGTTAGTGTTATTAGTCGATCAACCTGTATTACGCATACCAGTTGCAATACCTGCAATGGTGACCATTAATGCTTCTTCAAGCTCTGTTGGTAACTCTTCCTGCTGACGAGTACGGTAAAGTAATTCAGCTTGCAGCATATTAAGTGGTTTGACATAAATATTACGCAGGCGAATAGATTCTGCACCCCATGGGTCTTGCTGCATCAAATGGTCATTATTTTCAACGGTTAAGACTGTTTTAATGTCTTGCTGTAATTGTGAGCGTAATTGTTTACCTAGTGGCCATAATGCTTTATCGGTTAAGCGTTGATCATAGTATTCAGCAATACCAAGGTTAGTTTTACTGTATACCATTTCTAGCATACCTAACCGGGTTGAGAAAAACGGCCATTCGCGACACATTTCTTCTAGTTGTGCGGTATCACCATTATCAATTGAATGTTGAATCGCTTCACCCGCGCCTAACCATGCTGGTAATAAGAGGCGGTTCTGACTCCAAGCAAAAATCCATGGAATAGCACGTAAACTCTCAACGCCACCATTAGGATTACGTTTTGCAGGGCGAGAGCCCAGCGGTAACTTACCCAGTTCAGATTCTGGCGTTGCAGCGCGGAAATAAGGAATAAACTCCGGCGTGTTACGGACTATATTACGGTACGCGTCACATGAAACATGAGAAAGTTGGTCCATGATCTGACGCCATTCTTGTTTCGGTGCTGGTGGCGGCAGTAAGTTAGCTTCTAACGTTGCGCTCGCGTAAAGGCTGAGGCTGTTAATTGCCACTTCAGGTAAACCGAGCTTAAAGCGAATCATCTCACCTTGTTCGGTGACGCGTAAACCACCTTTTAGGCTGCGTGGTGGTTGAGATAATAATGCCGCATGTGCTGGTGCGCCGCCACGACCAATACTACCGCCACGGCCGTGGAATAAGGTGATTTCAACTTCTGCTTTTTCACAGACATCAACCAGTTTTTCCATCGCACTGTATTGTGCCCAACCCGCAGACATGACCCCAGCATCTTTGGCTGAATCAGAATAGCCAATCATTACCATTTGATGGTTTTGAATAAAGCCACGGTACCAGTCAATGTTAAGCAGTTGCTCAATAACATCAGCACCATTATTTAAGTCTTCAAGTGTTTCAAATAATGGACACACATCCATGCGGAACGGGCAACCTGCTTCTTGCAGTAATAAGTGGACGGCTAATACATCAGAGGCAGTACGTGCCATTGAGATCACATAAGCACCTAATGCTTCACGTGGTTGTTCTGCAATTGCTTTACAGGTTTCGAGTACTTCTTGAACGTCAGCTGATGGTTCCCACTTTCGTGGTAGTAATGGTCGTTTAGACGATAATTCACGGACTAAGAATGCGATCTTATCTTGTTCACACCATTGACTGTAATCACCTAAACCAAGATGACGCGTTAGCTCTGAAATAACATTTTCGTGGCGAGTACTTTCTTGACGAATATCCAGTTTAACCAGATGCACACCAAAACATTTGATACGACGTAATGAATCAAGCAGTAAGCCGTCAGCAATGATCGCCATACCACATTGATGTAATGACTGGTAACACGCAAACAGTGGATCCCATAGCTCAGCAACATCATTAATAATGTGCTTAGAAAGGGGAGCGATACCGTTGATTTGAGCTTCTAAACTATCACGTGTAATAATTAATTTAGTACGTAATTGTTTTAAAATTGCGCGGTAAGGTTCATGTGCTTCACCTGCGAGCTCTCGCACCTCAGCATTACATTGAATCATTGATAATTCATTGATCAATTCTTGCACGTCACCAAGATAAAGTTCAGCGGCTTTCCAACGAGAAAGACGTAAAACTTCATGGGTAACATTAGAGGTCACAAATGGGTTGCCATCGCGATCTCCGCCCATCCATGATGAGAAGGTAACCGGTGCAGCATCTAGCGGTAACTTCTGATCTAAATGTTGTTGTAGTTTTTCATCAAATAGACGTAAAAATTCTGGCACTGCTTGCCACAATGAATTTTCAACCACGGCATAGCCCCATTTAGCTTCGTCAATTGGGGTTGGGCGTTGCTGGCGAATAACATCTGAGTACCACGCTTGGGCAATCAGTTGCTCTAATCGTTGTTCAACACGAGCACGTTCAGCGGTTGATAATTCGCTTAATTCTAATTGCGATAAACATTTATTAATCTGTACCAATTTATGGATCATGGTACGACGTGCAATTTCTGTTGGGTGCGCTGTGAGCACTAAATTAATATTTAATTCATTTATTGCAGTTAAAGAATCAGCAGGATTAACCTCATTCTCAACTAATTTAGTAAATAACTCATCAAGTGCATCTGGGCTGCATAATGTTGTTTCACATTGACGTGAAATTGTATGGTATTGCTCTGCAATATTGGTGAGATTAAGGAATTGACTAAAAGCTCGAGCTACAGGAAGTAATTGATCATCGGGTAGATTTTGTAATTCAGCAATCAGTTTCTCGCTATCATCTTGATTACCTGTACCTGCTGATTTAGAAAGTTTGCGGATAGTTTCTACTTTTTCTAATAGTTCATCACCGCAGGCTGTTTTGATCGTATTACCCAGTAAATGGCCAAGCATACTGACATTACTTGTTAACGCGCTGTATTTCTCGTTCATATCGTATCCATTCCGTAATTTTGTTACATCCAATTTAACCCTATACCCCACAATCTAGCCGTGAAGTTAGTGACAGGTCAACAGAGATTGTATTTATCGCTAATAAAAACGAGTGATATTGATTTTGGTCATAATTTTGATTGAATATTGTAATTTTGTTTCATTCCTGCCTACGTTCGTCCACATTTTTGTTCCTTATTAAGGAGGTAGGGCAAAAAAGTGCCATTAAATAAATTATTTCTGTTATGGTTTGATGTCGTAAAAGTTAATTAAAAGATAATAAAATATATTTTTCTATTGTTATGCTATTGACAGTGTGCAACTTAACCAGTAAACATATTAATTCAAATTTATGAATAAATGGCGTTGGCTGTTTATTTATCCTTGAGCAAAGGAACGCTCAGGGTTTATTGTTCTATGCAGGAAGTTACTATCATGAATCAAATCTATACATCTGCCTTCATCCCCCTTCGACGACGCTAAGTCTTTTGCCTTAGGTGCTTTTACGTGCCTTTTCTGTGCTGTTTACAGCGCTCCTCCGTTAGCCGTTATGACAATCATCACTACTTATGCCATAGCTCCAATTATTTGATTACGGCTCGATAACACTACAATGATATGGAATTCGCAATGTTAAACACGGTTATTATTGGCGCCAGTGGCTATACCGGCGCAGAACTGGCAAAAATAGTGAGTCGTCATCCGCAGTTAATGCTTTGCAGTTTGTATGTTTCAGCCACCAGTGTTGATGCAGGAAAGCCATTGAGCGCGCTGCATGGCCAATTACACGGTATGGTTGATCTACCGTTGCAACCGCTAACAGATATTAAAGCAGCGGCAACAAACATTGATATTGTGTTATTAGCAACAGCCCATGAAGTAAGCCATGATATTGCGGCTGAATGTCTAAATATGGGGTGTCAGGTGTTTGACTTGTCAGGTGCTTTTAGAGTGAAAGCGGATGGTTTTTATGAACAATATTATGGTTTTGAGCACCAATATGAGGCATTGCTAGACAGTGCTGTTTATGGGTTAGCAGAATGGAATCACGATCAAATTCGCCAAGCGCAGTTGATTGCTGTTCCTGGGTGCTATCCTACCGCATCTCAATTAGCGTTAAAACCATTGCTCGTTGCAGGTCTGCTTGATTGCGATCAATGGCCGGTGATTAATGCCGTCAGTGGTGTTTCAGGTGCGGGTCGTAAAGCAAGCATGACCAATAGTTTTTGTGAGGTGAGTTTACAAGCATATGGTTTGTTTACTCATCGTCATCAACCTGAAATTGCCCATCATCTTAATTGCGATATTATTTTTACGCCTCATCTCGGGAATTTTAAACGCGGAATTTTAGCCACTATTACCGCGAAGCTAGCGCCTGGCGTAACTGCTGAAGACGTGACTGTAGCAATGGAGTCTGCTTATCTAAATACGACGGATCAACATGCGGTACGGCTACTTAACAATAATACCGCTAAGCTGGATGATGTTGTTGGTAGCTGTTTTTGTGATATCGGCTGGCAGGTTCAAGGTGAACATATTATTTTAACCGCCGCGATTGATAATTTATTGAAAGGGGCTTCATCACAAGCAGTTCAATGCATAAATATTCGTAATGGTTTTCCTCAATTAACCGCATTGGTGTAGGAGTAACACAATGAATCAAGTTCCTTTAGTGATTAAACTCGGTGGTGCTGCATTGGAATGTAATGTCACCTTAGAACGATTATTTTCAACCATAAATACTTATCAATCACGTTCACAACGCCCGATTTTATTTGTTCATGGCGGTGGCTATCTTGTTGATGACCTGATGAAAAAATTGCAATTGCCGACAGTTAAAAAGCAAGGGTTACGGGTTACTCCTAGTGATCAAATTGGCTTGATTACCGGTGCGTTAGCTGGCACGGCCAATAAAATGCTGCAAGGGCAAGCAGTTAAAGCTGGCGTGGCAGCTGTAGGATTAAGTTTAGCTGATGGCGGTTTATGTACTGTTAGTCAATTAGATCCAGATCTTGGTGCTGTCGGTCATGCTGAACCCAATAATAGCGCTTTAGTGGGTCAAATTATGCAGCTAGGTTTTGTACCAATCATTAGCTCTATTGGACTTAATGGTCAGGGTGAAATGATGAATGTTAATGCTGATCAAGCTGCGGTTGCCGTTGCTGCGGCTGTTGGTGGAGAGTTGGTATTACTGTCTGATGTGACGGGCGTACTTGATGGTAAAGGTAATTTAATTAAACAGTTAACTGAATTTGAGGCGGAAGCGTTAATTGCTCAAGCGGTGATTACCGACGGTATGATTGTGAAAGTGCGTGCGGCATTTACAGCGGCTAAAGCCTTAGGGCGCTCGATTGAAGTGGCCAGTTGGCGTTATCCCGATAAGCTTAATGCTTTATTAGCAGGTGAGAGTATCGGGACTCGATTTACGTTGCCATCAATGGGTGATTAGCCTGTATTGATGACAGTTCATTGATGTATTACGACGAATTAATATTTTTGAAAATAGTGCCTGAACGGGATGACCGCGACAAGGCTGAAAAGGAGAGCAGCAGATGAGCAAGATTAACAAAGTGGTATTGGCCTATTCAGGTGGTTTAGATACTTCAGCCATTATTCCATGGCTAAAAGAGAACTATGACTGTGAAGTGGTCGCGTTTGTGGCAGATGTCGGTCAAGGTGAAGAAGAGTTGGTTGGCATTGAAGCCAAAGCACTCGCCTCTGGTGCATCTGCATGTTACATCGCTGATTTAAAAGAAGAGATGGTCAAAGATTATATTTACCCATCCCTTAAAACGGGAGCAACTTACGAAGGTAAATATTTACTGGGCACTTCAATGGCGCGTCCCATTATTGCTAAAGCGCAAGTGGAGTGTGCATTAGAAGTTGGTGCTGATGCGTTATGTCATGGTTGTACAGGTAAAGGAAATGATCAGGTGCGTTTTGAAGGGGCATTTGCGGCTCTTGCGCCACAATTGACAGTGATTGCACCATGGCGTGAATGGAATTTACGTAGCCGTGAAGCACTGCTTGATTATTTGGCTGAGCGTAATATTCCTTGTACTGCATCGTTAGAAAAAATTTATTCACGTGATGCTAATGCATGGCACGTTTCAACTGAAGGCGGTGTACTTGAAAATACGTGGAATGCACCTAATGAGTTATGTTGGGTGTGGACTAAAGATCCACAACAGGCGCCTGATATCGCTGAAACGGTGTCTGTTTTAGTTGAAAAAGGTGAAGTGGTTGCGGTTGATGGTGAGCCGATGACGCCTTATAACGCGCTTAATTATCTCAATAGCAAAGGTGCCAAGCACGGAATTGGACGGATTGATATTGTTGAGAACCGTCTTGTAGGAATCAAATCTCGTGGTTGCTATGAAACCCCAGGTGGCACCATCATGATGGAAGCATTGCGTGCTGTTGAGCAATTAGTGCTAGATAAAGAGTCGTTTGAGTTCCGTCAAACCATTGGTCTTAAAGCATCGCACCTTATTTATGATGGCCGCTGGTTTACGCCATTGTGCCAATCGTTGTTAGCCGCGGCTGATACGTTGGCACAAGATGTAACGGGTGAAGTCGTGATTCAACTATATAAAGGCCAAGCCACCGTTATTCAAAAGCGTTCAGGCAATAGTTTGTACTCGGAAGAGTTTGCTACGTTTGGTGAAGATGATGTTTATGATCATAGTCATGCTGGCGGTTTTATTCGTTTGTATTCTTTGGCAAGCCGTATTCGTGCGCTTAATAGTCAAAAATAAATAATCCAATCAATATTGTTGCTTGCGCTGTAATGATGACGCTATTCATTGCAACGTAAGCTTCTCAATATGACTTCGCTTAGACAGTAACAGGAGATTTAGCATGGCATTATGGGGTGGGCGGTTTAGTCAGGCAGCTGACATCAGATTTAAACAATTTAATGATTCGTTGCGTTTTGACTATCGACTCGCAGAGCAAGATATTGTCGGTTCAATAGCTTGGTCAAAAGCCCTGCGCCAAGTGAACGTACTTACTGAAACAGAGCAACAACAGCTTGAATTGGCACTAAATGAACTTAAATTAGCGGTAATGGAAGATCCTGAACAAATTCTCGCTTCCGATGCTGAAGATATTCACAGTTGGGTTGAACAGCAGTTGATTGCTAAAGTGGGGGATTTGGGTAAAAAACTACACACGGGTCGTTCACGTAATGATCAGGTGGCGACGGATCTTAAACTGTGGTGCCGTCAGCAAGGTCAGCAATTATTGTTGATGTTAGATAAATTACAGCAACAGTTAGTTACCGTCGCCCGCCAACATCAAGCAACGGTATTACCCGGATATACCCATTTGCAACGAGCGCAGCCCGTCACTTTTGCCCATTGGTGTTTAGCGTATGTTGAAATGCTAGAGCGTGATCATTCACGCTTAGATGATGCTATGACGCGACTTGATACCTGCCCGTTAGGCTCTGGCGCACTGGCAGGAACGGCGTATCCGATAGATCGTGAAGTGTTAGCCCATAACCTTGGTTTTCAGCGCGCAACCCGTAATAGTCTTGATTCGGTGTCTGATCGTGATCACGTGATGGAACTATTATCTACCGCATCAATTTCAATGTTGCATTTATCACGAATGGCGGAAGATTTAATTTTCTATAATTCTGGCGAATCTAATTTCATTGAACTTGATGATGCGGTGACCTCAGGTTCATCATTGATGCCGCAAAAGAAAAACCCTGATGCTCTGGAGCTTATTCGTGGCAAGTGTGGCCGAGTGTACGGTGCTATGACAGCGATGATGATGACGGTTAAAGCATTACCGCTAGCTTACAATAAGGACATGCAAGAAGACAAAGAAGGGTTATTTGATGCGTTAGATAGCTGGCATGATTGTATGGAAATGGCGGCATTATGTTTTGAAGGGATCAAGATTAATCAAGATCGTACTTTAGAAGCGGCGATGCAAGGCTATTCAAATGCGACCGAATTAGCCGATTATTTAGTGGCGAAAGGGATCCCTTTTCGAGAAGCTCATCATATTGTTGGAGTGGCGGTGGTGGCTGCGATTGCCAAAGGCTGTGCGTTAGAAGAACTCTCTCTTGAGGAGATGAAACAATTTTCGACGGTGATTGAAAGTGATGTCTATCCGATGTTGACCATTGAATCATGTTTAGATAAACGTTGCGCTCTTGGTGGCGTAGCGCCAAACCAAGTTGATTATGCTATTGGTCAAGCAGAGAAGCGGCTTGATAAGCGTTATTCGCCTAATGTTAAAGTACGAGGTGCACGACTCACCGATCTTGATGCTATTGAAGGCATGGTGGTGTATTGGGCGGGGCTAGGTGAGAATTTACCGCGTAATCGTAATGAGTTAGTGCGCGATATTGGCTCGTTTGCAGTGGCTGAAAACCATGGTGTAGTAACCGGGTGTGCATCATTGTATGTCTATGATTCTGGACTGGCTGAGATACGATCTTTAGGGGTTGAAGCGGGCTGGCAACAACAAGGTCAAGGAAAAGCGATTGTTGAACATTTGCTTGATAAAGCCACTCAAATGGCGATAAAAAAAGTGTTTGTGTTAACTCGAGTGCCAGAGTTCTTTATGAAACGTGGTTTTACGCCAACCTCAAAAGCCTTATTACCAGAGAAAGTAATGAAAGACTGTGATCGTTGTCCACGCCAACATGCGTGTGATGAGGTCGCTCTAGAGGTCTGGCTTGATCAAGCTCAGCATATTCCAACGGTGAATGTTGCTTAGTCCAATATTAGCGATGGATTGATATCAAAAAGCCCTCACTTTATTGTAAAGTAAGGGCTTTCTTTGTAGCTAATGATTATTGCTTAGCCTAAGAAAATTTCTAGTTCTTCGCTACCACCAATGTGTTTACCACCGATGAAGACTTGAGGCACAGTGCTACGGCCAGTAATTGCACGTAGAGAAACCGTGGTTGCGTCTTTGCCTAGAATGATTTCTTCATACTGTAGGCCTTTGTCGATTAAATTCTGTTTTGCTTTAACACAGAAAGGACAACCAGGCTTTGAGAATACAGTGATTGATTCTTGTAGTTTTTGCTCAGGTGCAATGTAGTTCAACATTGTATCAGCGTCAGAGACTTTGAACGGGTCGCCTGGTTCTTCGTTTTCAACGAACATTTTCTCAACCACGCCGTTTTTAACCAGCATGCTGTAACGCCATGAACGCGCACCAAAACCTAGGTCGTCTTTTTCAACTAACATACCCATGCCGTTAGTGAACTCACCATTACCATCTGGAATGAAAGTGATATTTTCTGCTTCTTGATCTGCTTTCCATGCATTCATTACGAACGTATCGTTAACCGATACACATAGAATGTCGTCAACGCCATTGTCAGCAAATACTGATGCTAGCTCGTTATAACGAGGTAGATGGCTAGAAGAACATGTTGGTGTAAATGCGCCTGGTAGGCTAAATACAACCACTGTTTTATTAGCAAATAACTCATTAGTTGTTACGTCTACCCATTGATCACCCTTACGAGTGTGGAAAGTAACTTGAGGTACTGGCTGACCTTCTTTAGATGCGAACATAATGTGATTCCTTAAAAAATATAAATAAATTTAATGCAATCGGAGCTTCGTAAATATGTTCTCCATATTGATGAAGTAATTATGCGATTTTACTCTTGATAGTTCTAATCGTTTACTGCTATGGTTTTGATAGTTGATTCCTATTGGTAACCTTAGCTAATGAATATTCGAGATCTTGAGTACCTTGTCGCCCTATCTGAACATAAGCATTTTCGTAAAGCCGCTGAAGCATGTTACGTCAGTCAGCCAACCCTAAGTGGTCAAATTCGTAAATTAGAAGATGAACTAGGGGTGTCGTTGTTAGAACGAACCAGTCGTCGCGTACTTTTTACCGATGCGGGATTGAGTTTAGTCGCCCAAGCTCAAAAAGTGTTGCTTGAGGTCAAAATATTGACCGAACTTGCTAGTTTACAAGGAGAAAGCATGGCCGGCCCGTTACATATTGGCTTTATTCCAACGGTTGGTCCATATTTATTACCACAAATTATTCCAACACTTAAAGAAGCTTTTCCTGAATTAGAGTTGTTTTTACATGAAGCGCAAACTCATCAGTTAATTCAACAACTTGAAGAGGGAAAACTTGATTGCATTATTTTAGCGGCAGTCAAAGAGAGCGAACCGTTTATTGAGCTGTCATTGTATGATGAGCCAATGATGCTTGCTGTGCCTGAAACTCACCAATGGGCACAAGAGAAAGAAATTGATATGTCATGTTTACACGGTGAAACTTTATTGATGTTGGAAGATGGCCACTGTTTGCGTAATCAAGCATTAGGTTTTTGTTTTGCGGCGGGTGCACGTGATGATGGTCGTTTTAAAGCGACTAGCCTTGAAACTCTACGTAATATGGTCGCTGCGGGCAGTGGTATAACTTTATTGCCTCAGTTAGCAACCCCTAAAGAACATTGCCGTGATGGGGTTTGTTATATTGCAGCAGAACATCCGCAACCAACCCGTTTAATAACCCTAGCCTACCGTCCGGGATCACCGTTAAAATCACGTTATGAGAAATTAGCGGCGGTGATAAAGGCTAAGATGCCGACTATTTTTGAAAAGCATGTCCAACAATAATTGCTAATACCGACGATCAGTCATGATATTTGAGCAAAAAAAGAGCGCCAATCGGCGCTCTTTTTGATTGCGATTAGAAATCGTAATTAGAATAACTCTTCTGCTGTTTCAGTCTCAAACTTCTGTTCATAAATGACTTGGCGAACAGATTGTTTTGGTTCAGTACCTTTGATGAAGTACTCATACATTGAGCTTGAACCACTACGATCTGAAAGTTTACCTGTTGTACGATCAATACGTACTTTAACAATGTCGGCAGGAATTTGTAGTGGTTGTTCTGGCGTATTTTCCAATGCTGCACGCATGAAATTAATCCATGCTGGTTGAGCGGCATTACCACCGTATTCACCACCTATAACTTGGTTTTTTCCGAGGTTGCTATTATATCGAGTGCGTCCGAGTGTATGGCGGTGATCATCAAAACCAACCCATGTTGTCGCAACAATGTTAGGACCAAAACCGGTATACCAAGCATCTTTCGAATCGTTAGTAGTACCTGTTTTTCCACCAATATCATGTCGATCTAATACGCGAGCTCTAAAGCCTGTACCATATGAATGATTGGGCTCACCCCAAATATTACTGGTCAACATTTGACGAACAAGAAATGCATTTTGCTCACTTATCACTTCAGGAGCATAACGTACATCAGGCGGTGTGATCACTTGCTCTAGCTGTGCTAATGTTGGTTTTTCAGCAGTCGATGATGGCGCTTTTTGAATTGGTGTATTTTGAGCTGCTGTTGCGAGTGCTACTTGCATTTTTGCTTGTGGATTTTGACTTTGGCAAACATCGTCACAAACAATTTTAGGATTAGCACTGTAGATCAACCCACCATTACTATTATCAACTTTATTGATAAGGAATGGTTTAACGGCATAACCACCGTTAGCAAACACAGAATAACCTTGAGCTAACTCTAGTGGCGTTAAACTACCGGCACCTAACGCTAACGGTTCTGCACGAGGAAGATCAGAGCGTTTAAATCCAAATCGAGTGAGGTAGTTAATCGTAAAATCTAAACCAGCTAGACGTAATACACGAATCGCCATCACGTTGATAGAACGTGCTAGACCAATGCGAGCACGGGTCGGACCCCCGTAACGACCATCAGCATTTTTTGGTCGCCATGCGGTACCTTGCCATTTATCCCATTTAGTTATCGGTGCATCATTAATTAGCGTGGCTAGCGTCATTCCTTTTTCAATTGCAGCCGAGTAAATAAAGGGCTTAATGCCTGAACCTACCTGTCGAATCGATTGAGTCGCGCGGTTAAATTTACTTTGAGTGTAGTTAAAACCACCGATCATTGCCAATACCGCACCGTTGTTTGGTGACATTGCCACAAATGACGTATTTGCTCCTGGTACTTGGCTTAATACCCAATGATCAGTTGTTACTGCGGCAGTATCTGCTGTTGCTGCAACCGTCGTAGCTTTATTTTGAACCCAGATTTGTTGACCTGCAGTTAAAATTTGGGTCGCTGTTGTTGGTGCAGGGCCTTGGGTGGTATTGCTCTGGAACTTACGTGCCCATTTCATACCATTCCAATTTAAGGTTATCGTTTGACCTTGTTTGGTCACCACTGTCGCGGTTTGTTGCTTAACCTGAGTAACGACCGCTGGAATTAATTCACCGTAAGTTGGCTGGTTGCTTAGCTTCTCAACGATCTGATTTGCGTTTAGAGGCGTTTGACCTGGCTTCCATATTACTGCTGTTGCACCACGATAACCATGTCGTTCATCGTAACTGAGTAAGTTATCAACAGCCGCTTGCTGAGCGGCATGCTGTAACTTCGCATTGATGGTGGTGTAAACGTTCATGCCTTTAGTGTAAGCATCTTCACCATAGCGGTTAACCATCCATGCACGTGCTCGTTCTGCAACGTAAGGCGCATAAAGTTGAATTTCTGCGCGATGGTAATGGGAAATAATTGGCTCTGAACGCGCTTTATCCATTTGTGCTTGGGTGATGTAACCTTCTTTAAACATACGATCAAGTACCACATTACGACGAGTTGTCGCACGATCGATAGAGTAAATTGGGTTCATGGTTGATGGCGCTTTAGGCAAGCCAGCAATAACAGCCATTTCACTTAATGTTAGCTCATTAACACTTTTACCGAAGTAAACCTGTGCCGCCGCTCCAACACCATAAGCACGATAGCCGAGGTAAATTTTATTTAGATAAAGTTCAAGAATTTGATCTTTCGTTAAAATTTGCTCGATATGAATCGCAATAAATGCTTCTCGAATTTTACGAGAGAAAGTCTTTTTATTGGATAAGAAAAAGTTACGTGCAAGCTGTTGTGTGATTGTACTGGCACCTTGACGCGCATGACCAGAGGTTAACATCACAAACACGGCACGAGCAATACCAATAGGATCGACACCGTGATGCTCATAAAAACGACTGTCTTCGGTCGCAATAAAACCATCGACTAGCAGTGGTGGCATTTGTTTAAGTGTTAGTGGTATACGACGTTTCTCACCAAACTGTGAGATCAGTTCACCATCAGCACTGTACACCCTTAATGGTGTTTGCAGTTCTATATTTTTTAATTTAGCAACATCTGGTAGGTCTGGTTTTAGGTATAAATAAAAACCAAAAATTGTACCCACTCCAAGAGTGATGCAAATTATTGCAAGTATTAGTAATCGCTTTATGAACTTCACTTGAGATTTCCCGTTACGCCATCGTTCTGGCGGTCATTATCTATTATCTTTTACCTTCAAGTATAAAGATAACAAAAAATTAATTAATGCCGTTGATGGTGTTTATTCGAAATAGTTTGTTTTTTCGCCACATAGGAGCATAACACGGATGTTTCGGAACCCATTAAGTGTTGGGGTAGATATTGGTAATCACAGTATAAAAGCTGTGGCACTACAACAAAAAAAAGAGCAGTTTGAGTTAGCTGCGTTTATTGAAATTGAATTGACTAAAACAGTCATAAATGATCAGCATAGCGTGAATAATGCTGAGCTGTTGTCAGCAATGCGTCAAATTAAAAAGCAATTACCATGGCAAGCCAAAGCCGTTACCTTAGCCTTACCTGATAGTGCAGTGATCAGCAAAGTTGTTCAATTAGATACCAGCCTCAGTGAAGAAGAGGCTGAGTTCGCCATAGTGCAAGCATTGGGTGCGGCTTCGCCGTTCCCGGTGGAAGAGCTATGCTTTGATTATTTTCCTCTTATCAGTGATCGCTTTAGTGACTCAGCGTCGACGACACCATTTCAAGTGTTTGCTTCTCGCCGAGAGACGATAGATAACCGCTTAAATTCATTATTAAAGCTCGGTTTTAAGCCTAAAGTAATGGAGCTACAAACTCATGCTTTGTTATGGCTGGCGGAATACCTTGCTGAAATGGGAAGTCATTATAACCAATGGGGCGTAGTTGATGTAGGTAAACGTCATACTGAATTTTGCATGAAACCTCAAGGTAGTGCGGCTTATCATCGTGAAATTCGATTTGGTACGGGTTTGTTTGATAATCAAGAAACAGCAATTGAACTTGGTAGTAATCATGCTGAACAATTTACTAAACAATTAGCAGAGCAATTAAAGCGCCAAATTCAATTATATAACTCAACTCATCCACGTAGTGGCATTAAAGGCTTATGGCTCTGTGGCGGAGGTCAAAGTTTAATCTCTGAATCATTGCTGCAACGTTTGATTGGGTTAGATGTAACCTGGGTAAGTCCATTTCAGCATTTTAGTTGTGCTAAAAAAGTTGAATTACCACATTCAATGTCGAGTCAATATGCCGTTGCTACAGGTTTAGCACTGCGAGGGCTAGCATGATCGATAAACTTAATCTATTGCCGTGGAGAGAGCAGCGGCGTAAACAGCATAAACAGCGTTTTGTCGGGTTATTGATGGCCAGTGTTGCGGTGGCGATTATGGGGAATGGTGTAATTGGTGAGTACATTGAAAAGCAACAATTGCAGCAACAGAGCCGTAATGATCAACTGCAACAAGAATTGGACAGTTTAGAGCAGCGATTGGCTTTCTTGCCGCAATTAGATAAACAGCGAGATGCGATTGAGCTGCGATTAAAGGTGATTGCTGATATTCAATTATCACGTAATCGCGTCACGCAGCTGCTTAATCAGTTACCAGAAGTGGTGCCTGCTGGCGTATATCTAGACGGCGTTAATTTAGCCTCGCAACGGGTAAAAGTTGATGGCTTTGGTGATACTAACGGTCACCTTGCCGCGTTATTAGGTAAAGCTGAGCAATCACCGTGGTTTCAAAATATTGAAATGCACTCTTTAGTTACCACCAAAAGTGCAGATAAAAAACAAAAATCACAGTTTAATGCGTCTTTTGATTTAGCAACGCCTGCAATTAATAACAAGCCGTTAAAGGCGAACTTTCCTACTGCAATAGTGGAGAAAAACAATGATTGATTGGCGTGAATTAGAGCTTGATGAAATCACTGAATGGCCATTATTGCCCCAAGGCTTAATTGCTTTGGTGTTGACAGTATTGCTCTCAGCTTTTGGTTATTGGTATTGGTTAACGCCGCTGAGCGAGGCTTTAGAACAACAAAAACAACAGGAAATAACGTTACGTACTCAACTCGTTAGTCGCGCTGCTCAAGTGGCCGCTTTGCCGCGAGTTAAAGAACAAGTTGCTGAGCTTAATCGTCGTTATCAAGAAGTTATTGAACAATTGCCAGAAGAGCAAGAACTGGCGAGCCTACTGGCAAGTATTAATGATATCGGTGTCAAAAATGGATTGATCTTCCAGTCAATTAAGTGGGCATCACGTATCGAACATGACCTTTATTATGAACTACCGCTAAATATGCAGTTGACGGGCTCTTATCAACAGATTGGTCAGTTTGCTGAAGCGATAGCCCAGCTGCCGCGAATAGTTAACTTACGTAATGTTGAGTTGGGACGGGTGGATAAGCAAGGTTTTGATGAATTGTTGTCGTTAACCGTCTCTGCTACGACATACCGCTTTAAAACCCCACAATAATGAGGATCTTATGAGAACACTATTATGGCTGTTACCGTTAGGACTCGGATTAATGGGGTGTCAGGCTAACACTGATTCAATTGAACAGTTTATTGCTAAAACACACACCAATGCTAAAGCAAAAGTAAAACCATTGGCTGATCCTTATATTTTTGTCGCTGAATCATTTGTAATGACCAGTAAACGAGTGCCATTTTTACGGCCAAGGCCAGAGCTATTATTAGCGAAACAAGCGAATAGTAGTTGTTGGCAGCCGTTAGCTGATCACAAGCCAACGCCGTTAGAAACGTTTCCATTAGAGCAACTTTCGATGAAAGGGGCGATTGGACATCAGCATCAATTGTGGGGGCTGGTTTATACCCCTAAAGGCGAGTTAGTAAAAATTAAGCCAGGACAGTTTGTTGGGCTTAATCGCGGCAAAGTAATAAAGGTGAGTGATAAGCTCATTGAAATAGAAGAAACATTACCCGATGGCAAAGGTTGTTGGCTTACACGGCCTGCAAAGCTGGCTTTAGTTCAGCATTAATCAAGGATGAGTTATGAAAGGGAATACATGGGGGCTTAGCCGCCAGATTTTCGTCAGTGTATGGTTAATGTGCTGCGGGTTGCTGACGGTAACCAGCGTTACAGCAGCGCCAGCGAGTGGCATTACTAATCAAGTTCAAGATATTGAATTTCATCGTGATGGTAAAGGTCGAGGCGTATTAACTGTTAAGTTAAAACAGCCGCAGTCATTGGTTGATATTCGCCGTCAAGGTAAGCAATTACAGCTGGATATTTTTGATACTCAGTTAACCAATGAGCAAATACACACTTTAGATGTAATTGATTTTGCTACGGTCGTTAATAGCATTGATACTAGCAATGTGCCTCGTGGGGCGCGGTTTATGTTTAATATGACTGGTGGTTATGATTACGATTATCGTATTCGAGGCAATAACCTTGAAGTGACGTTAATTAAACGTACTCAAGCTAAAACGGTAACAACGACAAACAAAGGTAATGTGTCTTACAAAGGCAAACCTATTTCAATTAACTTTCAAGATATTCCCGTACGCAATGTCTTACAGTTAATTGCTGATTACAATGATTTTAACTTGGTGGTTGCCGATACGGTGAGTGGCAACGTCACTCTTCGCTTAGATAATGTACCATGGCCACAAGTGCTCGATATTATTCTACAAGCGAAAGGGCTAGATAAGCGTATTCGTGGTTCGGTGCTATTAGTAGCCCCTAAGGCTGAGCTAGTAGCGAATGAACGCCAAGTGATGGAAACAGCACGTAAGCAGCAAGAACTAGCTAGTTTACGTTCTGAACTTATTCAAGTGAACTATGCGAAAGCAACAGACCTTTCAGCGTTATTGAGTGGTTCAAGTGACGGCGTGGGAATGCTGTCAGAACGCGGTTCTTTGCATGTTGATGAGCGAACTAATGCCTTGATAATTAAAGATACACCTGAAAATATCGCCAGTATTAAAGACATCGTAGTTGCGCTTGATATTCCAGTCAAACAAGTACAGATTGAAGCGCGTATTGTTACCATTGATGAAGGTAATATTGATGAGCTTGGTGTTCGTTGGGGCGTTTCAAGTATTGATGGTGATACCACTATTGGTGGCTCTATTGAAGGTAACCTCGGTAGTTCTGGATTATTAGATGACACTACCGTTGATGATTTCCTTAACGTTAACTTAGGTGCTAGTCAAAATGGAGCGGCCAGTATTGCATTTCAGGTGGCAAAGTTAGGTAATGTGTTGTTAGATTTAGAGTTATCAGCATTACAGTCAGAACGTAAAGCTGAAATTATTTCAAGTCCACGTTTAATGACCACTAACAAAAAAGCGGCTTATATCGAGCAAGGTACCGAAATTCCATATCTTGAAGCATCATCAAGTGGTGCGGTGTCGGTTGATTTTAAAAAGGCTGTGCTGAGCTTGATGGTAACCCCTCAAATCACCCCCGATAATAAATTGGTATTGGATTTAGAAGTCACGCAAGACAGTAAAGGTGAAGAAGTGCCAACAGGGGTAGGCACTGCTGTGGCCATTAAAACACAGCGGATTGGTACTCAAGTGTTAGTCAACAATGGTGAAACGGTCGTATTGGGGGGTATTTATCAAAACCAAGTTAATAATAGTGTCCGTAAAGTGCCTATCCTTGGTGATATTCCCGTACTTGGTGCATTATTTAGACATAAAATGGAAGAACTTGGAAAACGTGAATTATTGATTTTTGTGACGCCAAAGATTGTGATGCAATAATTTTTCACTTACCGAATCACCTTGCTGATAATGCTTCTAAACAATACTTCAGCAGGGTGAGTTTCAGTAAAAGTTGTTTTATTTCTACTGGTTACCTTAGTCCATTGAATGGGTGTTGAGCATGTTATTCGACAATTATTAGGATGTTTACAAGCTTAATACGATTGACCTCTGACCTCGGGTAAGCCATTATGGCAGCCTCTGTGGGTAAGACAGGCTTAATAAAATATCGATTGATGTCGACTAGCTATTGCAAAATAGTAGTCAGTCCTGAGATAATTTTCTGTCTTATCACGAATTATATGTGAGGAACTTGGCGCCTCGGGCTTATATTACATAGAGCCTGCGGGTGGTGTCGTTTTATTAACCGCGCGTAAATTGCTAAAAATGGCTGAAAAACGAAATATTTTCTTGGTTGGCCCTATGGGTGCCGGCAAAAGCACTATTGGTAGACACCTTGCACAACAGCTGCATATGGAATTCTTTGATTCAGATACTGTGATCGAAGAACGTACTGGCGCTGATATTAGTTGGGTGTTTGATGTTGAAGGTGAAGACGGTTTCCGTGTTCGCGAAGAAGCTGTAATTGATGACCTAACACAAGAACAAGGTATTGTTCTCGCAACGGGTGGCGGCTCTGTTATTAACAAAGAGAACCGCAATCGCCTTTCTGCTCGTGGTATTGTTGTTTATCTAGAGACGACTATTGAAAAACAATTAGCTCGTACTCAACGTGATAAAAAACGCCCGTTACTTCAAACTGACACACCTCGTGAAGTACTTGAAGAACTAGCAGCAGAGCGTAACCCATTGTATGAAGAGGTTGCTGACTACGTTGTTCGTACTGATGATCAGAGTGCGAAGGTAGTTGCTAACCAAATCATCAAGATGTTGGAAGAGCGTTAATTCATTAAAAAGAGAAGCTGACCATGGAACGGATCAATGTCAATTTAGATGACAGAAGCTACCCTATTTCAATTGGCGCCGAGTTGTTCGACAACTCGGCGTTGTTTGCATCTGCGATATCTGCAGGCAAGCAAGTAGTTGTGGTCAGTAATGATACTGTTGCCCCGTTATATGCGGATCAGGTAATAGCAACCATCAGTTCATTATCGTGCCAAGTGGCACTACTTTCTCTGCCTGATGGTGAACAATATAAAACCCTTGATACGTTTCATCACATCATGACATTTTTACTGGAAGGTAATTATGGCCGCGATGTGATTTTAGTTGCTTTAGGCGGCGGCGTAATTGGTGATATCGTTGGCTTTGCGGCTGCGAGTTATCAGCGAGGGGTTGATTTTATTCAGGTGCCAACCACGTTGTTAGCACAAGTTGATTCATCTGTTGGTGGAAAAACTGCGGTTAATCACCGTCTGGGTAAAAACATGATTGGTGCCTTTTACCAACCTAAAGCAGTGATTATTGATAATTATTGTTTACATACCTTGCCGCAACGAGAGTTAGCAGCAGGATTGGCAGAAGTCATCAAGTACGGCATTATTGCCGATCATGATTTTTTTGTTTGGTTAGAGAATAACATCGAAAGCTTACATGCACTGGATAACGAGGCGTTGTGTTACGCCATTAGCCGTTGCTGTCAAATTAAAGCCGATGTTGTTGCTGCCGACGAAAAAGAATCAGGCGTTAGGGCATTACTTAATCTTGGCCATACCTTTGGTCATGCGATTGAAGCAGAAATGGGCTACGGTAATTGGCTGCATGGCGAAGCGGTGTCAGTAGGTACAATTCTCGCAGCACATACTGCCGCAAAGCAGGGATTAATCAGTGATGCTGATGTAATGCGGATTATTGCATTACATCAACGAGCAAATTTGCCCGTTGTTGCTCCTGATACAATGTTTTTTGACGATTTTATTAAGCACATGATGCGTGATAAAAAAGTATTGTCAGGTCAGCTACGCTTAGTGTTGCCAACATCGATTGGTAGTGCTGAGGTTGTGGCTGATGTTCCTTTTGATGTGCTTCAGGATGTAATTGGTCGCTAAGCTGTAACCAATTGATAACTTGCATGACAAAACGAAAAAGTCTGGATCTGGAAAGCCAGATCCAGTTGCTGACTCGAGTACAGTTCATTACTCGGTTTAGCTCTCACCTCATTCACCTCTCTGGTGCACCAGGCTCAGGTAAAACTTGGCTTGCCCATGCTTTTCTTGAAGATTATGCCACCGATTGTCATCAAGTATTATTGATGTGTCAGCATGGACAAACAGATGTTCAACATCGTACCTTACTGCTACAACAATTTGTTAGCCACGCTATGTTTAATGAACATGACTCTTTATGTCAGAGTGTTGAGCATCTATTAGCGAACCAACATTATAAATTAATGGTGGTGATTGATGACGCCCAGTGTCTGAGCCCAACGTTAATTGCTGAATTGTGGGCATTGGCACAATATGCCAATCAACATCCAGAGCGACAACTGAATATTGTGCTATTTGCCAATCGTGGCGAGTTGAATCAAACTTTAGCCCATGTCGCTCATGGCTCAGGTATTACTCCTGTTGAACTTGATATTGATGATTTTAGTCAGCAAGAAGTGATGCTATTTAGTGATATGCTAATGACATCCGATGGATTAGATGCCCCTTGTCGGCGTTCATTAAAACAGCGCTTACTAATGGCGCTTCCTCGTCCGGGCGTATTACACAATCTTCCGCAAGCAGAAAGGATAACCATGAATTCAAATATGAAAAAGAAGCCGTTATTACCAATTGTAATTGGTGGCGTGATCATTGTTTTAATTGCTGGTGGTTATTTCTTTATGACATCACACTCTGGTAGTGAGTCTGCATCTGCAACGATAACTACATCTCAGCTTCCTGTGCCTGCGGCGGTAACAATTGATAAAGAGCCATTACCACCACAAGTTAATCCACAGGGATTAACCGTGGGGCGTCAAGATGACATCAAAGGTCAAGAGCGAATTGTTATCTCTGATCAACAAATTGATGCCATTATTGATGAGCACACGTTGGACGATCATCCTGCTACTACAGAAGCTACAGAAGCTACAGAAGCTACAGAAGCTACAGAAGCTACAGAAATGGCTGAAAAATCGCCTGTCATTGCGACAGGAGCAATCAAAACGCCAGCGGCTGTTAGTGTTATATCATCACCTGTCTCTAAGTTAGATTGGTCACTTAAATTAGCCGCAGATAAACAACGATTAATTGCCGTAAAGCCAACGCATTATGCGTTACAACTGGCGGCAACTCAGAGCCTTGCCGCCGCTGCAGAATTTATTACAGCCCATAATGTAATGGATGCGATGGTTTACCAAACGGTACGTAATCAGCAGTCATGGTTTATTGTTGTGACCGGAAATTACGCTACCGCGAGTCAGGCACGCACTGTAAAAAATCAATTATCGCCTGCATTACAACAGCTAAAACCATGGTTAAAATCTTATCGTAAGATCACACAAGAAATAGATCGCTAAAAATAAAGCCATAAATAGTAGTTATTTATGTGAATTGGTATCAGCACAGGGTGTAAATGAGGTACAATCCGCGACCTTTCGTGACATTCTTGTAAGTGGTGGTGGGTCAGCTTAATGAAAAAGCATCGTGCATTCCTGAAGTGGGCTGGGGGTAAGTACTCTCTGGTCGAGGATATTAAACGACACCTACCGCCGGCGCGTAAATTGGTTGAGCCTTTCGTTGGTGCTGGATCGGTGTTTTTAAATACTGATTATGAGCATTACTTACTGGCAGATATCAACCCAGATCTGATTAATTTATATAATATTATTAAGCAAGAGCCTGAGCGATACATTGAAGATGTACGTCGATTATTTACGCCTGAATATAATACTAAAGCAGCGTACTTGAGCATTAGAGAAGACTTTAATAATAGTTGCGACCCTTATCAGCGTTCGATTTATTTTCTCTATCTTAATCGACATGGTTTTAATGGTTTATGCCGTTATAACAAAAAGGGCGGGTTTAATGTGCCTTTTGGTTCTTACAAAAAACCGTACTTCCCTGAAGCTGAAATGTATTATTTTTCAGAGAAAGCCAAACGTGCGACGTTTATTTGTGAGGGTTATAGCCAGACATTTTCACGGGCACGTAAAGGCAGTGTGATTTATTGCGATCCACCGTATGCGCCATTATCGACTACTGCCAATTTTACCTCTTATTCTGGTAATGGTTTTAGTTTGGATGATCAGGCAACCTTAGCTAATATTGCAGAGAAAGCCGCGACTGAACGCGATATAGCGGTATTGATTTCTAATCATGATACGCCGTTAACCCGTCGTTTATATACCGGTGCTGATTTATCCGTAGTAAGGGTTAAGCGCACGATTAGTCGTAATGGCAGTGGCCGCAATAAGGTTGATGAACTACTGGCGTTATTTAACACCCCACTTATCGCCGATAACGAATAACCCCCTGCTTTTAGATTGCTATTGCTTGATGAGCGATAGCAATCAATATAATCACCAGAAGCACGATAACAATCCCCCCGATGACAATAAATAACCATGGACTTGAATGTTGAAAGTCTTGTTGTTGCTGTTGTTGTGATTGCACGCCAAACAATGCCGCTAAGACACTCTTTATTATTTGCCACGCCGTCGTCCTGCTGTATTTATTCATCGGCTTTCCTGTGGGAATTTTATTTAAATGTTAGCTAGATTGTAGTGCCTATGTTGGTAGTAATACTGATAATTATCGCTAACTACAGTAATAAATAAATCCATTAAGACAACACCTAGGGGATCGGGTAGACTGACAGCAATTTATGAGCTTGGTACGCCCAAGCCTGTGTTTTTATCGCTAGTGTAAAGAGGCTAACCATGAAGGACTTTTTGATCGCTCCATCTATTTTGTCTGCTGATTTTGCCCGCTTAGGTGAAGATGTAGCAAACGTATTGGCAGCAGGTGCTGATGTGGTGCATTTTGATGTTATGGATAATCATTTTGTTCCTAACCTGACGTTTGGTGCGCCTATCTGTCAAGCATTACGCGACTACGGTATTACCGCGCCAATTGATGTTCATTTAATGGTAAAACCTGTCGATCGTATTATTCCTGATTTTGCCAAAGCTGGCGCTAGCATGATTACATTTCATGTTGAAGCGACTGACCATATTGATCGTACTTTACAGCTAATTAAAGAACATGGCTGTCAAGCAGGGGTAGTGTTTAATCCAGCGACGCCATTACATCACCTTGATTACATCATGGATAAAATCGATATGATTTTGATCATGTCAGTAAATCCTGGCTTTGGTGGCCAATCATTTATTCCAAGTACGTTAGATAAATTGCGTCAAGTACGTCAGCGTATTGATGCTTCAGGGCGAGATATTCGTTTAGAAGTGGATGGTGGTGTTAACGTTAATAATATTGCGGAAATCGCAGCAGCAGGTGCGGATATGTTTGTTGCAGGTTCTGCTATTTTTAATGAACCTGATTATAAAATTGCGATTGATAATATGCGTGCACAGTTAGCTGAGGCTAAGCGTTAATGGTTTCTGAAAACATGATTGAAAATATTAAATTTATAGCGTTTGATTTAGACGGTACGTTGTTAGATAGCGTACCTGACTTAGCTGATGCGGCTGATTTGACTATGCGCCATCTTGGTCGTGAAGGGGTAACTGTAGAGCAAGTTACCACTTGGATTGGCAACGGAGCTGATATTTTAATTGGTCGCGCATTAAGCCGTAGTATCGATATTGATCCTGAGATTGATCCGCAATTACAGCGTCAAGCGCGTGAACTATTTGATCATTATTATGCCGCGGGTGGTCATCAAAAAAGTGCGCTATATGCGGATGTGAAAACGACGCTAGCTGATTTACACCAAGCGGGTGTTTTGATGGCAGTGGTGACGAATAAGCCATCACAATTTGTACCTCACTTACTTGAAGAACATGGTTTGAGTGCTTACTTTGTTGATGTGATTGGCGGTGATACCTTTCCATTGAAAAAGCCAGATCCTTACGCATTGCATTGGCTAATGGAAAAACACCATGTTGCAGCCACTGAATTGCTGATGGTGGGTGATTCGCGTAACGATATTTTAGCGGCACAAGTTGCCAGTTGTCGCTCGTTAGGGCTGACTTATGGTTATAACTATGGTCAACCGATCAGTGATAGTCAGCCAGATGTTGTTTGTGATCACTTCAAGCAATTACTTGATGTGGTTAAACTAGGCAGCTAGTACATTACGGTGTACACTAAAAAAACAATAATGTTAGGTACTGGTAACGGTGTTACCAGCATCTATCGTTAATACAATTACAAATATTAACAGGATAGCCTGATCATGAGTAAACCCATTGTATTAAGTGGCGTACAGCCTTCTGGTGAATTGAGTATCGGCAACTACCTTGGTGCGCTGCGTCAGTGGGAACAGATGCAGGATGATTATGATTGTCAGTACTGCGTGGTTGATTTACATGCCATTACTGTACGCCAAGATCCCAAAGCACTTCATGAAGCAACTCTCGATGCTCTTGCGATTTGCTTAGCCGTTGGTGTTGATCCAAAGAAAAGCACTTTGTTCGTACAGTCTCATGTACCTGAGCATGCACAGTTGGGCTGGTTATTAAATTGCTACACCCAAATGGGTGAGCTAAGTCGTATGACTCAGTTTAAAGATAAATCAGCCCGTCACGCTAATGATGTTAATGCGGGTTTATTTGGTTACCCAGTACTGATGGCTGCTGATATTTTATTGTATGGCGCCCATCAAGTGCCTGTGGGGAGTGATCAGAAACAACATTTAGAGCTAGCACGTGATATCGCAACTCGCTTTAATAATCTTTATGGCAGCGTTGAAAGCCCTATTTTCCAAGTACCTGAACCGTATATTCCAACGGTAGGTGCGCGTGTAATGAGCTTACAAGATGCGACTAAGAAAATGTCGAAGTCAGATGATAACCGTAAGAACGTTATTACGTTGCTTGAAGATCCTAAGTCAATTCTCAAGAAAATTAATAAAGCACAAACCGATGCAGAAATGCCACCGCGTATTGCACATGATATTGAGCAAAAAGCGGGCATTTCAAATCTAATGGGTTTGTATTCTGGCGCAACGGGTAAGACTTTCGCTGAAATTGAAGCGCAGTATGCTGGTGTTGATATGTACGGTCCGTTTAAGAAAGACGTTGGTGAGGCATTAGTCGCAATGCTTGAGCCTGTACAGGCTGAATACCAACGCATCCGTCATGATCGTGCTTACCTTGATAGCGTGATGAAAGCCGGTGCGGATAAAGCATCAGCACGCGCGGCTGAAGTGTTGAAAAAAGCGTATCATGCCGTAGGTTTTGTTGCTCGCCCATAAATGCTAGCAACAATAATGACAATAAAAGCAGGGCTTAGGCTCTGCTTTTTTATCGCAAGTTAATTACTGTCGTCGACAGTAAAAGAATAAGAGCTTAGTTGTAGTATGTTGTTACTTATTGATAACTACGATTCCTTTACTTACAACCTTTATCAATACTTTTGTGAATTAGGCGCTGAAGTCGTTGTTGTGCGTAATGATGAAATTGATATTGCGGCAATTGAGGCTTTAGCACCCACGCATTTAGTCATTTCTCCTGGTCCCTGTACGCCTAATGAAGCGGGTATCTCTTTGCAAGCTATTGAATATTTCGCAGGTAAATTACCGATTCTCGGTGTGTGTCTTGGACACCAATCACTTGCGCAAGTATTTGGCGGCGATGTAGTACGTGCTCGCCAGGTTATGCATGGTAAAACGTCACCTATCTATCATACTGATTGTGGTGTGTTTAAGGGGCTTAATAATCCTTTAACGGTGACGCGTTACCATTCCTTGGTCGTTAAAGCGGCAACATTACCTGATTGTTTTGAGATCACCGCTTGGACAGAATTAGACGGTGAATTTGATGAAATTATGGGTATTCGACATAAAACACTGGCACTTGAAGGGGTGCAGTTTCATCCAGAAAGCATTTTGACCGAACAAGGCCATCAATTGCTGGCTAATTTTCTGCAACGCTAATTCCTCTACTACTGTTCTTCTAACGTACTTATTACTGCGTGAGTAAGTACGCTTTTCTGTTGTTATCACTGCTTATCTTCGTTATTTGAGTCGTTTCATTTTTATTGAAATGCAATTTTATGCATTTGATAAGAATTATTTCCTTAGAGGAAAGAGTGTTGGTCAATGATAGTGGTTAATAATCTCCCGTAAATAATGCATAACTATTGCTAGTGTATTCATTTATTAACACTTTTGCTGAAATAAAAAGCATTAACTTGTCTGGCAAAAGGTTAATAAAATGTAAATACTATTAATAATACGGCATACAGCACAGAAGGATAGTGTGATGGCAACAGAAGAGAAGCTGCAACGTTCATTGTTTAATGAGGTCATGGTACCTTGCTATGCGCCGATGGATATTATTCCCGTTCGTGGACAAGGCTCGCGCTTATGGGATCAACAGCAACGGGAATATATTGATTTCGCGGGGGGGATTGCGGTTAGTTGTTTGGGCCATTGCCATCCGGTGCTGGTGGAAGCATTAACAGAGCAAGCACAAAAATTGTGGCATTTAAGTAATGTGATGACCAATGAGCCCGCGTTGCGCTTAGCTGACACACTGACCCAACTCACTTTTGCTGATAAAGTCTTTTTCGCTAACTCTGGCGCAGAAGCCAATGAAGCCGCATTAAAATTGGCGCGTCGTTATGCGGTGGATAATTTTAGTGCCGATAAAGATCAAATAATCGCCTTTCATCATGGTTTTCATGGACGTACCTTTTTTACGGTGACGGTCGGCGGCCAAAGTACTTATTCTGATGGTTTTGGCCCTAAACCCCAAGCTGTTACCCATCTGCCTTATAATGATTTAGCGGCTCTTGCTGAATTAATGTCAGATAAAACCTGTGCTGTGATGATGGAGCCTTTACAAGGTGAGGGTGGGGTCATTAGCCCAACCATTGAGTTTGTGCAAGGGGTGCGTGAACTGTGTGATAAACACCATGCACTGTTGATCTTTGATGAAGTGCAAACGGGTAATGGCCGTACGGGAGACTTGTTTGCTTACCAAGGTCTTGGTGTTACTCCAGATATTCTCACCACTGCAAAATCATTAGGTGGCGGTTTCCCTGTTGCTGCAATGCTGACAACAACGGCATTTGCAGCCCATCTTAAAGTGGGTACCCATGGTTCAACTTATGGCGGTAATCCTCTTGCGTGTGCCGTTGCTGAAGCGGTGATCAATACCATTAGTCAGCCCGCAGTATTAGCCGGCGTGAAACAGCGCGAACAATGGTTCCGTGATGGGCTCATGCAGATTAATCATCGTTATCCTATTTTTAGTGAAATTCGCGGTAAAGGGTTATTACTTGGGGCGGTGTTATGCCCACAATGGCAAGGCCGAGCACGAGATATCTTAGTTGCCGCAGGTAAAGAAGGGTTAATGGTATTAGTTGCGGGCACTGATGTGGTGCGCTTTACGCCTTCATTGGTAATTGATAAAAAAGATATCGATGAAGGGATGCAACGCTTAGAAGCGGCAATTGCAACGTTATATGAACTGCATTCTGCTGAGCTGTGATTGAATTGCTATTACGGGGTTAGTTAACACCAATAGCCCCATTCTAACGCTGATGTTGAGCGAGACAATGGCAGGAGTCATTGTCTATATTTAGGAGGGAATGCCATGCTCATTATTCGTCCTATTACTGCCGCTGATTATCCTGCACTGATGCAATGTGCAGAAGCCTCTGGTCATGGTTTTACATCATTACCCATCAATGAAGATTTACTTCGTCGCCGTATCCAACATTCTCAAGCCAGTTTTAATACCAGTGTTACCTCTCCAGGCCAGGAAAGTTATCTATTGGTCGCCGTTGATAGTGACACCAATCAAGTGGTTGGTACAACAGCAATTGAAGCGACGGTTGGACTTGATGTGCCTTTTTATAATTACCATTTAAGTACGGTGACCCATGCTTCGCGTCAGTTAGACGTACACAACATCGTTAAGGTACTGACATTGGGTAACCAATACACCGGGGAAACTGAGCTGTGTAGCTTATTTTTATTGCCCGAGTGGCGTCAAGGTACTAACGGACGCTTATTGTCAAAGTCACGTTTCTTATTGATGGCTGATCATCAACAGCGATTTGCTAAGGTGGCTTTTGCTGAAATGCGTGGTGTCTCTGATGAGCAGGGGAATTCCCCTTTTTGGCAATGGCTGAAAGAACATTTTTTTTCGATTGATTTTACTTATGCAGATTATTTAACCGGCATTGGCCGCAAAGGCTTTATTGCCGATTTAATGCCTAAATTACCGATTTACGTCAATTTACTTAGCAAAGAAGCACAAGCGGTGATAGGGAAAGTACATACTAATACTCGTCCAGCGTTACAGCTGTTAGAACAAGAAGGATTTTGCTGTCGCGGTTATGTCGATATTTTTGATGCCGGTCCTAGTGTCGAATGTGACGTTCGTAATATTGAAACCGTGCGTCATTCGCAGCGCTATTCTGTCGATATCGGTGAACATAGCAGCCAACAACATTACCTTATTTCAAATGGTCAGTTAGCAGGGTTTCGAGCCGTTGCAGCTTCTATTGCGATTACTGCACAAGGACAAGCCATGATGACCGCTGAGGTTGCCGCTGCACTTAATGTGGAAATGGGTGATGAAGTAAGGTTAATAGCCCAACCATAAAAGGAGAGACGAATGAGCTTATGGATTAATAATCAATGGCTAGTGGGCGATGGTGAGCGATTTCAATCACTCAATCCTTATAATGATGATGTGGTTTGGCAAAGTAATGCGGCGAGTGTAGAGCAAGTTGAGAATGCTGTTGCTGCTGCAAATACAGCGTTTTTAAACTGGCGAAATACGACCTTTAATGAGCGCTTAGCCGTTATTGAACGCTTTGCTCAATTACTGCAACAACATCAATCACAATTGGCACATATTATTGCGGCAGAAACAGGTAAACCAGTATGGGAAAGTACCACGGAAGTCGCGGCGATGATTGCCAAAGTTGGGTTATCAACGCAAGCTTATCATGAGCGAACGGGTATTCGTCAGCGTCAACAGGCCGGAACCACCATGATTGTTCGCCATCGTCCTTTGGGGGTGATGGCGGTATTTGGACCGTATAACTTCCCCGCACACTTACCTAATGGCCATATTATTCCAGCATTGTTAGCGGGTAACACTGTGGTATTTAAACCCTCAGAACTGACACCTAATACCGCTCAACGAATGTGTGAATTATGGCAACAAGCGGGTATTGCTGATGGGGTGATTAATTTAGTACAAGGTGGACGTACAACGGGAGCGGCGTTAGCCATGGCAACGGGAGTGGCTGGAGTATTGTTTACCGGGAGTGCGCAAACGGGGCATTTGTTACATCAACAATTTGCAGGGCAACCGCAAACCATGTTGGCTTTAGAGATGGGAGGTAATAATCCATTAGTGATCGGCCAAGAGTATGGTGACATTGAAGCGGCGGTATATACCATCATTCAATCGGCTTTTTTAAGTGCAGGACAGCGTTGTACTTGTGCACGGCGATTATATATCGCCACAGGAAAAGCTGGCGATGCTCTGTTAGCCCGTTTAGTGACGGTCGCTTCACAATTGCTGGTGGGTGATCCCTTTGCAACCCCTGCACCGTTTATGGGGCCATTAATTTCTGCTGTGGCGGCGGATCACATCATATTGCATCAACAACAACTTTTGGATGCTGGTGGCGTTGCTTTATTAACGGCAACGCGAGGGCAAGGCGCAATTGTGACGCCTGCGATTATCGATGTTAGTGCTATTACTGAACTTGCGGATGAAGAATATTTTGGACCACTATTACACGTTAGTCGTTATGTTGATTTTACTCAAGTGGTGGTCAGTGCCAATCAAACTCGCTATGGCTTAGCGGCAGGGCTCATTTCAACCGATGAGCAACAATGGCTCTATTTTATTGAACATATTCGTGCTGGTATTGTGAATCGAAACCGACCTTTAACGGGGGCGAGTGGTGATGCACCTTTTGGTGGCCCTGGCGCATCAGGAAATTTTCGCCCAAGTGCTTATTATGCTGCGGACTATTGTGCTTATCCAATGGCATCTGTTGAAGGGGATGATGTGCAATTACCGTCTCAATTAGCGCCAGGAGTAAGCTTGAGCTAAGGTTTAATGAGTGATAATGCTTTCAATAGACAGGTTGATTATGGAATCTATTACCCAACTTTTTGATGGTTTATGGCACGATTATAGTCACCGCTTATGCCCTTCAGCGGTGCAAATACAACAGTTGTTAACTGAGGACGTAGCGTTACTTAATGATCATATTGCATTGCGCAGCTTTGGGTTACCGAAGTGTGGCTTAGCCGTACTGGCTGCGCCATTTATTGCTTTGGGTTACCAACCGCAAGCAAAATATCATTTTAGTGCCAAAAAGCTGTATGCCGAATCCTTTATTCATGCAAACCCGGTGTTGCCAAAAGTCTTTATTAGCGAATTACAATTAGCGGGGTGCTCGGCTGAATTACAACATGCGATACGAGCCTTGCTTGATCAGGTTGATGATGATTATTTTCGCCAACCTGATTTTATTTATCGTGGTCGTCCGTGGCAACTTGACTTTGCAACATATCAATTTTTAGCGGCTGAAAGTGAATATGCAGCGTGGGTTGCGGCACACGGTTTTGGCGCTAACCATTTTACGGTGAGTATTAATCAATTAGAACAGTTCTCTAATCTTGAAGAAATTAATCATTTATTGCGCCATAACCAGTTTGTTATTAATCAAGCGGGTGGGGAGATAAAAGGTAATGCTGAGGTGATGTTGGAACAATCAGCAACCATGGCTGACAAGGTGGGGGTCAGTTTTCGAGACGGTATTCATAACATCCCTGGTGGATTTTATGAATTTGCAAAACGCTATCCCCAAGCGAATGGTGAGTTATATTCAGGGTTTGTGGTTGCTTCGGCGAATAAAATTTTTGAAAGTACAGATCGTTAATTGTAAGCCCAAATAAACAGTGCTTAGCGCATAAGCACTGTTGCTGAAGGGTTAGTTATCCAGTGGTGAAGCCCAAACACCTGATTCATCTGCAGGGCAGCGACGTAATCCGGTTTGTTGTTCGAGATAACAACGACTATCACTAAACCCTGTCATTTCAATGGTTGTTGGCTGACTAGTTAAGACCCCTGGTACCGTGGTGTAACTGTTAACTGAAAAGCGTTCAATATCCATATTGACCATCATCGATTTAAAATCCATTTGTGAGCGAAATGTAGCATAAATAGATGTTATTACAAGTTAAAATTTAACACTAATGCATGAGTGTTCAATGATTGTTTTACGGTGATCATCTGGGAGTGATAAAAAAACCGCAGGCATAAGCTGCGGTTTCATCGGTGATCTTGGTATTGCTAAAATAATTAGCGTGTACCGTAAACCACAATAGTCTTGCCATGAGCAGAAATAAGATTTTGCTCTTCTAGCATTTTAAGAATACGGCCGACTGTTTCGCGAGAACAACCTACGATTTGACCAATTTCTTGACGAGTGATCTTAATTTGCATGCCATCAGGGTGTGTCATTGCATCGGGTTGTTTTGCAAGATTCAGTAATGTCTGTGCAATACGACCTGTAACATCAAGGAACGCAAGATCACCCACTTTTTGACTTGTCACTTGTAGACGACATGCCATTTGAGCAGATAGACGCATTAGAATATCTGGGTTAACTTGAATTAATTGACGGAATTTTTTAAATGAAATTTCTGCAACTTCACAAGGGCTTTTTGCGCGAACCCAAGCTGTACGTTCTTGATCTTCTTCGAACAAGCCGAGTTCACCAATAAAGTCGCCCTGGTTTAGGTAAGAAAGGATCATCTCCTTACCTTCTTCATCCTTGATTAATACAGCAACAGAACCCTTCACGATGTAGTACAAAGTCTCTGCTTTTTCACCTGCGTGAATTAACGTGCTCTTTGATGGATATTTGTGAATGTGACAATGGGAAAGAAACCACTCTAAAGTTGGATCTGTTTGCGGTTTACCTGGAACCATATTACTAACTTCCTCTGCATATGTTGCCCAGCAATATGTTTTGTAAAGATAACTCGACAAAACTGTGCGTTGGCAGGGTTATTCACTCAGCTGATGGGCTGCGAGCTAACTTAAACTGGTTTAGAGTGTATCCTTTTTTTGGGGCTTTTTCTTGATATTGATCTCGATGACCCGCTCATTTATGAGAGATAAGTGTGCACATGATCACATCGTTGTGACTTAGTTACCAAAAGCACCGTTTCAAAGTGATTTTACTCTCCAATTCTAGCAATAGAAATATGCAACACAATTAGCATCAAACAAAATAAATAACGTTTACATCGATGGAATTATCAACAAAAATAAGATCAAATTTTAAATAATATAGCTCAAGGATATAAAAATGCAGTCACGTGTGAAATGGGTAGAAAACATGACGTTTGTTGGCCAATCAGCATCGGGCCATTGCGTCGTTTTAGATGGTAACGGTGGTGAAAAAGGGCCAAGTCCAATGGAGTTGGTATTAATGGCTGCCGGGGGATGTAGCTCTGTGGATGTTGTTAGTGGTTTACAAGATTTACAACAGCAGATCACGGCTTGTGAAGTGAATATCTTTGCCGAACGTCGTGAACAAGCGCCACGAATTTTCACTCATGCCAATTTACACTTTGTTGTTACTGGTCATGATTTAAATGATGCACTAGTGAGTAAGGTGGTGGCTGACTCGCTTGAAAAATATTGCTCAGTTTGTTTGATGCTAGGTAAAGGTGTTGAAATGAGTCACAGCTATGAGATTGTTGTGGCGTAAATCGATGACGGTTGCTGATATCAGTAACCGTTTATCAACGGGTAGTGAGAGCTACGCCTGATGCTTACTTCTGAGTCCCATACAAAGAATAATGCTTACACTATTTTTCCATTTTCAATGAGTTGTTCAAGCAACGGTCGCATAATCAGTTCCATCGCAAAACTCATTTTCCCCCCAGGAACCACAAGGGTATTGTGGCGTGACATAAATGAGCCTTGAATCATTGCTAATAAATGTGGAAAGTCGACATTTTTTAAGCCACGAAACCGGATCACGACAAAGCTTTCATCTAAACTTGGAATACCTTTCGCACTGACAGGGTTTGACGTATCAACGGTAGGGACTCGTTGAAAATTAATATGGGTACGAGAAAACTGCGGGGTGATGTAATTAAGATAGTCATCCATTGAGCGCACAATTGATTCCATTACCGCTTCTCTTGAATGACCGCGGTCGCGAGTGTCACGAATAATTTTTTGAATCCACTCTAAGTTTACAATGGGCACCATCCCAATCAGTAAATCAACATGCTGAGCAACATTAGTTTCACCATCAACCACACCGCCATGTAGCCCTTCATAAAATAATACATCAGTATTTTCTGCTAACTGTTGCCAAGGCGTGAAAGTACCCGGCATTTGATTATAAGGTACGGCTTCATCAAAGGTATGTAAGTAACGCCGAAACTTGCCACTGCCGTCTTGAGCATATTGCTCGAAAAAGTGAGCTAACTGTTCAAAGTCATTGGCTTCTGCACCGAAATAGCTGATATGACGACCTTGTTCTTTAGCTTTACGAATCTCACAATCCATCTCTGGGCGAGTAAAGCGATGAAAACTATCGCCTTCTAGCCATGCGGCGTTGATGTCCATCATATTAAACATTTTGCGGAAGGCTTCAGAGGTGGTGGTCGTACCCGCGCCTGATGAACCAGTGACAGCAATAATAGGGTGTTTTACCGACATAACTCACCTTGTTGTTGTGATTAGCATAGGTTTAATAACAAATAATGGCTAGCGATAAATGTTACTACATGTTTGCTTAAATGTCGGTATTAAGTGATAAAAATGCAACTGGCACCAAGTTTTAATGGTCATCGATACAATAACGTAGTGATTACATTTGATTGCGGAGCTTAATATCTACTGATTCATGTAACTCAGAGAAAACAATTACGGCATCACTAGATTGTAATTGGCGTCGTACATAAGCTACTTTATCACTGAGGCTGATTTCAACTTCGCCATAATCAGTGCCTTCTCGTAAAATAAATTGTTCGATAAGGTTAGTGAGTGTTTCTGGTGCGATATCTTGCCAAGGGATAATCATTACAACTTCTTAAATGACTAATAAAATAATAACCGCAGTATATTCTTAAAATTAGCATGAAAGAAAGTCAGTCATTATTTGATTGGGTTGTTTGATGGTGATCTAATTGTTGTTGAAACCATGCAGGCACTGTGTGCTCTAACCAAAATTGTGGTTTGAGTAAGCTACCATTGATAAAACCGACATGACCACCAGTAGCTGATAAATCATAACGAATGTTGGCAGGTAATGGCTGTGATGGAATAACATCGCTGTTCATAAACGGATCATCTTTAGCATGAATGATCCGTAAAGGACGACGAATGTTTGTCAGTTGCAGTAAGCCACTGCAACGTTGATAGTAGTCATTAGCATTTTTGAAACCATGTAATGGTGCCGTTACCGCTTGATCAAATTGCCACACATTGTTAATTGATGCTAACTGTTGCTGATTAATGGGCATGGTGTGAGGCTGACGTTCAATCTTTTGTGCAATGGTGCGTTTAAGTGATGTTAGTAAGTAGCGTTGATATACCCGTGAGAACCCTTGCTGAATACGATCAGAACAAGAGGCAAGGTTAAGTGGTGGTGAAATCGCTTGAGCTGCAATCAGTTCACTATTATTAGGATAGTTAGCTAAGTAATTAATCAACACATTACCACCTAGAGATACCCCAACAGCCATAAATGGGCGTTGGGGAAATTGCTGCCGTAGCCATTGAATCAAGAAACGTACATCTTTGATGTCACCGGAATGATAGCTTTGTGGATGACGATTTAATTCACCGCTGCAGCCTCTAAAATGCATCATTACTCCAAGCCAGCCTTGCTGTTTGGCGGCCATCAATAAGCCATTAGCATAAGGGCTGTTAAAACTGCCTTCTAAACCATGTAATAAAATCATCAATGGCTGGTGGTGGTTAGTGTGGTCTGGCTGTTCTGTCCAAGCGAGATCGATAAAATCGTCATCAGGCATTTCAAGGCGTTGAGTGATAGGGGTAAAGAGGGGCTGGCGACGAATAAAGCGAGGTAATAAGGTTTGTAAGTGGGGATTACTTAATCCGATAGCAGCGCTAAATGGTTGCATGTAATGTCCTTGATCTTAATAAAAACGCCGTAGTAATAAAACTATCACTACGGCGTTAAATGATCACTCAGCGTTAAGCTGGCTTTCCATTTCTTCTAGTTGTTCTTGTAGTTCCATCCAGGCAACTTCAATGTCTTCAAGATCGGATTTAGCGTTGCCTTGAAGTTTTAACTGTTCATTCATTTGCGCTTTATTTTCAGGCTCATAAATGGTGCTATCACTTAATGCCGTTTCTGCTGCAGTGATGATTGCATTGAGCTTATCCATTTGCTTTTCAAGCTTGGTGATCTCTTTGCGAATTGGAGCGGTTTGTTTACGGAATTCAGCATCTAAGCGTTTTTGTTCTTTACGTGATGCAGCACTGTTGTCTTTATTGGTTTCAGGTTTTGCTGCCTGTTGTTCACGACGTTCATTACGTTGTTGTTCACTTAACCATTTGTGGTAATCACTTAAATCACCATCAAAAGGGACTACTTGGCGATCGTGAACCAAGTATAAATCATCGGTCGTTGCACGGAGTAAGTAACGGTCATGGCTAACAATAACCATTGCGCCTTCATAAGATTGTAACGCGAAGGTCAGTGCTTGACGCATATCTAAGTCAAGGTGGTTAGTCGGTTCATCGAGTAACAATAGGTTTGGACGTTGCCAAACAATTAACGCTAATACCAAGCGCGCTTTTTCACCGCCAGAAAACGGGCCGACTTTCTCTAGTGCTTTATCACCAATAAAACCAAAACTACCTAAGTAATCACGCAGTTGTTGTTCGGTTGAATTTGGTGCGATACGTGCCATGTGTTGAACTGGTGTATCATCAAGGTATAAGGTTTCTAATTGATGCTGAGCAAAGTAGCCAATTTTAACCCCTTGTGAGAACGCCATATCACCGGCTTTAGCGGGTAAATCACCCGCGAGCATTTTAATTAAGGTTGATTTACCGGCACCATTACGCCCCAGTAATCCAATTCGGCTTCCCGGCACTAAATTTAAGCGGATCTTTTCTAGAATCAGTAAATCATCATAACCAGCAGCGACATGATCCATCATTAGTATCGGATTTGGCAGTGCGCTGGGTTCTCTAAACTCAAATGTAAATGGGTTATCAAGCTGCGCTGGCAGTACTTTCTCCATCCGTTCTAATGCTTTAATGCGGCTTTGCGCTTGGCGTGCTTTGCTGGCTTTGTAACGAAAGCGTTCGATATATGACTGCATGTGCGTCATTTGCTTCTGTTGCTTTTGAAACATTGCTTGTTGCAATACCAGTTTTTCTGCGCGTTGAACTTCAAACGAGGAATAGTTACCGGTGTAACTGTTCATGGTTTGGTTTTCAACGTGAATAATACGGTTAATAACCGGGTCTAAGAAATCACGGTCATGGGAAATCAGCACTAAGGTACCACGATAGCTTTGAAGCCATTTCTCAAGCCACATTACCGCATCAAGATCTAAGTGGTTAGTGGGCTCATCGAGTAATAACAGATCAGAACGGCATAGTAGTGCTTGAGCAAGGTTTAAACGCATGCGCCAACCACCAGAGAACTGGGTTAAGTTCCACTGCATTTGGTGTTGTGAAAAGCCTAAACCATTGAGTAATTCAGCGGCACGGGCATTAATGCTGTAGCCACCGATAGTGTCAATTTTACCGTGTAATTCAGCAACTTTATTGCCGTTATCTGCCAGTTCTGCTGCAATTAATTGACGTTCAAGTTCACGGTATTCACGATCACCATCAATGACATATTCAATTGCCGCGCGTTCCAGTGCTGGAGTTTCCTGAGCTACCCACGCTAATTCCCAATTACTTGGAAACTGACAATTACCGCCATCTAAGCTGAGTTCATTTTTAAGTAATGCAAATAAGGTTGATTTACCACAACCATTTTTACCTACCAGGCCTACTTTATCGCCAGGGTTAATGGTTGCTGTGGCATTTTCAAGCAGAACTTTACCACCACGTAGAAGTTGGATATCTGAAAAGATAATCATCGATAGCGCCGGGGACGTGCCCGCTCCACAAAATTAAACGGAAATCATGCTCAGGAGTCTAACCCAAACTTGAACGACTGGCTAACCTCACGCTGAGTTCACCGCTCTGGTAATGTGATGATGTCTGGCTGATTAAAATAGAAATATCAACTAAACAATCATATTAAGTAACAATTAGGTATGATGGTTAACAATTAGACGTGCAATGTTTTATAACGGCGTTACTTCATCTGTCAAATGACGTGCAAAGGACAATATGACTGATTTGAAAATATTAATTATCTTTGCGCATCCTGATTCACAAGAGTCAGTGGCTAACCATGCGTTACTCAATGAAGTAAAACACTTATCCCATGTCACAGTACATGATCTGTATGCTACTTATCCTGATTTTTTTATTGATGAAGTAGCAGAACGCACACGAGTGGCCGCTCATGATGTGATTATATTTCAACATCCCTTATATATGTATTCTTGCCCGGCATTACTTAAAGAATGGCTTGATCGGGTACTAAGTAAAGGGTTTGCACATGGTGAGGGGACAGCAACCAAAGGTAAATATTGGCGATCGGTGATTACCACCGGTGGTGCGGCTGAGGCTTATAGTCCTGATGGTTATAACCGTTGCAGTATTGACGATATTTTAAAGCCGTTTGAATTGTGTGCAGACCTTTGTCGAATGCAGTGGTTACCGCCGTTAGTAGTGCATTGGGCTCGGCGAATTCCTGAGTTGGAGCGCCAGCAGCATGCACAATGGTATCGGCAGTGGTTAATCAACCCTCATCAAAACGATCCGCAATTACCGCTAATCACAGGAGATCGCCATGGATAATGACTTTTTAGTGGTGACTGTGATTTTTTTAGGGGCTGCCATTATTGCGGTGCCATTAGCACAACGGTTAGGTTTAGGATCTGTGCTGGGGTATCTAATTGCGGGGATCTGTATTGGTCCATGGGGATTGGGATTAATCTCTGATGTAGACGCTATGTTGCATTTCTCTGAATTTGGGGTGGTGCTACTGTTGTTTTTGATAGGCTTAGAACTTAACCCTAAAAAATTATGGCAAATGCGCAAACCTATTTTAGGGTTGGGAGGCAGTCAAGTGGTGATCTCTAGCATCGTAATAGCTGTTATTGCTTTTAGCTGTAGTCATTTTTTTCCAGCTCTTGGTTGGCGTGATGCGATTGTTATCGGCATGGGATTGGGATTGTCGTCAACCGCGATTGCATTACGGGTGATAGATGAGCAACAATTAAGTGGTAGCGAAACGGGTCAATCAGGATTTGCAGTGCTGTTATTTCAAGATATTGCCGTTATTCCAATGTTAGCATTATTACCGCTATTAGCCGGAAATGCGGGCGGCAGTTGGCTGGATGGCATTTGGATGTTAAGTAGTATTGTTATTTTCTTAGTCGCTGGACATTTTTTATTACGGCCACTGTTTCGTTATGTCGTCATGAGTGGTGTACGTGAACTGTTTAATGTCGCCGCTTTATTGTTGGTGGTGGGTATTGCGCTGATTATGCAGATGATCGGTCTATCAATGGCACTCGGTGCTTTTCTGGCCGGCGTACTATTGGCAGAAAGTGAATATCGACATGAGCTTGAAATTGCTATTGAACCTTTTAAAGGATTATTACTGGGATTGTTTTTTATCTCGGTTGGCATGGCGGTTAATCTGGGATTGTTACTACAATACCCATTACAAATTTTAGCTGCAGTTATTGCTTTAGTGATGATTAAAGCCAGCATATTATATGTCTTAGCGCGTCTATTCGGTGTTGAAACGAAAGCGCGCAGCCAAATGGCGGCTATTTTAAGTCAAGGTGGTGAATTTGCTTTTGTGTTATTTACGGCAGCTAAAGCTGATGGATTATTAAGTGGTGAGTTAGCACCGCTGTTATTAGTGGTGGTGAGTTTATCAATGATGACCACTCCGCTGATTTTACAGATACAAAAGCGTTGGTATGTGCGTAGTTTTAAAGCTAAAGATACACAACCACCACCGTCGAATGTGATTGATCGTCAGCCTCGTGTCATTATTACCGGGTTTGGACGCTTTGGGCAGGTGGTGGGGCGGTTACTGTTTGCCAATAAAATTCGCGTTACTGTACTAGAGCGCGATCCCAGTCAAATTCAATTTTTACGTAAATTTGGTTATAAAGTGTATTACGGTGATGCAACCCAATTGGATTTATTACGATCAGCAGGTGCTGATAATGCTGAAGCCTTAATTATTTGTACCGATGATCCCAGTGAAGTCATAGAGGTCGTGACACTTTGCCAACAACATTTTCCACGATTGAAATTAATGGCTCGTGCACGTAGTCGAGTTGAAGCGCATCAATTATTGAGTTACGGAGTGGAATGCTTTTCACGTGAAACATTTGAAGGAGCTCTTGATTTAGGTCGTCAAGCCCTCATATCTTTAGGTATGCATCCTTATAAAGCGAATCGTGCTCAGGCGCATTTTCGTAAAATCGATAGCCAAGCATTACGTGATTTATTGCCTCAGCATAGTGAAGATGTCAATTTGGCTTCACGTCAAAAAGAAGCGCGTAAAGAGCTAGAAGATATTTTTGATCGTGAGATGCGCGGAGAACAACAACGCTACCAAGGTTGGGATTAATCAAGGAGTGATTCAATGAACAAAAAACGGTTTATTGCAGGAGCAGTGTGTCCGAATTGCCAAATACAAGATACATTACGCTGGTGGCAACAACATGATATTGAATATATTGAATGTGCGCTATGTCATCACCTTGATACACGTTTGCCACAGTCAGTAAAAGAAAGTGAACAACTTTCTTCAGCAACCAAACAACAAGTGATAGGGATTTTTAAACCAGAGTAATGTGATAATGGCATCTCAATGGTATTATCCTGTATGATGTGGAAACGAAAACTATCACCCCAAGCTTAAATTTTGGAGTTAACATGAAAGTCGCTAAAGACACAGTAGTAAGCTTAGCTTACCAAGTGAAAACTGAAGAAGGTATCGTTGTCGATCAATCAACAGTTGAAGTACCTCTTGATTACCTACACGGTCATAACAACCTTATTCCTGGTCTGGAAAAAGCGCTTGAAGGTCACGTGGCAGGCGACAAGTTTGAAATCACTGTTGCTCCTGAAGAAGCTTATGGTGAGCACATGGACGAAATGGTTCAGCGTGTTCCTGCAAATGTATTCCAAGGTGTTGATGAAATCACTGTTGGCATGCGTTTCCTTGCAGATACTGATCAAGGTCCAATCCCTGTAGAAGTTACTGAAGTTGACGGTGACGAAGTTGTTGTTGATGGCAACCACATGCTTGCTGGCCAAACATTAGGTTTTGATGTCGAAGTTGTTGCTGTACGTGCTGCAACTGAAGAAGAAATCGAACACGGTCACCTACACCAAGGTGGCGGTTGTGGCGATCACGGTGACGACGATTGCTGTGGCGGTGAGCATGGTCACGGTAATGATGAAGGTTGTTGCGGTGGCGAAGGTAAGGGCGGCTGCGGCTGTTCTCACTAATCACATTTATTGTGATCATAAAAAGGAAGCCTCGGCTTCCTTTTTTGTTTTTTATCTTGTCGAACTTCGATTTAATAATGTGGCGGTGGCGTTTCTTCTGACTCGTCTGCCATATTAGAGGTTTGCATACCTTTAACTTTACCGACCATAAACTTAAGTTGTACTTCCATTCGATCAATCATAAATTGCTGCTTCGTTAGCGCATCATTTAATTCATCAATGGTCTGTTCTTGGAAGGCGAGTTTCATCTCAAGTTCATCAAGACGGCTTTGTAGTTGTTGTATCTCATTCATGGGATATCTTTCAGTCGGTTGACCAGGCTTGAGCGTAACCGGCAGATGAGCCAGCGACAACATTACCTGTAGGGCTAATAGCGACATCATACACCACTGCTGTGGCGGGTCGAGCCCTTGACTGTACTTCCGCCCGCCAATCTTTGATATTTTCACCATTATCTGTGCGCCATAATTCGACTCGGCGTGACGGTGATCCCGTTACCAAAAATTGACCATCATCAGAAAAACGTGCACTTGAAAGAGTTTGATAACGTACTTTCATCGCTAATTGAGTGATTTTGTTGCCCGTGGTCAAGTCCCAAATAATATTGTCATTATTATCTGTAGCAGAAAAAGCGAATTTTCCATCGCGTTGCAGTGCGACTTGGTTGACACGGCTGCTATGCTTAAATGAATAAATAATCTGCCCGCTGTGGGTATCCCATAAATAGGCATGGCGGTCATCCCCCCCTGAAAGGGCATAGCGGCCATTGGCAGAAAGGGCAACACTATTAACATTGTTTCGATGTGCTAAAAATTCGAGCCGTCGACCATTTGTCAGATCAATAAACAAGGCTTTACCGTTATTTAATGCTAACAATACGTCAGTGCCATTGTCGGCGATAGCGATATCTTGAATTTTTGCGTTGTCAATTGACCATAAACCATGGGCTTGTGACCACCCCAAATCCCATACTGCAAAATTTTGCGTTGTTGCGGTTATGGCATAACGATTGTTATCAGATATATAACTTGTTATCACGCTATTGTGATATTGATCTTGAGAACCAAAATCAGCTAACTTTTTGTTTTGCTGTAAATCCCATAGCGCGATACCTTGTATGTTTGTACTAATAAGTGCAAAACGGCCATCACGGCTAAGGCTTAAACTCGTGCTGCCTTGTTGAGCAAGATGCCAGCGTTGAGTTTCTGAATTAAGGAAAAAACAACCGCTTAAGGAAAAGGTAGATAAAAGTAGACTAACTAACAAAAATTTCTTGTACATTAAGCTCTGGTTCCGCTTTATTAGGGTAACTAGATAGAAGAAATAAATCTGATTAAATAACTGCAGCGCTAAATATTTACAGTTACTTAATCAGACTGGTAGTAGTATATTGATATAATTTCGTTTTCATACTAATAAACACAGTGTAAAAGTGAGGCATGACCTCAATGACTGATGGAGAAATACATGAAGCCTATTTTAAAAATGTCTGTATTAGCAGCAACAATCTTCCTTGTTGTCGGCTGTCAGGATGATAATAAAGCAGATACTAACAAGCCTGCTGAACCGGCAAAAGTTGAACAAACAGCTTCAGCAGCTGTAGCAACAACTGATGCTGAATTTAAAACTGAAGATCAAAAAGCAGCATATGCTATTGGTGCATCATTAGCGCAATATTTAGCTGCTAACCTTGATCAACAAAAAGAGCTAGGTATTAGCCTTAACCGTGAAGATGTACTTGCAGGCGTTGAAGATGTATTTGCTGATAAGAGCCGCATGACACAAGAGCAAAGTCAACAAGTACTTCAATCTCTTGATCAACGTGTTGCAAAGATTGTTGAGCAGAAAGCAAAAGCTGAAGCTGAAAAGAACATTAAAGCCGGTGAAGAATTCAGCGCTAAATTTGCTAAAGAAGCTGGTGTGGTAACAACTAAATCTGGCTTGATGTATAAAGTTGAGAAAGAAGGTACTGGCGCAAAACCAGCTGCAACTGATACTGTTGAAGTGCAGTATAAAGGCATGCTAACTAACGGTACTGTATTTGATAGTTCATACCAACGTAACCAACCAGCAACTTTCCCACTAAATCAAGTTATTACTGGCTGGACTGAAGGCGTACAATTAATGCCTGTTGGTTCTAAGTTTAAATTTGTTATTCCGCCACAACTTGCATACGGCGCGCAAGCTAATCCAAGTATTCCTGCTAATTCTACGTTAGTTTTCGAAGTAGAATTACTAAGTATCAAAGATGCTAAGCAAGCTCAACAGCCAGCCGTTGAAGCAGTAAAAACAACAACTACAGCGACAAAAGCGCAATAAGTTATCACTTTCTAGTGACAAAAAAGCGTAACTGTTGATCCAGACCCGGCATATGCCGGGTCTTTTTTGTTCAATTATCTGATAAACTTACTGAGAAGATTTTAAATTTTATCAATTATATTGAATGCTTGTGGTGATAGATCAGGGCGATCGCATTGTAGATAAGCAGCAAAATGGAAGGTGATATCGTGATTTCAGTAGATAATTTTGGAACAGAGATAATTGTTGATAGTGACATCGTTGACAGACGAATTTTTTCTGAACACGATGATAATATTCTGCGCGCGTATGAAGCGGTTGTTGACGGTTTAGCCGCATTAATTGGGCCATTTTGTGAAATTGTTCTGCACTCCTTAGCCGATTTAAATACCTCGGCCATCAAAATAGCCAATGGTCAGAATACAGGTCGTAAAGTAGGATCACCGATCACCGATCTTGCGTTACGCTCGTTGCGTGATATTCAAAATTCAGAACGGAATTTTTCACGTGCTTATTTCACTCGCGCTAAAGGCGGTGATTTAATGAAATCAATCACTATTGCGATTCGTAATGGTGATAATAAAGTTATCGGGTTGTTGTGCATTAACGTTAATCTTGATGTGCCATTTACTCAAATACTGCAATCGTTTATGCCAACGGATGAAGCCAAACAAGCAGCATCAAAAGTAAACTTTGCCAGTGATGTTGATGAATTGGTGGATCAAACCGTTGAACGCACTATTGAAGAAATAAACGCAGATAAGAATGTATCTAATAATGCTAAAAATCGTCAGATAGTGATGGAGCTATTTGATAAGGGTATTTTTGACATCAAAGATGCAATTAACCGTGTTGCTGATCGATTGAATATCTCAAAGCACACTGTTTATCTTTATATTCGTCAGCGAAAAACAGAGGATGGTGACAAGTGAGTCTGACTTACGCCATTGTTGTTAATGGCCCTGCTTATGGTACCCAAGCCGCACGTTCTGCTTATCAATTTTCATGTGCACTTATTGAGCTAGGACATACATTAACCCGCGTATTCTTTTATCAAGATGGGGTGTTAAATAGTAATGCCCTGACCGTTCCCGCATCTGATGAATTTGATTTAGTTGCTGCATGGCAGCAGTTAGCACAAACGCATCAGGTTGAATTACATACCTGTGTTGCAGCCGCATTACGACGAGGTATAATTAGTGAACAAGAAGCACAACAAAATCAATTGGTTCATTATAGCCTAGCGTCAGGATTTGAAGCTGTCGGACTGGGTGGTCTCGCTGAAGTTTTACTTAGTGCTGATCGTGTAATTCAATTTTGAGGTTAATTGAGTGAATAACTTAGGCTTTGTTTTTCGTCAGCCACCTCATGGCAGTAGTTGTGGTCGTGAAGGTTTAGATGCGTTATTGGCGGCTTCAGCTTACACTGAAGCATTAGACGTGTTTTTTATTGGTGATGGGGTATTACAACTGGTTAAGCATCAGCAGCCAGATGCTATTTTAAGTCGTAATTATATCGCGACTTTTAAAATGCTGCCTCTGTACGATATCGAAAATATTTATGTTTGTCAGCAGTCATTAATTGAACGCGGATTAAGCGTCGATGATTTATTAATTGACGTAAATACCTGTCCCCATTCTGAGCTGGTGACAAGATTGCATTGTTGCCACCAAATTCTCACATTTTGAGGTGCCGATGTTACATACTGTGACCCGATCACCATTTCAGAGCCACTCATTGGCACAATGTTTACAGTTTATTTGCGCTGGTGATGAGATCTTATTGCTCGAAGACGCTGTAATTGTCGCCTTGAGCGAAAATATTTACTTTGATTTAATAAAAAATATTGGCGTAAAAATTTATTTACTAGAAGCCGATATTATTGCGCGCGGTTTGCAAGATAAATGTGATAAAGATCTAGATGTTATTGATTACAAAGGGTTTGTTACGCTCACTGAAAGGCATGATAAGCACATGAAATGGGCGTAACAAGCCATTATTAGTAACAATATATGGACAAAAAAGTGATTGTTTAAGAAATGATCACTTAATTGATCGTTGGTTAGATCTTGACACCTTTAGGTGCGATGCCTAAAATTTCGCGTCCTCCTGTTGTTGGGAGGCAGATTTTTCACCTTACGAAAGTAACAATCAGGAGCTATTTAATGGCAACTATTAACCAGTTGGTACGTAAGCCACGTGCTAAGCAAGTTGTAAAAAGCAACGTGCCAGCACTAGAAGCGTGCCCACAGAAACGTGGTGTATGTACTCGTGTTTACACTACTACACCTAAAAAACCGAACTCAGCATTACGTAAAGTTTGTCGTGTTCGTCTAACAAACGGTTTTGAAGTAACATCATACATCGGCGGTGAAGGTCACAACCTTCAGGAGCACTCAGTTGTTCTTATCCGCGGTGGTCGTGTTAAAGACTTACCGGGTGTTCGTTACCACACTGTTCGTGGTGCACTTGACTGTGCAGGCGTTAATGACCGTAAACAAGGTCGTTCTAAGTACGGTGTGAAGCGTCCTAAGTCTTAATGGATTCCGTTAAGTAAGGCCAAACACTAAAATTATTTAATTTTGAAGAAACTGAAAAGTTTTGGATAACCTGAAGAAGACAACGGAGATAATCCATGCCACGTCGTCGCGTAATCGGTCAGCGTAAGATCCTTCCAGATCCTAAATTCAAATCAGAATTGCTGGCAAAATTCGTTAACATCCTAATGGTTGACGGAAAGAAATCTACTGCAGAAAAAATTGTTTACTCTGCACTAGAAACTATGGCTGAGCGTTCTGGTGAAGAACACTTATCTGTATTCGAAAAAGCTCTTGAAAATGTACGTCCAGCGGTAGAAGTTAAATCTCGCCGTGTGGGTGGTTCAACTTACCAGGTGCCTGTAGAAGTACGTCCAGTACGTCGTAATGCACTAGCTATGCGTTGGTTAGTTGAAGCTGCGCGTAAGCGTGGTGAAAAATCTATGGCTCAGCGTCTTGCAGGCGAAATGCTAGATGCAGCTGACAACAAAGGTTCTGCTGTTAAGAAACGTGAAGACGTTCACCGTATGGCAGATGCGAACAAAGCGTTCGCACATTACCGCTGGTAATATAGCTGGTAATACCGCTTGGGCACAGCAGGTTTTCCTGCTGTGCCTAAACCATTTTCTAAGGTTCACCTTAGTAAGAGGATACAGCCGTGGCTCGCAAAACGCCTATCGAGCGCTACCGTAATATCGGTATCTGTGCTCACGTTGACGCCGGTAAAACAACCACTACCGAGCGCATCCTGTTTTATACAGGTCTATCTCATAAGATTGGTGAAGTACACGACGGCGCTGCTACTATGGATTGGATGGAGCAGGAGCAAGAACGTGGTATCACTATCACCTCTGCTGCTACGACCACCTTTTGGCGCGGTATGGACAAGCAGTTCGACGAGCACCGAATCAACATTATTGATACTCCAGGGCACGTAGACTTCACCATTGAAGTTGAACGATCACTGCGCGTACTTGATGGTGCTGTTGTTGTGTTCTGTGGTGCTTCAGGTGTAGAGCCTCAGTCTGAGACTGTATGGCGTCAAGCCGATCGATATGAAGTTCCTCGTATTGTTTTTATCAACAAGATGGATCGCACGGGCGCAGATTTCTTCCGCGTTATCGAGCAGATCAAACACCGTCTTGGAGCTACACCAGTACCACTGCAATTAAATATTGGTACTGAAGATGAATTTAAAGGTGTAATTGACCTGATCAAAATGAAGGCCATTAATTGGTCTGATGTTGATCAAGGCACCAGTTTTACCTATGAAGATATTCCTGCTGACATGCAAGAGTTAGCAGAAGAGTGGCGCATGAACTTAGTTGAATCAGCAGCAGAAGCTAATGATGAACTAATGGATAAATACCTTGAAGAAGGTGAACTGACTGAAGCTGAAATTAAAGCGGGTCTGCGTCAACGTACCCTAAACAACGAAATCGTACTGGCAACTTGTGGTTCTGCATTTAAGAACAAAGGTGTTCAAGCCGTACTAGATGCCGTTGTTGATTTTCTACCTTCACCAACTGAAGTAAAAGCAATTACTGGTGAAGACGAACACGGTAACCCTGTTGAGCGTCATTCAAGTGATGACGAACCATTCTCAGCACTAGCGTTCAAAATCGCAACCGACCCGTTCGTAGGTACATTGACTTTCATGCGCGTATACTCAGGTGTTGTTAATTCAGGTGATACTGTTTATAACACCATTAAAGAAAAACGCGAGCGTTTAGGCCGTATCGTTCAGATGCATGCTAATAAACGCGAAGAGATCAAAGAAGTGCGCGCTGGTGATATTGCGGCGGCCATTGGTCTTAAATTTGCAACAACAGGCGATACTCTGTGTGATCAAAATCATAAAGTGATTCTTGAGCGTATGGAATTCCCCGAACCGGTTATTCAGATTGTGGTTGAACCACGTTCTGTAGCTGATCAAGATAAGATGACAATCGCGCTAGACAAGCTAGCAGCAGAAGATCCATCTTTCCGCGTTGAGACCGACGTTGAATCAGGTCAGATTCTAATTTCTGGCATGGGTGAGCTTCACCTAGATATCATCGTTGATCGTATGAAGCGCGAATTTAACGTCAACTGTAACGTGGGTAAACCCCAAGTTGCTTACCGTGAAACTATTCGTGGTAATACTAAAGTTGAAGGTAAATTCATTCGTCAAGCTGGTGAAACTGGCGGTCGTGGCCAATATGGTCATGTATGGCTGAATCTTGAACCATCAGAACCGGGTGAAGGTTTTGTCTTCGTAGATGAAATTGTCGGTGGCAGTGTACCTAAAGAATACATTAGTGCGGTTGCTACAGGTATTGAAGAGCAAATGAAGAGTGGCGTGCTAGCAGGCTACCCGATGATTGATGTCAAAGCGACATTAGTTGATGGCTCTTACCACGACACTGATTCAAGCGAAATTGCATTTAAAATCGCAGGTTCAATGGCATTACGACAAGGTGCACTTGATGCAACTCCAGTATTGCTTGAACCGATGATGAAAGTTGAAATTACTACGCCAGAAGATTGGATGGGTGATGTTGTTGGTGATCTTAACCGTCGCCGCGGCATGATCGAAGGTATGGAAGAAGGCAACGCGGGTATTAAAATTATTCGTGCGCAAGTTCCACTATCAGCAATGTTTGGATATGCAACTGATTTAAGATCGGCAACACAAGGCCGCGCGTCTTATTCTATGGAGTTTAGCGAGTACGCTGAAATGCCAAAGAACGTTACTGATAAAATTATTGCTGAACGTATTTAATTTCATTATTGCGTCAATGGCTATTGACGCATAAAATACAAACTTCAGAGCCGTCCCCGACCTAGTAGGGGGCGTATCTTAACTAGGAAGGAACACAATTGTGTCTAAAGAAAAATTTGAACGTCTAAAACCGCATGTTAACGTTGGTACAATCGGTCACGTTGACCACGGTAAAACAACTCTAACAGCTGCTATCTGTACTACACTTGCAAAAGTGTACGGTGGTGTTGCTAAAGACTTCGCATCTATCGATAACGCTCCTGAAGAGCGCGAGCGCGGTATCACTATCTCTACTTCTCACGTAGAATACGATACTCCTACTCGTCACTACGCACACGTAGACTGTCCTGGACACGCCGATTATGTTAAAAACATGATCACTGGTGCTGCTCAAATGGATGGTGGTATCCTAGTTGTTGCTGCAACTGACGGTCCTATGCCTCAAACACGTGAGCACATCCTACTTGGTCGTCAAGTTGGTATTCCTTACATCATCGTATTCATGAACAAGTGTGACATGGTTGATGATGAAGAACTACTTGAACTAGTAGAGATGGAAGTTCGTGAACTTCTTTCTGAGTACGATTTCCCAGGTGATGATTGCCCAGTAATCATGGGTTCTGCACTAGGCGCGCTAAACGGCGAAGCTGAGTGGGAAGCTAAGATTGTTGAACTAGCTGAAGCTCTAGATACTTACATTCCAGAGCCAGAGCGTGCTATCGATCTACCATTCATCCTTCCAATCGAAGATGTTTTCTCAATCCAAGGCCGTGGTACTGTTGTAACTGGTCGTATTGAGCAAGGTATCGTACGTGTTGGTGACGAAGTTGCTATCATCGGTATCGTAGACACTATTACAACTACTTGTACTGGTGTTGAGATGTTCCGTAAGCTTCTTGACGAAGGCCGTGCTGGTGAGAACGTTGGTGTTCTTCTACGTGGTACTAAGCGTGATGACGTTCAACGTGGTCAAGTTCTTGCTAAGCCAGGTTCAATCACTCCACACACAACTTTCACTTCAGAAATCTATGTGCTTTCTAAAGATGAAGGTGGTCGTCACACTCCTTTCTTCAAAGGTTACCGTCCACAGTTCTACTTCCGTACAACTGACGTAACTGGTACTATCGAGTTACCAGAAGGCGTTGAAATGGTAATGCCTGGTGATAACATCTCTATGACTGTTACTCTAATCGCACCTATCGCGATGGATGAAGGTCTACGTTTTGCTATCCGTGAAGGTGGTCGTACAGTTGGTGCTGGTGTTGTTGCAACTATCGTTGCATAAATTACGCTAATATCGTTGAATTAAATTTGACGACAGAGCACTAAAAAGGGCATCATTTGATGCCCTTTTTCTACACTTTAACTTGAAACTGCGTGTTTTTTGTTCGCTGTGTGGAAATGAAATTTCGTAAAGATGAAGTTTTTAATAATGTTATTAAAGGTTTAGACCTTTTTCTTCATCCTGACCTCGCCCTTGCGGGGTTATTTTCGTCTAGATGATTAAGACTAGTTACAGGTTGGTTGTATGAAAGCAAATGCCGAAAACCAAGAAAGCGAAAGCAAAATGGATGGCCTTAAATGGGTCGTGGTTTTTGCTTTGCTAGCTGCTGCTGTGGTTGGTAATTACCTATACAGTGATGTTTCTGTTGTTCTGCGCTCTTCTGCAGTTGTAGCCCTTGTGGTTATTGCTGGTATTGTTGCCGCATTAACAGCTAAAGGTAAATCCGTGATTACGTTTGCACGTGAGTCACGCATGGAAGTCCGCAAAGTAGTGTGGCCTACTCGTCAGGAAGCTACGCAGACAACCTTTATTGTTCTAGCAGTCACTGTCGTAATGGCATTAGCCCTTTGGGGGATTGATGGCATTATGGTCCGTTTAGTGCGCCTAGTTACTGGCGCGTGAGGTAAAAATTCATGATCGAAGCTCCAAAGAAACGTTGGTATGTAGTACAGGCTTTTTCAGGTTTTGAAGGCCGTGTAGCGCAATCACTACGTGAACATATCAAAATTCATGGTATGGAAGAGCACTTTGACGAGGTTTTAGTACCGACGGAAGAAGTGGTAGAAATGCGTGCCGGCCAACGCCGTAAGAGTGAACGCAAGTTCTTCCCTGGCTATGTACTTGTACAAATGGTGATGAACGATGAAACATGGCACCTTGTACGTAGTATTCCTCGTGTAATGGGGTTCATTGGTGGTACTTCTGATCGTCCAGCTCCAATTTCTGATAAAGAAGCAGATGCGATCTTAAATCGTTTACAGCAAGCTAGTGAGTCTCCAGTACATAAAACAGTATTTGAGCCTGGTGAAGTGGTACGTGTTACAGATGGTCCATTTGCTGATTTTAATGGTACGATTGAATCAGTTGACTATGATAAGAGCCGTGTTAAGGTTTCTGTATCAATTTTCGGTCGTGCAACACCAGTAGAACTAGAGTTCGGTCAAATCGAAAAGAACTGATCAAATTCTGTTCAACTCGTATTGTCAGGGGCGTGGAATTAGGCTATAATTTCGCGCCCTTTCGTTAGACGGGGAGTCTATTTGTTTAAAATAGACGTTTGAACCCAAAATTAGGTATATAGCAATGGCTAAAAAAGTAGAAGCTTACATTAAGCTGCAAGTTGCAGCTGGTGCAGCGAATCCAAGTCCACCAGTTGGTCCAGCTCTTGGTCAACATGGTGTGAACATCATGGAATTCTGTAAGGCGTTTAACGCTAAGACTGACTCAGTAGAGAAAGGTCTTCCGACTCCAGTTGTTATCACTGTTTACAGTGACCGTTCTTTCACGTTCATCACTAAGACACCACCTGCTGCAGTTCTTCTGCTTAAAGCTGCTGGTCTTAAGTCTGGTTCTGGCCGTCCGAACACTGACAAAGTGGGTACTGTAACTGACGCTCAGATCCAAGAGATCGCTGAGACTAAAGCTGCAGACATGACTGGTGCTGACATTGAAGCTATGAAGCGTTCAATTGCTGGTACTGCTCGCTCAATGGGCCTAGTGGTAGAGGGTTAAGATAATGGCTAAACTGACTAAGCGCATGCGCGTTATCCGCGACAAAGTAGATGCTACTCGTGAATACGACATCACCGAGGCTGTTGCTCTTCTTAAAGAACTAGCTACTGCTAAATTCGTTGAAAGTGTTGACGTTGCTGTTAACCTTGGCATCGATGCACGTAAATCAGACCAAAACGTTCGTGGTGCAACTGTACTACCTAACGGTACTGGCCGTGACATCCGTGTTGCTGTATTTACACAAGGCGCAAACGCTGAAGCTGCTAAAGAAGCTGGCGCTGAGCTTGTAGGTATGGAAGATCTAGCTGCTCTTGTTAAGAAAGGCGAAATGAACTTTGACGTGGTTATCGCATCTCCTGATGCAATGCGCGTTGTAGGTCAACTTGGTACCATTCTTGGTCCTCGTGGTCTTATGCCAAACCCTAAAGTTGGTACTGTAACTCCTAATGTTGCTGAAGCAGTTAAAAATGCTAAAGCTGGTCAGGTTCGTTACCGTAACGACAAAAATGGTATCATTCACACTACTATCGGTAAGGTGAACTTTGATGCCGCTCAACTACAAGAGAACTTAGAAGCTCTTTTAGTTGCACTGAAGCGCGCTAAGCCGTCTTCAGCGAAAGGTACTTTCATTAAGAAAGTAAGCATCTCTACCACTATGGGTGCAGGTGTAGCGTTAGATCAGAATTCTCTGAAAGCTAGCGTAGCGTAAACTAATTTGCAGAAGCGATAAGTTAGTGTATAATTTGTCGTTTCCGAATTCGTGGCTGAGGTTGATTGTTTTCAATTAACCTCCGTCAAAGACCGTAGGTGTTTTTCGGAACTTAATTTACCTACGTAGACGGTGCCAGAACATGATTGATGTAAGTCTTTTTTGGATCTGCGCCGTAAAACTCTCCTGTCAACCGGCAGTGAGTGGTGTAAATACTGGGGTTACCCAGAAATTATCCAGGAGCAAATCCAATGGCATTAAATCTTCAAGACAAAAAAGCAATTGTTGCTGAAGTCAACGAAGCTGCCAATGGTGCCCTGTCTGCAGTTGTTGCTGACTCTCGCGGTGTTAGTGTGTGTGCAATGACAACTCTACGTAAACAAGCTCGTGAAGCTGGTGTTTACCTAAGAGTTGTTCGTAACACATTAGCACGTCGTGCAGTTGAAGGTACTAACTTCGAATGTCTACAAGACGTTTTTGTTGGTCCTTCACTAATCGGCTTCTCTAATGAGCACCCAGGTGCTGCAGCGCGTCTTTTCAAAGACTTCGCTAAAGAGAATAAAAGCTTCGAGATCAAAGCTGCTGCATTCGAAGGCGCTATTGCCAACGCTGATGTACTAGCAACTCTACCAACTTACGACGAAGCTATCGCACGCCTAATGATGTGCATGAAAGAAGCGTCTGCTGGTAAACTTGTACGTACTATCGCGGCTGTACGTGATCAGAAAGAAGAAGCTGCAGCTTAATTGCCGCGTTTTATCTGATTACTATTTATACTTATTGTTGACTTTAAAAGAGAATTGTTATGTCTATCACTAACGAGCAAATCCTAGACGCAGTTGCAGAAATGTCTGTAATGCAAGTTGTTGAGCTTATTGAAGCTATGGAAGAAAAATTCGGTGTTTCTGCTGCTGCTGCAGTAGTTGCAGGCGGCGCAGCTGCAGACGCAGCTGAAGAGCAAACTGAATTTGACGTAATCCTAACAGCTGCTGGCGCTAACAAAGTACAAGTTATCAAAGCTGTACGTGGCGCAACTGGTCTTGGCCTTAAAGAAGCTAAAGCTGTAGTTGACGGCGCTCCTGCTGCTGTTAAAGAAGGCGTAGATAAAGCTGAAGCTGAAGCTCTTAAAGCTCAATTAGAAGAAGCTGGTGCTTCTGTTGAAGTTAAATAATTATTATTTGATTTCATAGCCTTTTATGGCTATTGGCTGGTGGCAAAAATGCCACCGGCCTTTTTGCGCTATAGACCGGTGGTATTTTTACCTTGTTTTGTATCCACTGTCTGCGTAAAAAATATTCTAGTTTCATTAGAATATTCCTACTATAAAAAACAACGATTAGTCACTACCCCCGCATGTGATATGGGGTAGTTTGGATCACTTATCAGCGATCTGAGGAACCTATGGTTTACTCTTATACCGAGAAAAAGCGTATCCGTAAGGATTTTGGTAAGCGTCCACAAGTGTTGGATGCACCATACTTGCTATCGATCCAGCTTGATTCTTTCCAAAAATTTATCGAGCAGGATCCAGAAGGGCATTACGGTCTAGAAGCTGCCTTTCGCTCTGTTTTTCCTATCCAGAGCTATAATGGCAATTCCGAGCTGCAATACGTTAGCTATCGTCTCGGTGAGCCGGTCTTCGATGTCAAAGAATGTCAAATTCGTGGCGTAACTTATTCTGCTCCACTACGCGTGAAGCTACGTCTGGTCATGTATGATCGAGATGCGCCGGCTGGCACCGTAAAAGACATTAAAGAACAAGAAGTTTACATGGGCGAAATTCCGCTCATGACAGATAACGGTACATTCGTTATTAACGGTACCGAGAGGGTTATCGTATCTCAGCTGCACCGTAGTCCTGGTGTATTCTTTGACAGCGATAAGGGTAAAACCCACTCCTCAGGTAAAGTGTTATATAACGCTCGTGTTATCCCTTACCGTGGTTCATGGTTGGATTTCGAGTTTGATCCTAAGGATAATCTTTTCGTACGTATCGACCGTCGTCGTAAATTACCTGCGTCTATTATCCTTCGCGCACTTAACTACACAACTGAACAGATTCTTGACATGTTCTTCGATAAGATTAATTTCGAAGTACGCGGTAAGTCTCTAGTTATGGAGTTAGTACCTGAGCGTCTACGTGGCGAAACTGCAAGCTTTGATATCGAAGCGAACGGTACTGTTTACGTAGAGCAAGGTCGTCGTATCACTGCTCGTCATATTCGTCAATTGGCGAAAGATGGCATTGATAGTATCGAAGTACCTGTTGAATATATCGTTGGCAAAATCGCTGCACGTGATTACATCAACGAAGAAACTGGCGAACTGATTGTTACGGCTAACCAAGAATTAAGCTTGGAAGCATTAGCACTTCTATCTCAGGCGAGTCATAAGTCTATTGAAGTTCTGTTTACGAACGATTTAGACCATGGTCCGTACATGTCAGAAACACTACGTGTTGATAACAGTACTGATCGTCTAAGTGCATTGGTAGAAATCTACCGTATGATGCGCCCTGGCGAGCCGCCAACACGTGAAGCAGCTGATCAATTATTTGAAAGCTTGTTCTTCTCTGAAGATCGTTACGATCTTTCTGCTGTTGGTCGTATGAAGTTCAACAGTTCTCTTCTTCGTGAAGAAATAACTGGTCCTGGTATCCTTAGCAACGACGACATCATTGAAGTGATGAAGAAGTTGATCGATATCCGTAACGGCAAAGGCGAGGTTGATGATATCGACCACCTTGGTAACCGTCGTATTCGCTCTGTGGGCGAAATGGCTGAAAACCAATTCCGTGTAGGTCTAGTTCGTGTTGAGCGTGCTGTTAAAGAGCGTCTAAGTTTAGGCGATCTTGATGCAATCATGCCTCAAGACTTAATCAACGCGAAGCCTATTTCTGCGGCAGTGAAAGAGTTCTTTGGCTCTTCTCAATTGTCACAGTTTATGGACCAGAACAACCCGTTGTCAGAAGTTACTCACAAACGTCGTATCTCGGCGCTTGGTCCAGGTGGTCTGACTCGTGAACGTGCTGGTTTTGAGGTTCGAGACGTACACGCGACTCACTACGGTCGTCTATGTCCTATCGAAACTCCTGAAGGTCCAAACATCGGTCTAATCAACTCGCTATCTGTATTTGCGCGTTGTAACTCTTACGGTTTCTTGGAAACACCTTACCGTAAAGTTGTAGATGGAAAAGTTTCGGATCACATCGAATACCTATCAGCAATTGAAGAAGGTCTATACGTTATTGCACAGGCAAATGCTGCGCTTAACGAAGATGGTTCTTTTACTGATGAATTAATTACTGCTCGTCAGAAAGGCGATTCAGGTTTGCACCCACGCGACCATGTTCAATATATGGACGTTGCAACTAACCAAGTTGTATCTGTGGCGGCATCTCTAATCCCGTTCCTAGAACACGATGATGCTAACCGTGCCCTTATGGGTGCGAACATGCAACGTCAGGCAGTTCCTACTATTCGTGCTGATAAGCCGTTAGTGGGTACTGGTATTGAGCGTCAGATCGGTGTTGACTCTGGTGTAACTGCTGTTGCTAAACGTGGCGGCCAAGTTCAGTCTGTAGATGCTTCTCGTATCGTTATCAAAGTTAACGAAGACGAATTGATTCCTGGCGAAGCCGGTATCGATATCTACAACTTAACTAAGTACACCCGTTCTAACCAGAACACATGTATTAACCAGCGTCCAACTGTACTGCCTGGCGAGCCAGTAGCACGTGGTGATGTTCTTGCTGATGGTCCTTCAACAGACCTTGGTGAGCTAGCGCTTGGTCAAAACATGCGTATCGCGTTCATGCCTTGGAACGGTTACAACTTCGAAGACTCCATCTTAGTTTCTGAGCGTGTAGTTCAGGAAGATCGTTTCACCACAATCCACATTCAAGAGCTTTCTTGTGTGGCGCGTGATACGAAGTTGGGTTCTGAGGAAATCACTGCCGATATCCCTAACGTGGGTGAAGCAGCGCTTTCTAAGTTGGACGAATCAGGTATCGTTTACATCGGTGCAGAAGTGAAGGGTGGCGACATCCTAGTTGGTAAAGTAACCCCTAAAGGTGAAACGCAACTGACGCCTGAAGAGAAGCTTCTACGAGCTATCTTTGGTGAGAAAGCTTCTGACGTTAAAGATTCATCTCTACGTGTTCCTGGTAGTGTTACTGGTACGATCATTGACGTACAAGTATTTACTCGCGATGGCGTTGAGAAAGACAAGCGTGCTCTTGAAATTGAAGAGATGCAGCTGAAAGAAGCGAAGAAAGATATTACAGAAGAATTCCAGATCCTTGAGGGTGGTCTTCTTGCTCGTGTACGTACGCTTCTACTATCTGCAGGTTACGGCGAAGATAAGATTTCTTCAATGAACCGCGATACATTGTTTGCACAAACGCTTGACGATGAAGCTTTACAAAACCAATTGGAACAGCTTGCAGAACAGTATGATGAACTGAAAGCTGAGTTCGATAAGAAGTTTGAAACTAAACGTCGTAAAATCACTCAGGGTGATGATCTAGCACCTGGCGTACTTAAGATTGTTAAAGTATACCTAGCTGTTCGTCGTCGCATCCAACCTGGTGATAAGATGGCAGGTCGTCACGGTAACAAGGGTGTAATCTCTAAGATCAACCCTGTTGAAGACATGCCATACGATGAAAAAGGTCAGACTGTTGATATCGTACTAAACCCATTGGGTGTACCGTCACGTATGAACATCGGTCAGATCCTCGAGACTCACTTAGGTCTTGCGGCGAAAGGTATCGGTGACAAGCTTAACGATATGCTGAAAGAACAGCAGGAGTTACATAAGTTCCGTAACTTCCTACAACGTGTTTACAATCTTGGTGATACTCGCCAGAAAGTCGACATTGCTGAACTATCAGACGACGAAGTACGTACTTTGGTACAAAACCTTCGTAAAGGTCTACCAATTGCAACGCCTGTATTTGATGGTTGTCCAGAATCATCTATCAAAGAGCTGTTACAACTTGGTGATCTTCCAACGTCTGGCCAGCTGAAGTTGTTTGATGGCCGTACTGGTGATGCATTTGAGCGTCCTGTAACTGTTGGTTACATGTACATGCTTAAACTGAACCACTTGGTTGATGACAAGATGCACGCCCGTTCTACCGGTTCTTATAGCCTTGTTACTCAGCAGCCGCTGGGTGGTAAAGCTCAGTTCGGTGGTCAGCGTTTCGGTGAGATGGAAGTATGGGCGCTTGAAGCATATGGCGCAGCGTACACCCTTCAAGAAATGCTAACCGTTAAGTCAGATGACGTTAACGGCCGTACGAAGATGTATAAAAACATCGTTGACGGTGATCATCGTATGGAACCTGGTATGCCGGAATCATTCAACGTATTGTTGAAAGAAATCCGCTCGTTGGGTATCAACATCGAGCTGGAAGACGAATAAGACTGGGTTAGTCACCTATACTTATTAGTTACTCCGGTATAAATATGAAGGCGCCAGTAGTCCTGGCGCCTTTATGGGTCAACTCCTCACAGGAGCCGAATGTGAAAGACTTACTTAAGTTTCTGAAAGCACAACATAAGACCGAAGAATTTGATGCTATCAAAATCGGTCTAGCTTCACCTGACATGATTCGTTCATGGTCTTTTGGTGAAGTTAAAAAGCCAGAAACAATCAACTATCGTACCTTCAAGCCTGAGCGTGACGGTCTTTTCTGTGCACGTATCTTTGGCCCGGTAAAAGACTACGAGTGTCTTTGTGGCAAGTACAAGCGCTTGAAGCACCGTGGTGTGATTTGTGAAAAATGTGGTGTTGAAGTTACTCAGACTAAAGTACGCCGTGAGCGTATGGGTCACATTGAGCTTGCTTCACCTGTTGCCCACATCTGGTTCTTAAAGTCACTACCATCTCGTATCGGTTTGTTAATGGACATGCCTCTACGTGATATCGAACGTGTACTTTACTTTGAATCATACGTAGTTATCGAACCTGGTATGACCAACCTTGAGCGTAGCCAGCTGCTTTCTGAAGAGCAGTACTTGGATGCACTTGAAGAGTGGGGCGACGAGTTCGACGCGAAGATGGGCGCAGAAGCGGTTAAAGCACTTTTAGGCAATATGGACCTAAATGCTGAAATCGAAAATATGCGTGAAGAGCTAGAAGAAACTAACTCTGAAACTAAACGTAAGAAATTAACCAAGCGTCTTAAATTGGTTGAAGCATTCCTACAGTCTGGAAACAACCCTGAGTGGATGATCCTGTCTGTACTGCCAGTATTACCGCCGGATCTTCGTCCGTTGGTACCACTAGACGGCGGCCGTTTCGCGACTTCAGATCTTAACGATCTTTACCGTCGTGTAATCAACCGTAACAACCGTCTGAAGCGTCTACTTGACCTGGCTGCTCCTGATATCATCGTACGTAACGAAAAGCGTATGTTGCAGGAATCTGTTGATGCATTACTAGATAACGGTCGTCGTGGCCGCGCTATCACAGGCTCTAACAAGCGTCCTCTAAAATCTTTGGCTGACATGATCAAAGGTAAGCAAGGTCGTTTCCGTCAGAACTTGCTAGGTAAGCGTGTTGACTACTCTGGTCGTTCTGTTATCACCGTAGGTCCATACTTACGTTTGCATCAGTGTGGTCTTCCTAAGAAGATGGCACTTGAGCTATTTAAGCCATTCATCTATGGCAAGCTAGAAGCACGTGGTCTTGCGACTACTATCAAAGCTGCTAAGAAGATGGTTGAGCGCGAAGAAGCGATCGTTTGGGATATCCTAGACGAAGTTATTCGTGAGCACCCAGTAATGCTTAACCGTGCACCAACATTGCACCGTCTAGGTATTCAGGCATTTGAACCAACACTAATCGAAGGTAAAGCGATTCAGCTTCACCCACTAGTTTGTGCGGCATACAACGCCGACTTCGATGGTGACCAGATGGCGGTTCACTTGCCATTGACTCTTGAAGCACAGCTTGAAGCACGTGCTCTAATGATGTCTACCAACAACATCCTTTCACCAGCATCTGGTGATCCGATCATCGTACCTTCTCAGGACGTTGTATTGGGTCTTTACTACATGACGCGTGATCGTATCAACGCGAAAGGTGAAGGCATGTACCTTGCTGGACCAGCAGAAGCTGAGAAAGCATACCGTACTAAGACGGCAGAGCTTCACGCTCGCGTTAAAGTGCGTATCACTGAATTTGTGAAAGATGAGCAGGGTAACTTTGTCGAGAATACTGGCTTAGTTGATACTACTGTTGGTCGTGCAATGCTATGGCCTATCGTTCCTAAAGGTTTGCCATTTAGTCTTGTTAACACTGAAGCACTTGGTAAGAAGCAAATTTCTAAGCTTCTTAACACTTGTTACCGTAAGTTGGGCATGAAAGATACTGTTATCTTTGCTGACCAAATTATGTACACAGGTTTTGCTTACGCGGCACTTTCAGGTGTGTCTGTTGGTATCGACGATATGGTTGTACCTGCGGCTAAGTACACTAAAATCGCTGAAGCTGAAGCAGAAGTTGCAGAAATTCAAGAGCAGTTCCAGTCAGGTCTTGTGACTGCTGGTGAACGTTACAACAAAGTTATCGATATCTGGGCTACAGCCAACGAACAAGTTGCTAAAGCGATGATGGATAACTTGTCTTTTGATACCGTTATTAACCGTGACGGCGTTGAAGAACAACAGAAATCGTTCAACAGCGTATACATGATGGCCGATTCTGGTGCGCGTGGTTCTGCTGCACAGATTCGTCAGTTAGCGGGTATGCGTGGTCTGATGGCTAAGCCGGATGGCTCAATCATCGAAACGCCGATCACTGCGAACTTCCGTGAAGGTCTAAACGTACTCCAGTACTTTATCTCTACACACGGTGCTCGTAAGGGTCTTGCGGATACCGCACTTAAGACTGCGAACTCAGGTTACCTAACGCGTCGTCTAGTAGACGTTGCACAAGACGTGGTAATCACAGCAGATGACTGTGGTACTCACGCTGGTATCACCATGATGCCTCTTATCGAGGGTGGTGATGTTAAGGAACAACTAGGTGATCGTGTTCTTGGCCGTGTTGTTGCTGAAGATGTCTTTATTCCTGGTACAGAAGAAGTTCTAGCACCACGTAACACACTTCTTGATGAGAAGTGGTGTGAGATTCTAGAAGCAAACTCTGTTGACCAAGTTAAAGTACGTTCTGTTGTAACGTGTGAAAACGACTTCGGTTGTTGTAAGTTCTGTTACGGTCGTGACCTTGCTCGTGGTCACCTGATCAACTCAGGTGAAGCAGTAGGTGTTGTTGCTGCGCAGTCTATCGGTGAACCAGGTACACAGCTAACAATGCGTACGTTCCACATCGGTGGTGCGGCATCAGCAGCAGCTGCAGATAATAAGATCGTAGTGAAAACTACCGGTTCTATGAAACTGCACAATGCGAAGTTCGTAACTAACAACGCTGGTAAGCTTGTAATTACTTCTCGTGCATCTGAGCTAAGCATCATTGATAAGCTTGGTCGTACGAAAGAGAACTACAAACTGTCTTACGGTACGTTGCTAACTAAAGGTGATGGCGCCGAGGTTGTTGCTGGTGAAACAGTAGCAAACTGGGAAGCTCACACCATGCCAATCATCACTGAAGTGGCTGGTCGCATCCAGTTCGTTGATATGATTGATGGCGTAACAGTTTCTCGTCAAACAGATGATCTAACAGGTCTATCTTCAAGCGAAGTAACTGATGCAGCAGCACGCCCAGCTGCAGGTAAAGATATGCGTCCAGCTATCAAACTTGTTGATGTAGATGGTAACGATGTAATGATCCCTGGTACTGATATGCCAGCTCAATACTTCCTACCTGGTAAGGCGATTGTTCAGCTTGACGATGGCGCTATGGTTGGCATCGGTGATACGTTATCACGTATTCCGCAAAAATCTGGCGGTAACAAGGATATCACGGGTGGTCTACCACGCGTTGCTGACTTGTTTGAAGCTCGTAAGCCTAAAGAACCAGCTATCTTGGCAGAAATTACCGGTGCTGTATCATTCGGTAAAGAAACTAAAGGTAAGCGTCGCTTGATCATCACTCCAAGTGAAGGTCAACCGTACGAAGAGATGATCCTGAAGCATCGCCAACTTAACGTTTTCGAAGGTGAAAAAGTTGAGAAGGGTGACGTAATTGCCGATGGTCCAGAAACTCCGCACGATATTCTACGTCTACGTGGTGTTCACGCAGTAGCAGAATACATCGTTAACGAAGTTCAGGAAGTTTACCGTCTACAAGGCGTTAAGATTAATGATAAGCACATTGAGACTATCATTCGTCAAATGCTACGTAAGGTAACTATCACTGTTGCTGGTGACTCTGATTTCCTAGAAGGCGAGCAAGTTGAATTCTCTCGCGTAACGATTGCTAACCGTCAGCTAGAAGCTGAAGGTAAGACACTAGTAAGCTTCTCTCGTGACTTACTTGGTATCACTAAAGCATCGCTTGCGACTGAGTCATTCATCTCAGCAGCATCGTTCCAGGAAACTACGCGCGTACTAACAGAAGCAGCTGTTTCTGGTAAGCGTGATGAGCTTCGTGGTCTGAAAGAAAACGTAATCGTGGGTCGTTTGATCCCTGCGGGTACTGGTTTCTCTTACCACCAACGTCGTCAGAATCAACGTAATGTTGAACTGGAGCCAGTAGCACCACAAGTTGATGCAGAGCAAGCCTCTCAAGACTTAGCGGCACTATTGAATGCAGGTCTTAACGACGAGAATTAATTCTTATCGTGACTGACTATAAAAGGCATCCTTCGGGGTGCCTTTTTTATTGGCTGCGATTTAAGGTTTAGTCTGGGGTGAGTCAGAAAGTAGGGCAAAGGATCGTTGAAGTACGATGTGGTAGATTTTATTAAACATGAGAAATAGATGGCAGTAAGGTCACTGCCACAATAATGAGTGATATTGCTATCGGTGCTGGTGGTTAAGCACCAGGAGGACAAGCAAGGCTATCACTGATTAATTCAATTAACTTATCTTCTAGCGCAAAGCGAGATTCCATTAATTCACCAACTTGTGATAAATCATCATCAAGGGCGTTTAATGGATTATTATCATTGATAGCGCCATAGCGATCATTAAAGTTTAATAATGGTTCGGTGGTTAAGGTAATTTTTGCGTAGAGGGCAGACATTTCTTCTGTTGGTGAAAAGCCTGTTTGATGCCAGCGTGCCATTACGTTATCGTAAATCTTGAAGTGACCCGCTGAAATATAATCAACGAGATCTTCACTAAATAAACATAATTTGGACGCGGTAGGTAGATGACGATTATCGTCATTGGGAGTGATACCAATTAGCTTACAGTAATCGATCAGTAGTTGTTGACGCATCATTAGCCATTGATCAATAACATCGTTATGGCCGCCCCATTCTTTTTTAACTTGTTCAAATTTACTAAGCATGAGCACATCCTCATGATCTATCAGCATCTTAATGTCGATGCTTATGCGATCTGGCTCTTGATATAAGAGATATGGTTTCGGATAAATATTCCGTTTCAAGATTAGATTGCCAGTAAATTTATGCTTCTGCAAGGATGAAAGTAATAAAAATGTTAAAAAATGAGAATATTGCTTATTGGTGTGTGATTAGAAATGGCAAGTTATTGTTACAAAACGGCTGTTTGCCTTTATGTTCAAGTGAGCAGCTTGTTTGTAGCACCGTAGCTAAACGTATTGTGGGGTATTTTAATACAATACCTGTGTATTGGTTAGTTGAAGAAAGTGGCTTTGATGAGGATGATTTCTTTAATTTAAGATGCTTACTGGCGGGTGATAGTACGTTATTTGCTTTGGCGGGAAGAGCGATACAATTAGCGTATATGCAGCACAGTCAGCGTTTTTGTTGTCATTGTGGGCACAAGTTGCAATTAGACGCCAACGTACTTGCAATGCAGTGCTCAAGTTGTAATAGCGTGCATTATCCTCGAGTGTCACCTTGTATCATTGTCGCTGTACGCAAAGGTAACCAATTATTATTAGCTCAGCATCCTCGTCATAAAACCGGTATGTATACTGTGATTGCGGGATTTATTGAACCGGGTGAAACGGCAGAACAATGTGTTGCTCGTGAAGTACTAGAAGAAACAGGGATAATGGTTAACAATATTCGTTATTTTGATAGTCAGCCGTGGGCATTTCCATCCAATTTGATGTTGGGGTTTATTGCAGATTATGCTGGTGGCGAGATCAAACCTGATTATGAAGAATTAACCGATGCCATATGGGCAACCGCAGATCAATTACCTGAAATAGCCCCGTTGGGAACCATTGCACGACGACTTATTGATACTGCTTTGATGATTAATGATGGAAACGATACGCATTAATCAAAGCGGGATAAATAATTGCACTCGGTTGTTAAGATTAATGAGTGCTACAATATGACCCAGAATTAACCCGTGGAGTCTCAAATGAGCGAATTAAAGAATGACCGCTACCTACGTGCGTTACTAAAGCAGCCTGTAGATTGCACACCTGTATGGATGATGCGTCAGGCTGGACGTTACTTACCTGAGTATCGTGCAACACGCGGTGTTGCTGGTGACTTCATGTCGCTATGTAAAAATGCTGAATTAGCCAGTGAAGTTACCCTTCAGCCTTTGAAACGTTTTCCATTGGATGCGGCAATTTTATTTTCTGATATTTTAACCATTCCTGATGCAATGGGATTGGGATTATATTTTGAAGCTGGTGAAGGCCCTAAATTTAGTCACCCAATTACCTGCAAAGCTGATGTTGAACGCATTGGTATTCCTGATCCTGAAGGTGAATTGCAATATGTGATGAATGCAGTACGCCAAATTCGTCATGATTTGCAAGGTGAAGTGCCATTGATTGGTTTCTCTGGTAGTCCATGGACACTAGCGACATATATGGTTGAAGGTGGTAGTTCTAAAGCTTTCACTAAGATCAAAAAGATGATGTACGCTGAGCCGCAAACATTACATTTATTGCTAGATAAATTGGCTGATAGTGTGATTGAGTATTTAAATGCTCAAATCAAAGCGGGTGCGCAAGCGGTAATGGTATTTGATACATGGGGCGGTGTATTAACCCCTCGCGATTACAATGAATTCTCATTACGTTACATGCATAAAATTGTCGATGGTTTAATTCGTGAGAATGATGGTCGCCGTGTACCTGTGACGCTATTTACTAAAAATGGTGGCATGTGGCTTGAGCAAATTGCAGCGACGGGTTGTGATGCAATTGGCTTAGATTGGACGATTGATATTCATGATGCTAAACGTCGTGTTGGTGATAAAGTTGCCCTTCAGGGTAATATGGATCCATCGGTTCTTTATGCTCAGCCTGAACGTATTCGCCAAGAAGTCGCGACTATCTTAGAAGGCTTTGGTGATTCGGGTACTGGTCACGTATTTAACTTAGGCCATGGTATTCATCTTGATGTGCCGCCTGAAAATGCGGGTGTGTTTGTTGATGCTGTACATGAGCTATCAAAGCCATACCATCAATAACCATGGCTTTAGAAATACGCTGTAAAAGGTGTATTAAAGCCTAGGTTGATAAAAAACCACGCCATCTCGGTGTGGTTTTTTTTCGTCATTATTTTATGGGCGCTTCAAAAGTCACTGTAGGTTAAGCAGGATCTTACTAAGATCGTTGTTGTTAGTGAAATGTGAACCACTGATAGTATTAATAGTTAGTGGTCTAATCTATTAATAACCTCTTTTAAAATCAATAAGATAGTTAAGTTTTTGCTGTTTTTGAAAACGGAAGTAGTTAGCTTTAAAAATAGTAAATACTTGTTCTGGAAAGCTTTCTGCTGCAATGTGCGGCGTAATGGTGATCTTTGGGTGGATCCAAAAAGGGTGATTTGGTATAAGCGGTTCTGTTTTGAATACATCAATGAAGGCATGAGCAATATATTGTTGCTCAAGTGCCATTATTAGTGCTTGTTCATTAACAGCATTACCTCGACCAACGTTGAAAAATAGCGCATTTTTGCAATGACTAAAGCTATCTTGATCAAAAAGATCATCGGTATCAGCGGTTGCGGGTAAAATTGAAATGACATAATCGGCTTGAGTCAGAGAGGTGTTTAAGTCGGTAATGGCATAGGTTTGCTGAAAATTAGCGCTGGCAGCGATACCACTGCGGTTTATGCCAATAATATGGCAACCAAGTACTGTTCCAACCTTTGCTAAGTGTTGACCTATAGTACCAGTACCGATAATTACCATGGTTTTACCCACCATGGATTGATAAGGATGTGATTGCCAATGTGATCGCAGCTGCTGCGCTTTATACTGAGGAAGATGACGCTGGTGGTTGAGAATGTGACCCAAGATATATTCGGCGATCAACGGACCAAAGATCCCGCGAATATTGGTGAGTTGATAATCTTGTCTAATCTCGGGTTTAATGAGCGTATCAATACCGGCATAAGTGGATTGTAGCCATTGTAAATGTGGATATTTTGCTAAATGGGGGGCTATCAATGGAGGATCAGCAAGCAATACGGTAGCTTGTTGCGGATCTTCTGTTATTTTCAACAGAGGTAGCTGCGCGTTAGTCAGCAATTGTACATAACGTTGCTGTTGGCGAGAGACGATCTTAATTTTGATCATGCTTTTCCTTTTGTAGCCTTCGTTTATCAAGTAAACTTCAATCTAAATCACTACTGTAGATTATCCCATGCTTAAGAATCCAATCCAGTTACGTTTAGAAAAATTAGAACCTTGGCAACATCTGACTTTTATGGTGTCGTTATGTGAGCGTATGTATCCTAACTATGCCTTTTTCTGTGCAGAAACACAGTTTACAGATGGCCAACGTTACCGAGTGATCTTAGATAGTGTGTGGGAGATCCTCACGATTAAAAGTGCCAAAATTAACTTTGAAGGTCAGCTTGAAAAGTTAGAAGACATGGTACCAAGTGAAAATGATTACGATCTATATGCTGTACGTCCAGCGATTGATGCTTGTGTAGCACTTGCGGATCTTTTACATGCGATGTTAGATCGTGATCTGATGCTGGAAACTGTCGTTAAGTTAAGTGCTTTATCTGCTGAAACCGTGGCGGATTTAGAATCTGCGCAAACAGGCATTGAAATCACTAACGACAATCAAAAACAAAATGAAGCGGTATGTGCTGAGTGGGATACTCAGTGGGAAATTTTCCGTGCGTTAAAAGAAGCGGAAGGCCGTGATATTGATTTGATTAAAGATTTACGTGCGGAGTTACGTGATGAGCCAATCAGTAATATTGGCATTGAATTATAATTAGCCATTAAATGGTTAAATAAAAAAAGAAGCCTATGGGCTTCTTTTTTTTATTTGGTGTTATTTTTTTAGTGTAATTTAGGTTAATTATTATTTGAATTGTAATGAATAAATGGTGTTTATGATGTGATAATTAGGCAATGGATATTTTATGTTAAAAAAATGTTGAATTCACTTCAGTTGTTTATGCTAATTTGAAACTTTAAAAGCAGTGAATGTGACTGCTTGGCGGATAAAGTTTACGCCATTCCACTTATTTTGTTTTGGCTCTTGTAATCGTAGTCCGTTGGCGTTTATAACATAACCATTGCGTAGCACTTCAGTTACGCCATTCGTGGTCTGTTAGTTAGAAGGAGGCAAATATGAAACATTCTACTGTAACCGTTGTTATATCTTGCTTCAGTCCAACTATCGTTGCTATTTGCAAATCAATGGCGACTTCGCTCCTCCTGCTCTCTTTGAATCTTATTCAAGGCTGACAGGCCATACCTATTTTTCTGTCAGCTTGTGAGCAAGCTAGCAGGATCTACTACGTAACATCCCATCTCGCTTTCTCCAAGCTGCAAAGTAATTACCAAGGAATACTATGTTAAGTGCACGTAATATCGCCGCCTTAGGCTTCATGACTTTCGCCATGTATTTAGGCGCGGGAAATTTAATTTTTCCTCCTTATTTAGGTTACCAAGCTGGAGATAATTTTCTTAGCGGTATGGCGGGCTTTTTATTAACAGGTGTTGGCTTACCTGCAATAGCATTGGTGATTGTCGCTTGGGTACGTGGTTCTGATAATTTAACCGCTGCGTTGCCTAAACCATTAGCAACCGGCTTTTGGGTGATGCTGTTTATTGTTATTGGGCCAGCCTTTATTATTCCTCGGACTATTACCGTTGCTTATCAATTTAGTTTGGCGCCATTTATTGGTGATAGTGGCTTAATTCCATTTTCAATTGTGTTTTGTTTCGCGGCAATTTTATTTTCGTTATATCCCGGAAAGTTAGTTGATAGCTTAGGGAAATGGTTAACACCAGTATTGTTGACTATTTTAACGATTATGGCGGTAGTTGCATTGTTGTACCCCTCTGGTGAAGTACATGTTGCTTCTGGACCGTATGCGACTGGCGCAATGGCTGAGGGAATGACACAAGGTTACATGACCATGGATGCACTTGGCTCAATTGGTTTTGGGTGGGTTATCTTTAGAGCGATTGAAGGGATGGGGGTTAAGTGTCCTAAAGCTATCGCAAAATATACTTTTATTGCTGCGATCATGTATGCATCAGCGATGGCATTAGTGTATTTGTCATTGGCGTATATTGGTGTGACCAGTGCAGACTTAGGCACAGGCTTTGCAAATGGCGGTGAAATATTAACGGCATTTACTAACTTACATTTTGGCGCTTTTGGTACCATCATTTTAGGGTCGGTATTGGTGCTAGCTTGTTTGACTACCGCGATTGGTGTGACAACGGCAGGCAGTGAATTTTATAGTCGCAGCTTTAGTAAAGTCACTTACTCTAAAAGTGTGTGGGTAATTATGGCGCTATCAGGTCTTATTGCGAATGTTGGTTTAGCACAGTTATTAGAAGTGACCTTACCTGTTGTGGTGGCATTACACCCCATTGCGATTGCGTTATTAATGATTGCGCCACTGCGGCACCAATTATCTCAAGCAGCGGTATTGACGGTGGTGGCAACCGCTGCGGTATTTGGTTGTGTTGATGCTGCTCATATTCTAGGGGTCATGCCAACAGCTGTTGATAATGCGTTAAATGTATATTTACCACTGTATCATTATTATGCTGGTTGGGTTTTACCAACAGTATTGGTATTGATGCTTGGCTGGATCGTCAGTCGTATGAGTGGTTATAGTTATTGTGTGGATAATAACTGATCAATACATTGTGATTAACCGGTGTGGTTATTCTGAAATCTGAATAATAAAAAGGGACCGTTTATGGTCCCTTTTTTGTGGTTAGTATTAATGATGTGTTTTAAATATCGTCATCATTATTTTCAATCATCTTATGTTTTTTCTTCCACTTATCCCAACGTTGATAAGCTAACTGCTGCATGTCGGTGTTTTTATCGGCTTCATCAACGATTTCTTCGCCAACTAAACTTTCAAAAATATCCTCCAGAGTAACAAGCCCTTGGACAGTGCCGTATTCATCAACGATAAGAATTAACTGTGAACGCTCTTTCATTAAGCGCTCAAATGCCTTTGGTACACTGACATTATTCATTATTACTGGTAGAGGGCGCATTAATGCTCCCAGCTCTTGACCACCTTTACCTGCTTGGCTTTCTGCAAACAATTCTAAGCGATGCACAAACCCGACAATGTTGTCGCTTTGCTCGCTGAACACTAATGGGCGTGAGAACGGGCTACTTTTATGTTTGGTTAAAAATTCGTTGATGGTTTGCTCAGCATTGACACGGAATAATACCGGACGCGGGGTCATGATCTTGGTGACGCTGACATCTTTAAATTGCAGTAGGTTGGTGAGGATTTTCGACTCGCCAGCACCCAATTCGCCTGATTCGTGGGCTAGCATTGCCATGGCTGATAATTCATCTCGTAGTTTGGGTTGGACGTGACCATGCGCCAAACGACGGGTGATTTGTTCTGATATCCATACGAGTGGCATTAATACAATCACCATCCAACGTAATAAAATGGCACTGGTTGGTGCTAATTGGCGCCAATAGGTTGCACCAATAGTTTTAGGAATGATTTCTGACAGTAATAAAATACCAACGGTAAGTGCACCAGAGAATACCCCCAGCCATTCACTACCAAAGACAACGGTTGCTTGCGCACCTGCGGTTGCAGCACCCACGGTATGGGCCACAGTATTTAGGGTTAAGATTGAGGCTAAGGGTCGATCTATATTATCTTTGAGTGCGGCAAGTTTAGCTGCTGCGGGGTGGTTTTGTTGACGTAAAGTACCGATATATCCCGGCGAAATACTCAATAAAACCGCTTCTAAAACGGAACAAATAAACGACACCCCTATTGCTACAGAGATGTAAATCGTAAGCAGTACCATATCAACCTGTCAATTAATCAGCGAATTTCGGCTATATTAATCGGGGCTGGTGGAAATAAAAACAACTCTTTTTTGAATGTTATTAGTAACATTTTGTGAACTTTAGCTCAGTTTATGGTTAAAGAGTCTCCATTTAGACAGATAAAAGCCGACAAACCTTTGCCACACAGGCTTCTTTTGAATTAGAGTTGGGCGGTATTAAGCCCAAAACCTTAGAAGGGAAACCTAATGAACAAGACCCAACTGATTGACCTGATCGCAGAAAAAGCAGATTTGTCGAAAGCACAAGCAAAATTAGCATTGGAAGCTACTCTTGAAGGCGTTACTGATGCGCTTAAAGATGGCGACCAGGTTCAACTAATTGGCTTTGGTACATTTAAAGTGAATCATCGTGCAGCTCGCACTGGCCGTAACCCTCAAACAGGTGCGGAAATTCAAATTGCTGCTGCTAACGTTCCTGCGTTTGTAGCGGGCAAGGCACTTAAAGACGCGTTAAAGTAATTGAAAATAGCGCCGGTTTGCATTTGCGACTGGCGTTTTTTTTATGACACGTCTAACGCTTTCTCTGGCGGTTGTATTTTTACTTACAGGCTGTGCGGCAAGCGACATGGCTGAAAATGCAGTAATTACGCCTAAAACTGTCACTGTTGCTCAAATGGCAACTGATGGCCCTCATTTTTATTGGTATACCTTTCGTCCTGATCAGCCTATAACGCTCAGTGAGCGTGTTTTCACTCCAAATCAAGGACAATATCAAGCTAACTACCGTTGGCGTTCAGGACAGCTGTTTGAGCTCTATCAACAGGGTCAGCAACGTATCGATGGCAGCCTTATTCCATTTCAGTTGCAATTGCGATTTGATAGCCATGGTTTAGCGGTATTTCAGCGTTACCAGCAAGGGCAAAATATCCTTCCGTTATCCAACGAGAAAATTGATAAATTACGCCAGCAAGTACAAGCATTAGCAGCCACCGTCGAACAACTGTCTGATCGTCAGCAAACATGGGTACAAGGGCATTGGCAACAGCAGCAATTTATTCCGTGTCAGCAGCAACAACCGATCGAGGTAGTTGCTCAAGTGTCGGCTGAAAAATTATCAGGTCAGGGGTATATGGCCATCAGTGGTCAATTACGACAACAGCAATTGGTGGTTGATGATGTGTTACTGCAACGCCAACAGCAGCAGTGTTTGGTGGCACCCAACTTATTGAAAGACTGATCTGTTTCACTTCTGTCAATATTTATTCGTTATAAAAAACGCGCTTTATGAGCGCGTTTTTTTGGGATTGACGTGGAGGGGTTATTGTTCGCGAGCAATGGCACGATAGCCAATATCATCACGATAGAACATGCCATTCCATGAGATTTGCTGTGCTAATGCATAAGCACGTTGTTGTGCAGCTAGAACGGTATCACCCATTGCCGTCGCACATAACACTCGGCCACCATTAGTGATGACATCACCGTGAGCATTATTGGTGGTACCTGCATGGAAGATTTTTTCTCCCGCTAATTCTTGTTGAGGTAAGCCGTTAATAATATCGCCTTTGTTATAATCGGCAGGATAACCGCCAGCAGCTAGTACAATTCCAATAGCCGCGCGAGGATCCCATTTAGATTCAACACTATCAAGCTTGCCATCAATGGCCGCTAAACAAAGCTCAACCAAATCTGATTGCATCCGTAGCATAATCGGTTGCGTTTCTGGATCACCAAAACGGCAGTTATATTCAATTACTTTTGGGGTGCCGTCAGCCATTACCATCAAACCTGCGTAGAGAAAGCCAGTGTAAGGGGCGCCTTCTGCCGCCATACCTTCAACGGTGGGATAGATCACTTCTTGCATCACGCGATCATGAATTTGTTGCGTAACAACGGGGGCTGGTGAGTAAGCGCCCATACCGCCAGTGTTGGGACCTGTATCGCCATTACCGACGCGTTTATGATCTTGGCTGGTGGCCATCGGTAAAACGTTTTTACCGTCGACCATGACGATGAAGCTGGCTTCTTCGCCATCAAGAAACTCTTCTATCACAACCCGATGTCCGGCTTCACCAAAGGCGTTACCAGCTAACATATCGCGTACAGCAGCTTCGGCTTCTTGTTCTGTCATGGCAACAATTACGCCTTTACCTGCCGCGAGACCATCGGCTTTGACTACAATCGGTGCGCCTTTTTGTTTTAAGTAAGCTAAAGCAGGTTCAATTTCAGTAAAGTTTTGGTAATCGGCGGTGGGAATATTGTGGCGAGCTAAAAAATCTTTAGTGAACGCTTTAGATCCTTCAAGTTGAGCTGCGGCTTGAGTGGGACCAAAAATGGCTAATCCAGCAGCACGAAAGGCATCAACGACACCAATCACTAATGGTACTTCTGGGCCTACAATAGTCAGTTCGATGTGATTGTTCTGCGCAAATGCAACTAAACCAGTAATATTCTCAACCCTAATATCAATATTTTCTAATTTTGGTTCAAGGGCAGTGCCAGCATTACCTGGAGCGATGAAGATTTTTTCTACCGTTGGATTTTGTGCGACTTTCCAACCCAGTGCGTGTTCGCGGCCACCGTTACCAATGATCAGTACTTTCATCGTTAATCCTTATTGCTTTACGCTAAATACTTAAAAATCTCTGCTCTTTATAATAAAAGAGCAGAGACTAAATCGACATTGTTTGCTCACTTAAGTCCGTGATAACAACTTAGTGGCGGAAGTGACGCATACCAGTAAACACCATTGCCATGCCGTGTTCATCTGCCGCTGTAATGACTTCATCATCACGCATAGAGCCCCCCGGTTGAATAACACAGGTAATCCCCGCTTCTGCTGCGGCATCAATACCATCACGGAAAGGGAAGAACGCATCTGATGCCATCACACTGCCCGCCACTTCCAGATTTTCGTCAGCGGCTTTGATGCCGGCAATTTTGGCAGAATAAACGCGGCTCATTTGACCGGCACCGACACCGATAGTCATATTGCCTTTGGCATAGACAATCGCGTTCGATTTAACATATTTCGCCACTTTCCAGCAAAATAGTGCATCACGTAATTCGTCAGCGGTTGGCTGGCGCTTTGATACCACGGTGAGATCATTTACCGATACCATGCCTTGGTCACGATCTTGAACCAATAAGCCACCATTGACACGTTTAACATCAAAACCGGTAGTTTTAGTCGACCATTGACCACACTCAAGTAGGCGTAAGTTTTTCTTAGCAGCGATAATCGCTGTTGCTTGTGGTGAGACTTTAGGCGCAATGATCACTTCAACAAATTGGCGATCAACGATAGCTTGTGCGGTTGCTGCATCAAGTTCACGGTTAAAAGCAATAATGCCACCAAAGGCAGAGGTAGGGTCGGTTTTGTAAGCGCGGTCGTAGGCTTCAAGCAGATTCTCACCAAGGGCGACACCGCATGGGTTGGCGTGTTTTACAATCACACAAGCGGGAAGGTCAAATTCTTTAACACACTCAAGTGCCGCGTCAGTATCGGCAATGTTGTTGTATGAAAGCGCCTTACCTTGTAGTTGCGTAGCTGTAGCAACCGAGGCTTCTTGTGGGTGTGCTTCAACATAGAATGCGGCTGCTTGGTGGCTGTTTTCCCCGTAGCGCATGTCTTGTTTTTTCTCGAACTGTTGATTGAAAGTGCGGGGGAACGTTGACTCTTGATCTCCTTCTTTGTTATCGCCGTAAGAAGGCACCATAGTACCGAAGTAGTTGGCTATCATACCGTCGTAAGCGGCAGTATGTTCAAACGCAGCAATAGCTAAATCAAACCGTGTCGCCTGAGTTAATGAGCCGTTATTGGCACTCATTTCTGTAAGGACGCGATCATAATCGTCAGCATTGACCACAATCGTTACGTCTTTGTGGTTTTTAGCCGCTGAACGCACCATGGTTGGCCCGCCAATATCAATATTTTCTACTGCATCTTCTAAACTGCAATGAGGGTTAGCAACGGTTTCGGCAAACGGATAGAGGTTAACTACCACCATATCAATGGGGTTTATACCGTGTTGTGCCATGATCGCATCATCAATGCCACGACGGCCTAAAACACCACCGTGCACTTTAGGGTGTAGGGTTTTTACACGGCCATCCATCATCTCAGGAAAGTGGGTGTAATCTGAAACCTCAGTAACTGCAATGTTTTGTTCTGCAAGTAAACGAGCGGTACCACCCGTAGATAAGATCTCTATGCCGCGATTGGCGAGGGCGTGAGCTAATTCAACAATACCAGTTTTGTCTGATACGCTGAGCAGCGCACGGCGAATAGGACGAACGTTTTCCATTGCTACCATCTCTCTAACTACACAGTGAATAGGATATTTTTCAATACCAATCTACTGGGATTAGATTGGCGTTGAGAAATATCCTCGGCTAAAATCGAGCAAAGCTAAAAATAAGTAAACGATATGTATCAATCTGATGCCTATTCTACATGAATACTGACATTGCGCAAACGTTTGCTATTTGGGTGCGATCACTGAAATATCGAGGTAGTCGAAAGGACGTTTAAATGTATTTAATAGGGCAACTAGCAAAATTATGTAATGTCAGTAGTGATACATTACGTTTTTATGAAAAGAATGGGTTGATTGAACCTGCGGGTAGAAGTGACAGTGGTTATCGCCTCTATAGTGAGGATAACTTATCACGGGTTAAATTTATTTTACGGGCAAAAGCGATTGGTTTGAGTCTTGGTGAAATATGTGAGCTATTGGATATTCGCCTTGAGGCAAGCCAGCACAGTTGTGCTGAAGTTAAAGCGATCACGCAGGCTAAATTAGATGAAGTGGATAGTAAAATTGCTGAACTACAACGGATCCGTGGCGCGTTAACAAAAATCAATGATGCTTGCTGTGGTCATCGTAATGATGATGCTAGCCACTGTTCTATTCTTGGTGCATTGAATGATAGCGATGATATGGTAAACCCTGAAGTAAAACCTGAGCCTTGTCATTCAGGGCAATGCCAATGTGGTCATTAATCGCTGGTGGCTTGTTTGACATTACTGATCACATCTTTGGTTGTGTCTCGAAAGAAATGATCAGTAGCTTTGGTAGCATGACCGACCTCAGTTAAGCCTTATTTGAGATCTTGCTTATTTTGGCTTGAACAACCGACTACAGCAAAGGTGCTTATAATAAGGGCTGCGATGGTTATCTTTTTCTATCTGAATAATTGCAGCAAATAACAATGGCTCCAGTGCGGTGCTTTTTAGCTGAGGTCTAAGTAAAAACTGGCTTAATATGTCATGTTTTTGATGAATATTTTCGTTAGTGGTTCATTTGAAATTGTGATAGTTTCAGGGCTTCTAAAATTTGCTTTACCTGTTTAGCAATAAGGAAATTCAATGTTAAAAGTGAATGAATATTTTGATGGCCAAGTGAAATCTGTTGGCTTTGAATCTGCCGGTGATCATGCCAGTGTTGGTGTGATGGTGGCAGGTGAATATACTTTTTCAACCGCTGCCCCTGAGCGTATGACTGTCGTAAAAGGCGAGCTTACCGTAAAACTTCCGGGTCATGTTGATTGGGAAACTTATGGTACTGGTGATGATTTTGAAGTGCCTGGTGATAGCGCCTTCCATGTAAAAGTGACCAAAACGACGGCTTATTTGTGTGATTACCTATAAGTTACGTCATTGCTGAATTATGAATAAAAAAGCTTCGTTATGGCGAAGCTTTTTTATTGGTTGCGATTATTAGGCTGAATCGCGGCAGATAAGTTGTGGTGTGAGGATTACATGCTGAACGGCACTATCATTTGCTTTCATTCGCATAAGTAAGCGCTGACCAGCTTGATAGCCAATATTTCTGAGGGGTGAACTTACAACGGTCAATGATGGTTGGCTTAATGTGGCTTCTGCAATATCATCAAAACTAATGATAGCGACCTGTTGATCAATATAATTATCTTTTCCAACACTTTTCCCGCACCGTTTGACACCATATATGGCCCCTAATGCGACAGTGGGGCCATGACACAAGATCGCGGTTATTTTGGGGTGCTGAGTCAATAACTGCTGTACCGTTGTTGCTGCATGTAATTGTTGATTTTCAGCTTCAATGATCCATTCATTTTTAAATGGCAACCCATATTGGATCAGTGTACTACCAAAGCCCCCTAAGCGTTCTGCACGTGTTAAAGACTCCCCAGATCCTCCCACATAAGCGATATGACGATGGCCTTGCTTAATTAAATATTGACTGGCAATGACGGCAGCTTGGTGATTATCTGGAGCGATATAATCAACGTCGTTGCTAACTGTTGCACGTGCTAAACAGATGGCAGGGATCCCTGCTTGTTGTGCCATGGCAATAACCGTTGCGGTCGCTTCTCTTTCAGGGCTAAAAGCGATACCTGCGACACCTTGCTGAATCATCGATTGTACACATTGGATCAGTTTTTGCGGATTATGATTCGATTGCGCTAAAAATAATAAATACCCTTGTTGTTCTAATACCTCACTAATACCAGCGGTAATCTCTGTATAAAAAGGATCGGTAATATCGGCTAATACCAACCCGATCAAATTGGAGTGAGATGTGCGTAAATTTGCCGCCGCAGTATTACGAACATAGCCTAAATCAGCGACAGCTTGGTTAACTTTATCGATGGTTGCGGTTGATATTCGACCTTTATTACTGAGCACTAATGAGACGGTAGAGACAGATACATCAGCATAGGCTGCGACATCAGTTATTTTTATTTTGGGTGTCTTACTCTCCATAAGTGAATGTATCCTATTCATGTTGTTGCATTTGAGAATGTTAGATTGATAGTGATTATTCTAACAGGATCACAAATTTGGAAATGGGTGCTAACGCGCTATATTTCCGTGATCTTGTTAGCGATAAAAAAAGGTAAAACGTTTTATCATTGATTGCGTAATTTATCAAAAGCGTTGGCAGAAGTCTTGAGCTCATCTTTGTCGACGTTTTTTTTCAATAAAGAGCTAAAACGATTTACCTCTTTATTATTGACGTTGATTGTTTCGATAGTGAGTGATCCATTATGGCTAAATCTGCACCTAAAACGACGCTGTGGGAATTTTTCCAAAGCTTAGGCAAAACCTTCATGCTTCCTGTCGCATTATTGGCATTCTCAGGCATTTTATTGGGGATCGGTAGTTCACTGTCTAGTGCTGCTGTAAAAGAGAGCATGCCTTTTTTAGATAACACCATTTTGCAATTGTTGTTTATGTGGATGACTAAAATTGGTCTAGTGGCCTTTATTTATCTACCTATTATGTTTGCGGTTGCGATTCCTCTGGGGCTTGCGCGAGAAGAAAAGGGCGTCGCTGCTTTTGCTGGCTTTGTTGGTTATTCCGCATTAAATCTTTCGATTAATTTCTATTTAACCGTTGCGGGTGTTATTGGCGATCCAACGGCAGAAAAAGCGTATGGGGTTAAGTCAATTCTTGGGGTTGAATCGATTGATACCGGTATTTTAGGAGCGGTAATTGTCGGTATTATCGTTGCTAAACTGCATGCGCGTTTTTATACCTATAAGATGCCGGATGCATTGGCTTTCTTTGGTGGCGCACGTTTTGTTCCTATTATTTCAACCTTAGTCTTGGGTGTGGTTGGTTTAGTCGTTCCTGTGGTGTGGCCATATTTCGCGATGGGTATTACTGGTATTGGTAACTTGATTTCTCATGCTGGTCCGTTTGGTCCATTCTTATTTGGTACTGGTGAACGCTTGTTGTTACCTTTTGGTTTGCATCATGTTTTAGTTGCTTTAGTACGTTTTACTGAGGCGGGGGGGTCGTTAGAAGTGTGTGGTAAAACGGTCAGTGGTGCGCTGAATATTTTCTATTCAGAACTAGCATGTCCAACGTCTCAAGGCTTCTCTGGCTCTGCAACTGCCTTTTTATCTCAAGGTAAAATGCCTGTCTTCTTAGGGGGGTTACCTGGTGCAGCTTTAGCGATGTACCATTGTGCGCGTCTTGAGAATCGTAACAAGGTTAAAGCATTATTATTATCAGGTGTGATTGCTTGTATTATTGGTGGTATCACAGAGCCATTAGAATTTTTGTTCCTGTTTGTTGCTCCGGCGTTGTATGTCGTGCATGCGATTTTAACTGGGGTTGGCTTTATGGTGATGGGCTTGCTTGGGGTAACGATTGGTAATACCGATGGTAATATCATCGACTTCTTAATTTTTGGTGTGCTACAAGGTACGGCAACAAAGTGGTATTTAGTGCCGTTAGTTGCTGCGATTTGGTTTGTGGTTTATTACAGCGTGTTCCGCTTTGCAATTACGCGTTTTAATCTTAAAACGCCAGGGCGTGAAGTTGAAACTGAAGCAGCATTGGCCTTTGCTGTAACGGGTGAAAAAACCACCGGCTATAAAGGCGATATAATTTTAGCGGCATTAGGTGGTGCGGATAATTTAGTCTCGTTAGATAACTGTATTACGCGGTTACGCTTATCGGTTAATGACATGGGTTTAGTTAATGATGCCGTACTAAAAGCCAATGGTGCTTTAGGCGTAGTTAAGCTTGATGAACATAACTTACAAGTGGTGATTGGGCCACAGGTTCATATGGTGAAAAACGAAATTCAAGGGTTACTACCCGCTAGCGCATAACGTAACGAGCGGAGCTTAACGCTCCGCTTTTTTTGGACATTTTTTAAGGTTACTTGCGAGGTTGTTATGTTTGATTTTTCTACGCCTGTGAATCGCTACGGTACTTATTGTACGCAATGGGACTATGTGGCTGATCGTTTTGGTAGCGATGATTTATTACCCTTCACTATTTCTGATATGGATTTTGCTGTTGCGCCGTGTATTCAACAAGCGTTAACAACGCGGTTAGCTCATGGCGTGTTTGGTTATAGCCGCTGGAATCATGATGATTTTAAATTTGCTATTACAGGATGGTTTTCTCGCCGTTACCATACTGAGATAAATCCCGATCATATCGTCTATGGACCATCGGTTATTTATATTATTTCGCAGCTGGTACAGCAATGGACTGAAGCCGATGATGGCGTATTAGTCCATACGCCGGCTTATGATGCCTTTGCCAATATGCTTAATGTAAACCAACGACAGTTGCTTACCAGCCCATTACTGAAAACTCATTGTGGTAGTTATGAGATTGATTGGCCGCAGTTTGAAGCGCAAGCTGCACGTGTTGAGTGTAAGGTGTTGCTATTGTGTAGTCCTCAAAATCCGACTGGACGAGTATGGACGCGTGATGAATTAGTACGTATAGCGCAGATTTGTCACCAATATGGTGTGAAGGTGATTTCTGATGATATTCATATGGATGTTGCTTTTAGTGATTATATTCCATGGTCACAAGTTGCCGTTGATCAACAGTGGGCTTTAGTTTCTTCAGCGTCTAAATCATTTAATATCCCCTCACTGACAGGCGCGTATGCGGTGATTGCTGAACAATGTACCCAGCAAGAGTATTTAACCCAACTTAAAGCTGCTCATGGGCTGTCCTCACCTTCTATTCTCGGCGTTATCGGTCATATTGCAGCTTACAATGACGGTGAAGCGTGGCTGATGAGTCTTAAGGATTACTTGTGTGACAATTTGGAATATGTGGCTAATCAATTAAATCAGGCTTTTCCGGAACTGAATTACCAAGTGCCGCAAGGAACCTATTTAGCTTGGATTGATTTAAATCCATTGCAGATTGATATGGATGCATTACAGCAATTATTGATTAATGATTATCACGTCGCCATCATGCGTGGAGATACATATGGTGTTGAGGGCGTTGGTTATGTGCGTTTAAATGTAGGCTGTCCACGCAGTAAGGTTGAAACAGGTGTATGGGCGCTGGTGACTGCATTGCATCAATTGGTCGATCGTTAATATTTGCTAATGATAAGTGACGTTACCAAGGATGGTAATATTTTTATGAAGTGTTACGTTTCTGTTGTGAATATGGTCAATAATGTATAACTGGCCGTACTTCTATATTCTTTCTGAATACTTGTTGTCACCAGTAGTGATATGATTAGGCACACTTTTATACGTAGAGTGAATGCCAATTATGCCTAAGTGTAATAACTGCCAGTCTTATGATGTTGAAAGAAGGCATCGAAAATTGTTCCAACGCTTATTAATTAAACGCGTTAATGTTTGTAATGAATGTGGCCATGTCCATAAACATTTTAAGTATGCGTTTTTAAATAAATTAGATAATTAAATTTTGATCCAAATCTATTTTATGCTGTACGTATACTGATTTATATTAATTCGTGTAATAACTGCCAATCGTATGATATTGAAAGAATAGATCGCAAATTTTATCAACGCCTTTTTATTCGACGTTTATTCAGTGTCGTCAATACGATTATGTGCAGAAATTTTTAAATATGCATATTGAAATTAAATATAGCCAATGTGCTTTTCCTTCTATAATGAAAAAGCCCATTTCATCATCACGATGAAATGGGCTTTTTTTATGATCATTAAATCAATATGGTTTAGTTCATGCCGTATTTTTTAAGCTTCTTACGTAGCGTACCACGGTTGATACCCATCATGGTTGCAGCACGTGTTTGGTTACCACGAGTGTACTGCATGATAGTGTCTAGTAGTGGTTGTTCAACTTCTGCAAGCACAAGCTCGTACAGATCGTCGACTTCCTGACCATTTAATTGAGCAAGGTAGTTTTTAAGGGATGCCTTCACTGAATCACGTAATGGTTTCTGCGTGATTTGGTCTTGTGAAGTTACAGTTGTTACTGTTAACGCTTCGGAAGTCAGATTTTGTTCGAACATAATTCTGTAAGCTCTTCTAGTATTTATGCAACGTTTTCGAAGTAGCCTTGCAGCGCATCGATTTGCTGTTGAGCATCCTCGAGTGCGTTGAAGGTCCGGCGGAAATCACCTGCAGGTGCATGTTCTTTCAAGTACCAAGACACGTGTTTACGTGCAATGCGTAATCCTAGGTAATCACCATAAAATTGGTGAAGTGCCTTAACATGCCCCAACATAATTTCGCTGATTTCGTCAATTGACGGCGCAGCGAGGTGTTCACCGGTTGTTAAGTAATGGTGGATTTCTCTAAAAATCCACGGCTTTCCTTGTGCTGGTCGGCCAATCATTAGAGCATCGGCACCCGTATAATCGAGTACAAAGCGTGCTTTTTCCGGGCTATCGATATCACCGTTAGCGATAACTGGGATCGAGATGGCTTGTTTCACCGCTCTAATGTAGTCATATTCCGCTTCACCTTTGTACATGCAAGCCTTGGTACGTCCATGAAGGGCGAGGGCTTGTATGCCGCATTGTTCGGCGAGTTTGGCTATGTTGACACAGTTCCTGTTGTCCAGATCCCAGCCGGTACGGGTTTTAAGCGTCACCGGGACATCTACTGCGTCCACGACTGTACGAAGAATGTCTTCGATAAGATTGGGATACTGCAATAGCGCAGAACCTGCTAATCGTTTATTTACTTTCTTGGCTGGGCATCCCATATTGATATCGATGATTTGCGCACCGTTCTCAACACTGAATTGCGCAGCTTCGGCCATCAATTTTGGATCAGCCCCTGCTATCTGAACCGAGCGAATCCCTGATTCACCTTCATGAACCATACGATTGAGCGATTTAGACGTTTTCCAGAGATCTGGATTCGACGACATCATCTCGCTAACAGCCATGCCTGCACCGTAGCGAAGGCATAATTCACGAAATGGCCGATCGGTCACACCCGCCATTGGCGCGACTATCAGTTGGTTTTTAAGTTGATATGGACCGATATGCAAAATGTCTCTACCTGACTGTGCCAGTAAGGGCGCGCATTTTACGCATTTTTTACGCTGCTGAAAAGGCCAATAATTGAGCATGATGATTTTGTTTGTCAAAATCGCATGATTTTCAATCAATTGACCCGTTAAATTAATTAATAATAATCAACAGCAGTAACCAATTACCGTAATTTTTATGCTTTATGACCCGAGATACGACACCACTCTTCGCGTGCCATTACTGGATCTAATGTGATTTCATCGCTGTAGTAAGTCGCAACATCTTCAGCTTGGCTTTCAAGCACACCAGAAATTGCTAGGTCACCACCATTTTTTACCAAGCTCTTAATCACTGGTGATAATTCACGCAATGGGCCGGCTAGAATGTTAGCAACTACCACATCGGCTTGAATGCCTTGTGGTTGATCTTGTGGCAGATATAGCTCTAGATTATCTGAAACACCATTGCGTTCAGCATTATCACGAGAGGCTAAAATAGCTTGTGGATCGATATCAATACCAATCACTTTTGCAGCGCCTAATTTCAGTGCGGCAATGGCTAAAATACCAGAACCACAACCAAAATCGATGATGGTTTTACCGGTTAGATCTTGACCGTCTAGCCACTCCAGACACAATGATGTGGTTGGGTGAGTACCTGTACCAAATGCTAAACCTGGGTCTAACAGTACATTAACGGCTTCTGGTTCTGGTGCTTCACGCCAGCTTGGACAGATCCATAAACGACGACCAAAACGCATTGGGTGGAAGTTATCCATCCATTCACGTTCCCAGTCTTTATCTTCTAATTGCTCGATTTTATAAGCAAAATCATCAGCAATTAGTGCACTATTTTTTAGCATGTTCAGCACGAAATCCATGTCGGCTTCAGCATCATACAAACCAATCACATCAGTATCGCCCCATAGACGGGTTTCGCCTGGCATTGGCTCGAAAACTGGCGTGTCTTGTGCGTCAAGGAAAGTGGCGGATAGAGCACCAGTCTCTTCCATTAGCATGTCGCCAATTGCTTCTGCATTCTCTGCAGTAGCGTTCAGTTTAATTTGAATCCAAGGCATGGTTTATTCGCTTATTTTGTGACTACTTGAACATAGGGGGCGCAGTTTAGCATGAAATTTCACCAATCCCCATTAGCAGATGCTAAACAACCGATAAAAAAAGAGAGAGCCGATTGGCTCTCTCTGATTAATTTGCGGCTATGTTAGTGTAATTGTCGATGAAATATCAGTTAATCTTGACTGTTTTTAATTTGTTTGGGCGTACATAACTGCCGATGATAAATGCGATTAATCCGATAATTAATGTGGGAACGATTGCATGCATACCACCCATGTTTGGCTTGCCTAATGATAGCGCTAGATAGGTTGTTAATCCGACAATCATTGAAGCAAAGGCACCCGTTGCAGAGGCTTTTTCCCAATAAAGGCCGAGCACTAATGGCCACAGGAATACCGCCTGTAAACTACCAAACGCCAATAAATTGAGCCAGATAATCATATTGGGTGGGTTCATCGCTGCCACAAACACCAGTGCCGAAAAAATAGCAGTTACCCAGAGTGATAGCTTGGGTAATTTAGTTTCAGCGGCTTCACCTTCAGCAATCTTAGGATTGATATAATTAATATATAAATCTTTAAGTAAGGTTGCTGACGCTTGAATTAATTGAGAGTCAATGGTCGACATAATAGCCGCCATTGGTCCGGCTAAAAAGATCCCCGCAACCGCTGGTGGCAATACTGTCACCATTAAGGTTGGCATGATTTGGTCTGGACTGGCGATATTAGGCACAATGGCGCGGCCGAGTGCGCCAGCTAAGTGCATACCGAACATCAGTAGGGCAACCATGATCGTGCTGATTACCATTCCCTTATGCAGTGAACGGCTGTCTTTGTAAGACATACAGCGTACTGCGGCATGAGGTAAACCTATTACGCCAAAACAGACCAGGATCCAAAAGCTAAGCATAAAAGGCTGGCTTAAAAAATGATTGGGTCCATAAGGTGAGACCAAGGCTGGATCAATATCGTGTAATTTAGTTACTAGTGCGCCAATACTGCCGCCCGTGTGAACGATCCCGACTAGCAGCGCGATCGTACCAATGATCATCATGATCCCTTGAATGGTATCGGTCATGACGACTGCGCGAAAGCCACCAATGGTGGTATAGAGCCCAACCGTGATCGCAAATAGCATTAAACCATGAGTATAAGATAGCCCTGTTACGGTTTGTAGTAAGCGTGCTCCGCCAACAAATTGCACCACCATGGTGCCAAAAAAGGCCAATAATAATGATAAAGAGGCGAAAATCACTACGCCTTTGTGTTGGTAGCGAGCATATAAAATATCATTGAGGGTTAACGCATTGTGACGGCGAGATTCAATGGCAAACTTTTTACCAAGCACACCTAATGTTAACCATGCTGCGGGAAGTTGGATCATGGCGAGTAATACCCACCCTAGGCCCATTTTATAAGCCGCGCCTGGTCCACCAATAAAAGTACTGGCACTGGCATAAGTTGCCGCTAGGGTCATAGCAAGAACAAAACCGCCCATACTGCGGCCACCGACGAGATATTCAGTTAAGAAGTTACCTTTACCTTGAAAACGGCGAGTATAGAGTGCAACGCCAAAAACAGCGGCTAAATACAGTACTAAAGGAATGATAAGTTGGCTATTCATGTGGTTTATCGTCTGTTATTTCAAGAGGGAGATCACGGTAAATAAATTTCACCATCAAGGCACACAGGATGGTGAAAACAATTGGGCCGACAATGCATGACAGTAAAAACCACAATGGGAAACCAAAATAAAGGGTTGGCATACTGAGATCATTGCTAGCGGGGGCAAACCCATAGGCGGAAACATACCACCAAAGAAAATAAGCTAACGCAAGTCCTATCGCCCAGCGCGCTTCTTTATGTGCTTGGCGGTAGCGGGCAGAAAGCGTTTTCATGCGGTTTCTCCAGTTATTATTGAGAAAGAATCTACCACTGAAGGGGGAGGGTCAGTGATAGAGGTCAAAAAAGGGGGCTATTGTGGCAAAAGATAGGGGTTTATGCCAAGCCTAGAACGCTAACCAATAAGGGATGGCAGCGTTAAAAATAAAAAAGGCCACCCTTAGGCAGCCTTTTGATGTCATATCAAGTCTTACTGTAAACCAAGCTTCTTCTCAAGGTAGTGGATGTTAGCGCCACCTTTTTGGAAGTTTTCATCAGCCATAATCTCTTGCTGAAGTGGAATATTGGTTTTAATACCATCAATGATCATTTCACTTAATGCATTACGCATACGTGAGATAGCCACATCACGGTTTTCACCATAAGCGATTAATTTACCAATCATTGAATCATAGTAAGGCGGTACAGTATAACCAGTATAGATGTGAGATTCCCAACGAATACCCATACCACCTGGAGAGTGGAAACGTGTGATCGTACCTGGGCAAGGTAGGAAGCGCTCAGGATCTTCTGCGTTAATTCGACATTCAACCGCGTGACCACGAATTTGAATATCTTTTTGGCTAAATGATAATGGCTGACCTGCCGCAATACGTAATTGCTCTTTAATCAGATCAACACCGGTTACCATTTCAGTCACTGGGTGTTCAACTTGAATACGGGTGTTCATTTCAATGAAGTAGAATTCACCGTTTTCATATAGGAACTCAAATGTACCTGCGCCACGGTAATTGATTTCTAAACATGCACGTGTACAACGTTCACCGATGTATTTACGCATTTCTTCAGTGATGCCAGGTGCTGGTGCTTCTTCAACTACTTTTTGGTGACGACGTTGCATTGAACAGTCACGTTCGCCTAAGTGAATTGCGCCACCTTGGCCGTCAGCAAGAACTTGAACTTCGATATGACGTGGGTTTTCAAGGTATTTTTCCATGTAAACCATGTCATTATTAAAGCAAGATTTTGCTTCTGCACGAGTCATCGCAATCGCTTCAGTCAGTTCTTTTTCAGAACGAACTACGCGCATACCACGACCACCGCCGCCACCAGAGGCTTTAATGATAACTGGGTAACCAATACGCTTAGCGAAAGATTTGTTTTTCGCTTCATCGTCATCAAGTGGACCGTCAGAACCGGGGACACAAGGTACGCCGGCTTTTTTCATTGCGTTAATCGCTGAAACTTTATCGCCCATTAGGCGAATAGTTTCTGCTTTAGGACCAACAAAAATAAAACCTGAACGTTCTACTTGCTCTGCAAAATCAGCATTTTCAGATAGGAAACCGTAGCCAGGGTGAATGGCTACAGCACCAGTGATTTCTGCTGCACTGATAATGCGAGGAATATTAAGGTAACTATCAATACCACGAGCAGGACCAATACAAACGGATTCATCTGCTAATAATACGTGCTTAAGATCACGGTCAGCTGTTGAGTGAACCGCAACGGTTTTAATACCTAGTTCTTTACATGCGCGAAGAATTCGAAGTGCAATTTCACCTCGGTTCGCGATTACTAATTTATCTAACATAGCCAGGAGCCTCGATTACTCGATGATTACAAGCGGTTGATCGAATTCAATTGCATCGCCTTCTTGAGCAAGAATTGCAACGATTTTACCTGCTTTATCTGCTTGAATTTGGTTCATCATCTTCATTGCTTCAACGATACATAATGTATCGCCAATGTTGACTGATTGACCTACTTCAATGAAGTTCTTTGCTTCTGGGCTTGGTGCGCGGTAGAAAGTACCTACCATTGGCGAAAGAATTTGATGGCCAAGAGCAACCGGTGCTTCTGGTGCTTGGAATGATGCTGGAGCTTCAGCTACTGGTGCGACAGGAGCTGCTTGAACAGGTGCAGCCATAGGAGCAACAGCATATTGTTGTGGCATAGCCGTGACGGGAACACTACGACTGATTCGAACAGATTCTTCACCTTCAGAAATCTCTAGCTCTGCAATACCAGATTCTTCAACCAGTTCAATTAGCTTCTTAATTTTACGAATGTCCATTATTTTTCTCTTTATATATTGTTCAGTTAGCTATCTGCATGCAGGCGATTAATCGCTGCCTGTAGGGCGAATTCATAACCGTCAGGGCCTAAGCCACAAATCACTCCTACCGCTTTATCCGATAAATAAGAGTGATGACGAAAAGGTTCACGTGCGTGAACGTTAGATAAATGTACTTCAATAAACGGAATAGCAACCCCAAGTAAGGCATCACGAATAGCAACGCTAGTGTGAGTGAAAGCTGCTGGATTTATAATAATGAAATCCACGTTAGCGTAGGCTTGGTGAATTGCATCAATTAACTCGTGTTCCGCATTTGATTGAATGTGTTCTAATACCACGCCTAAATCGATGGCTTTGGTCGTTAATTTCTGAACCAGTTGCGTGAGTGTTTGCTGGCCATAATGTTCAGGCTCACGTAGACCTAATAAATTTAGGTTGGGTCCATTAATCAGTAAAATTCGTTTAATGGTTGGCATCTTGAGGTCTCATCACTTGTTTATGAGGTTAAACTCGAACAACTTGCTGCTATCTACAAGTTGACTTCCATGTGTCCGTTTTTTTACTACCAAACATTAATTGTGAACCAATTATAGAGAATTCAACGCAAATCGCAGCAAAATACTGGTCTAATCACCACTTTTTGCGCGAACAGGTGTAAGCCGCTGTAAGAATGTTAGTAGATATTAATACGTTTATCCTACGTCAATGTAACGTAACTAAGTGCAAGAATTTAGTAATAAAACTGTGTTTTTGTCAGTTATTATTACGGTGTGATAATTAGGCTTAAAAAAGATCATTAATAAGTTTATTTAATGAGGCTTTTTTAAAAAATATTATCAATATCGAATAGGTTAACGCGATATTCTAGCGTTAACTAGCTTATCCTAAGCTGAATTCGATTTAAATTATCATTAATAACTGCATAAAAAAAGACCACAGTTGCGGTCTTTTGATCTTAGTTAGATTGCTTTTTTAGGGATAAACACGATTTAGAATAATTGTTGTTTTTCTGCTATCAGTTTATCAACCACACTTGGATCTGCGAGTGTTGATGTATCCCCTAAAGAGCCAGTGTCTCCTGTGGCAATTTTGCGTAGAATTCGGCGCATAATTTTGCCTGAGCGAGTTTTAGGTAATGAATCTGTCCAGTGAAGAAAATCAGGGGTAGCAATGGGCCCTATTTCTTGTCGAACCCAATCTTTAACTTGTTTATGTAATTCAGCACTTGGATATTCACCATCATTAAGGGTGATATACGCATAAATCGCTTGGCCTTTGATAGCATGAGGGACACCGACGATCGCCGCTTCTGCTATTTTATCAAAAGCGACTAAAGCCGATTCAATCTCAGCGGTTCCCATACGGTGACCTGAAATATTTAGCACATCATCAACTCGACCTGTGATCCAATAGTAACCATCTTCATCACGTCTAGCGCCATCACCAGAGAAATACATGCCGGGAAAGGTTGAGAAGTAGGTTTGTTCAAACCGTTCGTGATCACCCCATAATGTACGCATTTGTCCCGGCCATGAATCGGTCATTACAAGGTTACCGTCAGTCGCACCGTCAAGGATATTACCGACGTTATCAACTAATGCTGGTTGTACACCAAAAAATGGTCGCGTTGCTGAGCCGGGTTTAAGTGCCGTTGCGCCAGGTAGCGGGCTGATAAGAATGCCGCCAGTTTCTGTTTGCCACCAGGTGTCAACAATCGGGCAACGGCTATCACCAATGGTGCGGTGATACCATTCCCATGCTTCTGGGTTAATCGGCTCACCGACAGATCCCATGATCCGTAATGATGAACGGTGGGTTCCTGCAATCGCTTCATCGCCTTTGGCCATTAAAGCGCGTATCGCAGTGGGAGCAGTATAGAGGATGTTGACTTGGTGTTTATCAACCACTTCGCTCATCCGGCTAGTGGATGGGTAATTCGGTACACCTTCAAATAAAACCGTGATCGCGCCATTGGCGAGGGGCCCATAAACTAAATAGCTGTGACCGGTGATCCAACCAACATCGGCAGTACACCAATAGACTTCACCGGGTTGGTAGTCAAAAACATATTTAAAGGTCATGGTGGCATAAACCAGATAACCGCCTGTGGTGTGTAATACCCCTTTAGGTTTGCCCGTTGAACCTGATGTATAGAGAATAAACAGCGGATCTTCAGCATTCATTGGCTCAGGAGCACAATGATTAGAAGCGATCGCGGTCGCCTGATGCCACCACACATCACGTTCACTGTGCCATTCAACATTGCCACCAGTACGTTTAAATACCACTACTTTTTCAACGCTGGTAACCAATGGATTAGCGAGTGCATCATCGACATTTTGCTTTAATGGCACAGCCCTGCCACCACGAACCCCTTCATCGGCGGTGATCACGACTTTTGCATTAGAGTCAATAATACGACCAGCGAGGGCTTCAGGGGAAAAACCACCAAAGACAATAGTATGTACCGCGCCAATACGGGTACATGCCAGCATGGCAACCGCAGCTTCTGCGACCATTGGCATGTAAAGGCATACAACATCACCTTTACGTACCCCTTGGCTTTTAAGGGCGTTAGCAAATTGGCAGACTTGCTGGTAAAGATCATTATAGGTTAGGGTGGCGTCATCATTAGGATCATCGCCTTCCCAAATAATCGCGGCTTGATCGCCACGATCAGCAAGATGGCGATCAATACAATTGGCGGATACGTTAAGTTCACCATCTTCAAACCATTTTATGCTGACGTGACCACTATCGAATGAGGTGTTTTTTACTTTGGTGTATGGAGTGATCCAATCAATAATTTGGCCATGTTGACGCCAGAAACCTTGTGGATTAATCGTCGATTGTTGGTACATCTCACGATATTGGTCGTCGTTAATATGGGCATTATTCGCTATTGCACTATCAACTGGATAAATATGAACCTCACTCATCTCTGTTCTCCTTGAGTTATTTCCCTAATTAGGTGGTATTAGCCATATGAAACGAACAACGGTTTAAACAGTATTTATTGTTAAAGTGGAGGATTATATGATTTACGGCAATTAGACTTTAGGATGAGATTTCGGGGTAATTGGGTCGGCTTAAGCTGTTGCAAGCAGGTTACATTGTATTTTGTGCACTGATGATAGTATTGGTTGAATAATGACATTGATCTTGAGTGTGATCGTCGTCGCAATTAGGTTGCGAATATTTGTTATTTTAGAGTAAACACCACTGAACTATTGCGGAGTAGTGGTCGATTTACGGCATAATAGAGCAGTTTTTCATCTACCACATTTTGAGATTTATTATGTTTAAAAGTAAGCCTTATGGCTGGACATCCCAATATCTATTGGGATTTTTCTTTTCTTATGGGGTCTATTTACCCTTTTGGGCGATTTGGTTTAAACATATAGGGGTCGATGATTCTGATATTGGCTTGTTACTTGGCTTAGGTTTTGCTGTGCGTTGTATTGCTAATTTAGTGATTACACCACGGATCCATAAAGTCGAACATTTAATTCCAGCCTTACGTGGCTTTACGTTACTAGGGTTAGTGGCATGTATTATTTATATTGTGTGTGGTGGTAACCTCTGGGCTCTGGCAGCCGTCACGGTGTTGTTTAATTTATCTGCCGGCCCTATCGTACCTATCTCTGATGCAATAACAAACCACTATGCTAAAGAAGGCCATTTAGATTATGGACGTACCCGCTTATGGGGGTCTATTGCCTTTATTGCAGGATCTACCGTTGTTGGCGTTCTCGCACAACGTTTTGGGGCAGATATTATTCCTTGGGTCGCATTAGCGGGTTTAGGTTTTGCGCAAATAATGGCAGCACGCAACCCTGCTGTGATGCCGCTTGATGTCGATAGTCATCAGCAAACACGTCCTGCGTTAATGCAGATTCTACGTGATAGTTCAGTAATTAAATTGATGTTAATTGCAGCACTATTGCAAGGGAGTCATGCTGCATATTATAGTTTTAGTTCGATTTATTGGCAGACAATAGGTTTTGATGAATCGGTAATTGGTTACTTATGGAGTTTCAGTGTTGTGGCAGAAGTCGGCATGTTTCTGATAAGTAAGCGCTTATTTGCTAATTGGTCGATTAATAATATGTTTCGTTTGGCGGCCGTGGGCGTGTTAGTCCGTTGGGGCTTGACGGCGACCATTACAGATCAATGGGCAATGTTTGCTGTGCAGTCATTACACAGTGTGACATTTGCAGCGGCTCACTTAGCCACAATTCGTTATATCGAGCGTTCACCTAGCAATCATATGGTGGCACTACAGTCATTGTATAACGCGATTCCGTTAGGGGCGGTGATGGCAATTTTGACCTCAATTAGTGGCTGGATTTATGGTGACTGGGGGGCGGATGTATTCTGGATCATGGCAGTAATGGCTGTGCCTGTATTCTTTATCCGTTTACCGTTACCAGGTAAGCAACCCCAGATACTCACACCACAAATTAATTAAGTACAATTGGCTAATAATGATGATAAGCGTGTCTATTAATGGATGCGCTTTTTTTATGGTCAAAACGAGGGGGGGGATGAAAATAGCCTTTTGCGTCATTTTTGTGATCGACCTCAATTGAGCCAAGGTTAATAACTCCGTTACAGTGGCATAAAGGACAATGAAGGAAGATTGAGAATGGATACACAAATTACTGTAAGGGAGCTTGAACTCTTGGCAGCAAGGTTTGTTGGACGTAAACGTATTCAACACGCTTTTGCTCAATTTTCCAAGCAGCAACAATGTCAGCTTGTTGCTGAACAGCAAGCATCACCTGCAATGATTTTACATACAGAACAAGTGCTAGCATCTGTTTTTGGTGATCTATCAGCAAAGCTGGTGCTTACTTCTGCATTGCAAGGTCGTGACTTGCAATTAGAGGACGTGGCAACCATTGTTGATGAAGCGTCTGAGATATTTGATTTTAGTCGTGGCTTATTACAAGGCGCAATTGAACATATTAGCCAAGGCATTGCTGTGGTAGATAATCAATTACGGCTGGTAGCATGGAATAAACGCTACCTTGAGTTATTTTCATTTCCGGTTGGCCTAATTCAAGTAGGACGTCCGATTGCTGATGTGATTTGGCATAACGCTAGCCAAGGTTTGTGCGGTAGTGGTGATTTGGAACAGCATGTTGCTAAGCGAATTCAGCATCTGCAACAAAGAACCTCTCATACATCATCTCGAGTTCGGGCTAATGGCCAAGTGATAGAAGTGCAAGGTAACCCGATGCCAAGTGGTGGCTTTGTGATGAGTTTCAGTGATATTACGGCGTTTCGCCAAGCTGAGATGGCATTAAAAGAATCAAATGAAAACCTAGAAGCTCGGGTTAAGAAACGCACGCAACAATTAGAACAATTAAATCAGCAATTGGTTATTGCAACACGACAGGCAGAATCTCAAGCGCATTCTAAAAGCCGATTCTTAGCCGCGGTCAGCCATGATTTAATGCAGCCGCTTAATGCTGCTCGATTGTTTTCATCATCACTCGTTGAAGTCAGTTCTGATCCACAAAGTGCTCGTCTCGCGGCTCATATCACTAGCGCATTAAGTGCCGCTGAAGATTTGATTGGCGATCTATTAGATGTTTCACGCCTAGAAGCCGGTAAGCTGGAAGCTCACGTTATGCCACTACGAGTCAGTGATGTCTTAAGTGTATTACAAGCTGAATTTGGTGTATTAGCTCAACAACAGCAGATTGATTTTAGCGTGGTGATGAGTGAGGTGGTGATCCTTTCGGACAGTAAATTACTTCGGCGGGTGTTACAAAATTTTCTAACTAATGCTTTTCGCTATAACCCTAAAGGACGGGTGTTATTAGGTGTACGTCGTCAAGGTGAACGGATTTTAATTGAGGTTTGGGATAATGGCCCTGGCATCGAGCGTGAGAGGCAGGCTGATATATTTGATGAATTCACCCGCATGGATCCGACGGAGGCTGAACACGGTTTAGGGTTAGGGCTTGCGATTGCTCGTGGAATATCTCGGGTGTTACACCATCCATTAGGATTACGGTCATGGCCGCAGCAAGGCACTGTTTTTTCCTTATCTGTACCACGAACCACATCATCAATCTTGCCTCTATCTGCAATGGTATCACCGTCAGCATCGAACTCGTCATTAGAGGGATTGAAGGTACTTTGTATTGATAATGAGTCTGAGATTCTAGATGCGATGATGACGTTATTAGAATTGTGGCATTGTGAGGTACGTATTGCAGAGGATAAAACACAGACCCTAACGTTATTAGCTGAGGGTTGGCAGCCTGAGGTGATCATCAGTGATTATCATCTTGCAAAGCACCAAACAGGATTAGAAATATTACAACTATGCCGATCTCAACTTAAACTCCCTTTTAAAGGGGTTGTGATTAGTGCTGATAGGCTAACTGAAAAACAAACATTGATTCGTCAACAAGGGTTTAGTTTTTTAAGTAAGCCGGTTAAGGCACTTAAATTACGGGCGATATTAAATCAATGTTTGCTGAGTGAGCGTGTTGAATGTTGATGATAAACACCGGTAATGGCGCTCACATTAGAGCGTCATTAGGAAAGTGGATAAAAGCGAGATTAATGGCGGCATTGGTGAGTATTATTAGGCGAGTGAATGAAGTTCTAATTGTTGTAATAAGATCACCGCTTGAGTGCGATTTTTAACGTCAAGTTTTCGAAAAATAGCGGTTAGATGTGCTTTGATTGTTGCCTCTGAGACATTGAGATCATAGGCAATTTGTTTGTTGAGTAAGCCTTCTGTCAGCATGGTTAATACTTTATATTGCTGTGGGGTTAACGTCGCAATTTTAGTGGGTAACTGCTGGTGGATATAATGGGTGTCATTGAGGGATGTCGGAAAGTAAGGTTCACCATTAATAATTTGTTTTAAGGCATTTAACAATACCTGCATATCACTCGATTTAGGGATAAAACCAAATGCACCATGGTTATAAACTTGCTGCACAACTTCCGTTTCCTCACTCGCTGAAATAACCACAATAGCCAGTTCTGGGTACTGTTGTCGTAACTGGATAAGACCTGATATGCCATTAGATCCCGGCATCTTGAGGTCGAGTAACAGTAAGTCGATATCCTTCGTTTTCTCTAATAGTGAAAATAACGAATTCTGCGAGTCAGCTTCTAGGAGGTGGGTGTCGCTGATGGCCATATGAATCGACTGCAAGAGAGCGTTACGAAACAAGGGATGATCATCGGCGATAACAATGGTGTATTGAACGTCCATAGTTGAGCCTATTTCTTATTATTAGTGTTTTACGCTAACATTTGAGTAACAAAGGCGCAATTTACTCACCGTTGAGATTGGATCTTGATCATGCTTGAGTACGCGCTTTTGTAATTTGAGGGGTTATTGCGCATGGTTTTGTGAGACTGATGAGACTGATGAGACTGATGAGACTGATGAGGCTGTGGGGAAAATGATCGTTTGTTGCAAATGACGACGAAAACTATCGGCATTAATAAAACCATTTATTTTTACTTGTGGTAATGGATTTCCTTGTGTATCCCAGAACAATAAACTGGGAAAACCAATCACGTTAAGGTGGTGCATTAATGCAATGTCAGTACTGGTATTGGCCGTAACATTGGCTTTTAAGCGCGTGAATTTTTTGAGTTGAGGAATAACATTTGCAGCAGGAAAGGTCTGTTGAGTTAAAGCTATACAGGGCGAGCACCATTCTGCATAAACATCGAGTAGTACTGGACGTTGTTGTTGAGTGGCTACTTTAAGTGCCTGTTTGAGTTCAGATATTGAATTAATTGCTGTAAAGGTAAGTACAGCAGGTGTTGGTTTACTACTAAGTAAGTGGCCACTCACTATGGTTATTGTTGTTATGATTAATATCACTAAGACGTGTTTTGTTTTAATATTTGCCACCCAATAACATCCTTATTGTCGTTGGTTTGGTTATACGTAAGCGCATATGACCTTATCATCAGTTTAGCAATGATTTATGACCTGCAAAAAAAAGCTGCTCGAAAGCAGCTTTTTAATCATTCATTATTAATAGCCAATTATAAAATAAAGCTACCAAACAAGAAGCCTAAAGCCACTGATGTCGAAATAGTAACAACCCCAGGAACAAAGAATGGGTGGTTAAATACCAAATTACCAATTCTCGTTGAGCCTGTGTCATCCATCTCTACTGCCGCAAGTAGCGTTGGGTAAGTTGGTAATACAAACAGTGCACTAACTGCCGCAAAAGAAGCCACCATAGTTAATGGTGCTACGCCAATAGCAAGAGCCGCTGGCATTAATGCTGTCGTGGTTGCGCCTTGTGAATAAAGTAACATTGAAGCAAAGAATAGAATTAATGCTAGCATCCAAGGGTGACTACTTAATAGTGAACCTGCCACTTCTTTAATACCATCAACGTGCGCATTTACGAACGTCGCGCCAAGCCATGCCACACCAAGTACACAAATACAAGCTGTCATGCCAGAACGGAACGTTGGTGCTGATGGAATTTCAGCTGCATCGATTTTAGTTACCCATACTGTTACCGCAGCCGATGTTAACATCACGGCGATAATCGCTTCGTTACGACCCAGTGTTGGATCGGTAATTAAACCGATAGAGTGAGAGATAGCTGCGGCATAACAAACCACTAAAACAATCGCAGTAATAAAAATATACGTTGCTTTGCGCGCGGTTGGTTTAATTTCACGTTTGCCCGCTTGCTCAATGTTAACTAAGCCTTTTGCTAAACGATCTTGATAAACGGGATCATCTTTTAGTTCACATCCCATAAAGTTAGCCACAAAAGCACCAACCATGCAGGCAATAAAGGTTGTTGGAATACAAATAGCCAGTAGCGTAATGTAACTTACACCTACAGGCTCCAGGATTCCTGAGAAGAACACCACAGCCGCTGAAATAGGTGAAGCAGTGATCGCGATTTGTGATGCAATAACGGCAATAGAAAGGGGACGTGAAGGGCGAATGCCTTGGCCTTTAGCTACTTCGGCAATAACAGGAAGTGTTGAAAAAGCCGTGTGTCCAGTACCTGCTAATACTGTCATCAAATAAGTAACGATAGGCGCATAGAAAGTGATACGTTTGGGGTGTTTTCGAAGGAAATTTTCAGCAATTTCTACGAGCCAATCCATACCACCGGCAACTTGCATTGCTGCAATAGCGGTGATTACTGACATGATAATAAGAATAACATCGATAGGGATTAATGATTCACTGGTGGGCATACCAAAAACGAGTGATAACACCAACACACCAGCACCGCCGGCAAAACCGATACCAATACCGCCAATTCTCGAACCTAAATAAATAAAGCCCAGAACGACCAAGAGTTCAATTCCAGTCATAGAATTTTTCCTGTCTAAAGTTTAAAAGATAAAAATCAAAAAGAGGATTTAGTTGCAAAAAAAAAGCGGATAATCAAGTGACAATCCGCTGGTATTCTCAGGCGTTAACGTGTTTAGTTATAACGTTTAGCTTTATATTGAGGATGCATTAAGTTCTCGATAGAGAAGATATCATCTAATTGCTCTTCAGTCAGTAATCCACGCTCAAGCACGACTTCACGTACGCTCTTACCTGTTTCTGCACAAATCTTACCAACAATGTCACCTTCGTGGTGGCCAATGAATGGGTTTAGGTAAGTAACGATACCGATTGAGTTAAAGACGTAGCTTTCACAGACTTCTTTATTAACAGTAATGCCTTCGATGCACTTATCTCGTAGGTTGATACATGCATTTTTAAGTAGGCTAATTGACTCGAAAATCGCTTGACCAATAACGGGCTCCATTACGTTTAACTGTAATTGGCCCGCTTCTGCTGCAAAAGTAATTGTGGTGTCGTTACCAATAACTTTAAAGCAAACTTGGTTAACCACTTCAGGGATAACTGGGTTTACTTTTGCTGGCATGATTGAAGAGCCCGCTTGCATTTCAGGTAGGTTAATTTCGTTTAGACCCGTACGTGGGCCTGAAGAAAGTAAACGTAAGTCGTTACAAATTTTAGATAATTTAACTGCAGTACGTTTTAGTGCGCCGTGAACCATTACGTAAGCGCCACAGTCTGATGTTGCTTCGATTAAATCTTCTGCAGCAACAACAGGTAAACCTGTGATTTCAGCAAGACGTTGAACTGATAATTGTTGGTAACCAGTAGCCGCGTTTAGACCAGTACCAATCGCTGTTGCGCCAAGGTTAACTTCAAGTAATAGTTGTGCAGTGTATTGAAGATTTTTAATTTCTTCTTTTAGTAATACGCCGTAGGCATGGAATTCTTGACCGACAGTCATAGGCACTGCGTCTTGAAGTTGGGTACGGCCCATTTTCAATACACTAGCAAATTCAGTTGCTTTAACATCAAATGCTGTTTTTAGGTAATCTAGTGCTTCTAACATGCTGATGATGCTGTTGTAAACTGCAACACGGAAACCAGTAGGATAAGCACAGTTAGTCGATTGTGATTTGTTTACGTGATCATTTGGGTTAACGATGTCGTAACGACCCTTCTCTTCACCCATGATTTCAAGTGCAAGGTTAGCAATAACTTCGTTGGTGTTCATGTTGACTGATGTGCCAGCACCACCTTGGAAAACATCTGATGGGAATTGATCCATACAACGGCCGCTTTCAAGGATAAGATCACATGCTTGAACAATGTAATTACCAATATCAGAAGGAATAGCACCAAGCTCTTTGTTGGCCATTGCTGCTGCTTTTTTGGTGAAAACCATACCACGTACAAATTCAGGAACATCTGAAATTGTTGTGTTAGAAATATTGAAGTTCTCAATTGCGCGTAGAGTATGAATACCCCAGTAAGCATCAGCAGGAACATGGCGCTCGCCAAGTAGATCTTCTTCTATACGAGTTGCGACATTATTTTTTTCAAGATCAATCATCTGAGACATAATATAGCCCTTTGCAAAAACTTCATAATTAAAATCAATAAGTAAGCCAACAGTTGTAGCGATAATCCATTGTCGCAAAGTTGTGGCGAGATGATCATACCTGACACCTTAATTGGTGCCGATAATACTCCCCTCAACGGTTAAAAACATAATCCAGATCACTTTTTACGAGGGCTTGTTAATCTTTGCACAGAAACGCGATCTCTTTCACACTTTCTGTTAACAGTAGCACGTCATTTTATACGTAAAATGAATAAAAATGACAAGATGTGAACAAATTGTAGGTGTGGCTTTGTATTTTTTGGAACCAACTCAAATTGTGTTTTTGTTGTATTTGTTAACATATTTGAAGTGAAGAATGAAATTTGTCATGAGTAATTAAACAGATAATCAGGTAATGTCTATGGTAGAGCATCAGCATAAAATCATTTAAAGATAAGGGGCGGGGTGTGTTTCCACTACTAATGTTACTGTTTATTGTGGTGCCAATGGTTGAAATTGGCTTATTCATTCAAGTGGGTGGCTTATTGGGATTATGGCCAACAATAGCCATTGTTTTTTTTACCGCAGTGATTGGCGCTTCGTTAGTGAGAAGCCAAGGTATTGCGACGTTAACATCGGTTCAAAACAAGTTGCAACAAGGCGAAATGCCAACCCAAGAAATTGTCGAAGGGATGTTGCTTGCGGTTGCGGGTGTTTTATTATTAACACCTGGATTTATGACTGATGCGTTAGGTTTAGTTTTATTATTGCCGCCGTCACGGGCTAAAGTAGCACAATTATTAATGCAAAAAGTCACGTTAAAAAGTAACTTTACTCATTTTGGTGGCGGTTTTTCACATCATCGTCATTCAAATGATGCTGCTAATGGTGATGTATTTGATGGTGAATATGAGCGCACAGATAATCATGATAATAACAATTCCCAGCATCGTTTACCGTAGCCGCAACATTAAATAAACAAATATAGTATTAATAAAAAAGCAGCCATGGCTGCTTTTTTTATTCATGCTATTCATATTAATTAAGCGAGTGATAGCTGTTTTTTTCGTAGTTTTCGAGCATATAAATAAGCACCAATGCCGCTGATCATATTGGCGATGGCGATACCAATAAAGAGCCCTTTGGTACCATAAAGATGACTGCCAAACCATGCGAGAGGCACTAATAACACAAAGAGTCGTAATAGATTCCAGCATAGAGCATTAATAGTTTTGTGTAGCGCATTGAGGGCGCTAATTAGCAACATACAAATTGCCTGTAATCCATAACTTGCTGGCACCACTAATAAGTAATGCCATAGCTGATTTTGAACCATGGCATCTTTTGAAAAAAGTGCAGCCAGTGGCATGCTCAGTGGCACCATTGCAATAAATATCAGGAGTTGGAATCCAATAGCAAAATGCATCGCGGCAAATAATGCACTAAATGCGCGCTGTGGCTTTTGTGCACCTAAGTTTTGTGCCATAAAAGGCATTAATGCAGAGCTAAGTGCCATCATGACTATCACTAATAATGATTCAACTCGCATTGCTGCGCCATAAGCGGCCACCGAAGCGGTACTTTGGCTTGCTAGCATCGCCATTAATAAGGCGCCAGAAAGTGGATTTAGGGCTGTCGATAAACCAGCAGGTACACCAATGTGTAATATTTGCTGCCAATCGCTTTTTAATGCATGCCATTGCGGAACAATCAGTAATTTTTCGCGGTTATAAAGCAGATGTAGTGAAACAATAAGCGCAAATACCCAACTGATGCCACTGGCAATAGCAGCACCTTTTACACCTAAAGCAGGAACTGGACCATAACCAAAGATCAATAATGGATCTAATAAGCCGTTCATGACCCCCGCGATCACCATGATCTTGGCGGGACTTTTGGCATCGCCAGTGGCACGAATAGCACTATTGCCAGCCATCGGGATCACCAGTAATGGAATCGCGATGTACCACACTGTCATATATTGTTCGATAATGGGCAATAACTCAGCTGACGCCCCCATTAAGGTAAATAACGGTTTAATGGTGAGCAAGCCGATAATCGATCCTATGATCATCAACAATAGACTCAGTAACAATCCGTGAGTGGCTATACGTGCGGCACTGTGATTATCACCTTGACCAAGCATGCGTCCAATACTGGTTGATATGCCAACGTTCATTCCCATGGTAATGCAGTTTAAGCCAAAGGTGACTGGGAAAGTAAAACTGACGGCGGCGAGTGCGTTAGTGCCCAAGCGCGAAATAAAGAAAGTATCGACTAAATTAAACATTAAAATCGCGATCATGCCAAACACCATTGGCACGGTTAAACGTCGTAATGCGTCATGAATGGGAGCCGATAATAATCCATGTTTATCTGACTTGGGTAATGTTGCCATAATGGTCTCAAAATAAGGATGCCTGCATACCCTAATGCAAAGTGTGTGATCGGGCAAAATTTCTCAAATAAATAACAAAAAAAAACGCTCTTAACCTTGGGATTTAGAAATTAGACCCAACATCTTAACCATATAGAAAGTCATACAAGTGAGTGCTTGTTGGCTTCAAATCATGGACATTACCTTAATTATCAGGAGAGACGACCAATGAACATTCGTCCTTTACACGACCGAGTTATCGTTGAACGCCAAGAAGTTGAATCTAAGTCTGCCGGTGGCATCGTGTTAACTGGTTCTGCGGCTGAAAAATCTACTCGCGGTAAAATCCTTGCTGTAGGTAAAGGTCGCATTCTAGAAAATGGCACTGTACAACCACTAGATGTACAAGTGGGTGACGTGGTTATTTTTGCAGAAGGCTACGGCACTAAGACTGAAAAAATTGACGGTAAAGAAGTTCTTATCATGTCTGAAAATGACATTATGGCAATCGTTGAATAATCCGATCACATTAAATTAAGAATTAAGAAAGGAAATCCCAAGATGGCTGCTAAAGACGTTAAGTTTGGTAACGACGCACGAATTAAAATGCTAGAAGGTGTCAACATTCTGGCTGATGCGGTAAAAGTAACATTAGGGCCTAAAGGTCGCAATGTTGTGCTTGATAAATCATTTGGTGCACCCACTATCACTAAAGATGGTGTATCTGTAGCGCGTGAAATTGAATTGGAAGACAAGTTCCAAAACATGGGCGCACAAATGGTTAAAGAAGTGGCTTCGCAAGCGAATGACGCGGCGGGTGACGGTACAACAACAGCAACAGTACTTGCTCAAGCAATTATTGCTGAAGGTCTAAAAGCTGTTGCTGCGGGTATGAACCCAATGGATCTTAAGCGTGGTATCGACAAAGCGGTTATTGCTGCGGTTGAAGAACTAAAAGCATTATCTGTTCCTTGTGCTGATACTAAAGCAATCGCGCAAGTAGGTACTATCTCTGCAAACTCTGACACAACTGTTGGTAACCTTATTGCAGAAGCAATGGAAAAAGTAGGCCGTGACGGTGTTATTACGGTTGAAGAAGGTCAAGCACTTCAAGACGAACTAGATGTTGTTGAAGGTATGCAATTTGACCGTGGTTACCTATCACCGTATTTCATTAACAACCAAGAAGCGGGCTCTGTAGATTTAGAAAGCCCATTTATCCTATTGGTTGATAAGAAAGTTTCAAATATTCGTGAACTTCTTCCTGCACTAGAGGGCGTAGCTAAAGCTTCTCGTCCACTACTTATCGTTGCAGAAGACGTTGAAGGCGAAGCGCTAGCAACATTGGTTGTAAACAACATGCGCGGTATCGTTAAAGTTGCTGCTGTTAAAGCGCCTGGCTTTGGTGATCGTCGTAAAGCAATGCTACAAGATATTGCAGTCCTAACATCGGGTACTGTTATCTCTGAAGAGATTGGTCTAGAGCTTGAGAAAGTTCAACTAGAAGATCTTGGTCAAGCTAAGCGTATTACTATTACTAAAGAAACCACCACTATCATTGATGGTGCTGGTGAAGAAACCATGATTCAAGGTCGTGTGACTCAGATCCGTCAACAAATTGAAGATGCGACTTCTGACTACGACAAAGAAAAACTTCAAGAGCGTGTCGCTAAACTTGCTGGCGGCGTTGCGGTTATTAAAGTTGGCGCTGCAACTGAAGTTGAAATGAAAGAGAAAAAAGACCGCGTAGAAGATGCATTACATGCAACACGTGCTGCGGTTGAAGAAGGTGTGGTTGCCGGTGGTGGTGTAGCACTTATTCGCGCTGCATCTAAAGTTGTTAACCTTGTTGGTGATAACGAAGAGCAGAATGTGGGTATCCGCGTAGCACTTCGTGCAATGGAAGCACCACTTCGTCAAATCGTGAAGAATGCGGGTGATGAAGAGTCTGTTGTTGCTAATAACGTTCGTGCTGGTGAAGGTAACTATGGTTACAACGCTGCAACGGGCGAATACGGCGATATGATTGATATGGGTATTCTTGATCCTACAAAAGTAACCCGTTCGGCACTTCAGTTTGCAGCGTCTGTAGCGGGTCTTATGATCACGACTGAAGCAATGATCACTGATAAAGCCTCTGATGCTCCTTCTATGCCTGATATGGGTGGCATGGGCGGTATGGGTGGCATGGGCGGTATGATGTAATCCATTTATAACAGTAGAGATAACGGTCTCTTTGTTATAAAAATTCGCGTCATAAAAAAGTCGAGCATAGCTCGACTTTTTTATTGCCATTATTTTGTCTTCTTTCATTTATTGTTACCTATCTTATGTGCACAGTTCATTGGGAATATTCCTCGAAAAGCTGCACAAAAATAAAATCAATTAAAAACAATTACTTATAGTGTTATTAAGTAATAATGTAATATTTTAATAATTAGTGCACCTATTAGCTGTTTTTTTGATTAAAAGGTGATCGTGTTTTAATGGTTAGGCGTAATTATATTTCTTTATTATAGAGATAGAGCCAAGTGCTTAATAAATTAAAACGGATGATGATTGGACTAAGTATATGGATAAAAAATAAAATAAAATGAAGTTCAGCTTTGTATGTTAATTTAATCTTTTTACTGTTTATCGTTATTTAAATTGTTTTATGTGTTATTTGATAATTTATTATATTTTTTAACTAAATATATATTTTTGATTAATTAATTCCATTTTGCATTTAAATAATAATATGTTAGTTGTGTTGCTTTTAGTTGCTAGTGAGGTATTTAGATGAACGGTACAAAATTATATTAAAATTTCATAGTACTGGTTAAAAATGGGGGTAAATGTAATTATTCACAGAGAGGTAATAGCGACTAAGTTAATACAACATGCTTAAGGATAGTTAACATGGCAAAAAGCCTAAAAAGCTGTACGTGTTTTTTGTTGTTTATAATCAAATATTTAACTGCCTGTTGAGTTATTAGGTTGGAGTGTTTAAATTAGCACACAAAAAAGCTGATATCATCACGTATCGCTGTACGTACTAGTTGAAATTCGCTCAACGGTGACAGTCAATCTTGTCGGCATAAAAAAGCCCCTGTAATAAACAGAGGCAATCTAAATATGTATGCGAGAAAAGATAGCTTTTACTCGTTAGGTAGATGTTCTTGATTTAAAGCAACCCATGCCGCCATAAAGCAAATCACAAATGATTGAATGTAACCTCGTAAATCAACATCACCTTGTACTAGCACATCATCAGCATTTGGTTCCATGTTGAATGAAACCTTGCTTTCTTTGATGCTAAAGAAGACACGGCCAATTAAAACAAAATTGTCACCATTATCATCTGGGTTATAGACCATTCCTACACCAATTTGATCGTGCTCTGTAATTTGTAAGGCACTAAATGCTAATTTTTCTGCGCCTTCAAAGCCAAAGCCGGCATAACGCTTACCTTGTTCTGGCTGTTGCAGTAATTGTGAAAGTAGCTGGGTGTAAGTGGTAAGTGCTTCAGCTGGAACGTCATTAGTATTTACCTGCCCCATACTATATGCCTGTTCATCTTCTACCATTTCAACGGCATAATTAAAATCAATCATTACTTATCCTTTCTTTGTTTTATGAACACTATATGGCTTATACGTTAACGTAATTCGATTGTACGAGGTAGTACTAATCAACACCTTGATTACTAAGTGTTTTAAAGATCACATTTATTATCGATAACAGTCTTTTTGAGGGCGGTATTGAAGCGGATTTTTTGAATAATATAGCAATACTGAGTAGTAGCAACATCGCAAACCTAAAGATTTAGTTCGTCGAGTAAAAAGCAAAAAAAGCTGTACGGTTATTTTTTAATTAATATCAATGACTTATGTAGGTCATTTTCTTTTACAATAAAGCGTTGGAAATGTACACCTTTTAGCTGTTTTGTTTTTAAAAACATGATCGTTATTAGCTAAATGATAAAAAAAGCAGCCATGTGAGAGCTGCTTATTAAATTCATAATGACTGTAATTTATTGATTTTGTAGATGACGACGGCTCTTGCCTGCATTTTTTTCAATATAATCAATGATCATACCTGCAATATCTTTGCCTGTTGCCGCTTCAATACCTTCTAGACCAGGAGAGGAATTTACCTCCATGATCAGTGGTCCGCGTTTAGAGCGTAATAAATCAACGCCAGCGACACTGAGCCCCATAGCTTTTGCTGCAGCAATAGCCGTTTTACGTTCTTCGGGTGTAATGCGAACTAATGATGCGCTACCACCACGGTGTAAGTTTGAACGGAACTCACCTTCTGCTGCTTGACGTTTCATTGAAGCGATAACTTTATCGCCAATCACAAAACAACGAATATCTGCACCGCCAGCTTCTTCTATATATTCTTGAACCATGATGTGAGCTTTTAAGCCCATAAATGCTTCAATAACACTTTCCGCTGCTTTTTGAGTTTCCGCAAGTACGACCCCAATGCCTTGAGTGCCTTCTAATAGTTTGATAACTAATGGCGCACCGCCAACCATTTTAATCAAGTCCAATACATCATCAGGTTTACTTGCAAAACCTGTAATTGGCATGCCAACACCTTGGCGACTCAATAATTGTAATGAACGTAGTTTGTCACGAGAGCGTGAAATCGCAATAGATTGATTTACAGAAAACACATCCATCATTTCAAATTGACGTAATACAGCACAACCATAAAAGGTAATGTCTGAGCCAATACGGGGAATGATGGCATCAAAGCCAATAAGATCAGTACCTTCAAAATGAATTGATGGTTGAACTGAGTTGATATTCATATAACAGCGAAGGGCATTGATAATAACCGCTTCATGACCTCGTTGTTGACAAGCCTCACGCAAACGGCGGGTTGAATATAAGTTTGCGTCCTGTGACAAAATGCCAATTTTCATTGCGATACTCATGTTAGGGAGCGAGTTGGCAGCAGCGACGACGTTTGGCGAACGCCTAATACGATAAAGGGCTGCTGTATGAGGCGCGACTATGCACGTAAATCAGTAAAAAATCGAGATCTGCCACGATGATTTTTTTTAATGGTGAGATGTAATAAAATTAGTAGAAAATTAAAAGTAACATCATGGGCTAATAGTTCTTGAGGTATATAGCTAGTAAAGCTGTACAAGCTGTACGTTTATTATAAAACAATGGGTTACGCCGCTTTATTGTATGGCCCATTATAGGAAAAAAGATAAGGGTATGTTTTTGGTGTTTTTAGCTGGGAAAGCTGTACGTTGTGAGTTTTTCGCTAATATTGAGGTGGGGATTTTGCTGACTCGTAATAACAAGTCAGCATTAATTCGATGCAATAATCAGAGAAATTAGGTGGCGAAGGACAAGAATATCAATCAATAGCGGTTATTCAAGGTGAAGATCGAGTGGGGTTTTGCTGCTTCTACCGCCGATTTCACGGGTTAATGTTGGAACTAAATAGCCCGAAACATTATTGATTAATCCGGCCATTAAGATACGTGCCTGTTGATCACTGACAAAGAAGTGTGCAGCGCCTTGTACGTGATCCAGTACGTGTAAGTAGTACGGTAATATTCCAGCATCAAATAAGGCTTCGCTGAGGTCTGTTAGCGCTGTGACGGAGTCATTAACCCCTTTAAGGAGCACACTTTGGTTTAGCAGGGTAACCTTAGCCTGCTTGAGCTGTGTCATCGCCGAGGTTAGCTGATTATTGATTTCATTGGCATGGTTAATATGGGTCACCATGATAATTTGTAAACGACTGCTAGCAAATAACTCACACAGTGCTGGTGTGATGCGATGTGGGATTACAACGGGTAAGCGGCTGTGAATACGCAACCGTTTAATATGTGGAATAGCGGCAATATGTTCGAGCAACCATGTTAATTCGTGATCTTTTGCCATTAGTGGATCACCACCAGATAAGATCACTTCGTTAATGTGTGGTTGGGTTGCGATGTAATCAATACTTTGCTGCCAGACGGTTTTATTGCCTTTGTTATCTTGATAAGGAAAGTGGCGTCGAAAACAATAACGACAATTTACTGCACAACCGCCTTTAACGATCATCAACACACGATTGTGATACTTGTGTAATAGCCCAGGAATGGGGTTATCTTGTTCATCAAGAGGATCGGTTGAGTAGCCTGGATGAACCTCAAATTCTTGCTCTAGCGGCAGTACTTGGCGCAACAATGGATCGTATGGGTTGCCAACTTCCATTCTTTCGACAAAACTTATAGGAACACGAAGCGCGAATAAATTTTTAGCAGCAAGGCCTTTTTGCCAAGGTGTTGGATCAATTTTAAGCCAATTGAGTAGCTTTAAGGGATCAGATATCGCATTAGCTAGATCATTCAGCCAGTTTTGCTCAACAGATGGCACGTTTCGGGGTATGATATGCGACATTAAATACAACTCGAAGATGTTAAGAGGATTAGAATGGCGTCTTTCAGCACCAATGAATTCCGCAGCGGAATGAAAATTATGCTTGATAATGAACCTTGTGTCATTATCGAAAACGAATTTGTTAAACCTGGTAAAGGTCAAGCGTTCAACCGAGTACGAATCCGTAAACTTATTTCAGGTAAAGTTCTTGAAAAAACGTTTAAATCAGGCGAATCAGTTGAAGCTGCGGACGTAATCGATACTGAACTTGATTACCTATACAACGACGGTGAATTCTACCATTTCATGAACAATGAAACATTTGAGCAAATCGCAGCAGACGTTAAAGCTGTTGGTGATAATGCGAAATGGTTAGTAGAAAACGATGCGTGTACGCTAACGCTTTGGAACGGTAACCCTATCGTTGTTACTCCTCAAAACTTTGTTGAGCTTGAAGTAATAGAGACTGATCCTGGTCTTAAAGGCGATACTCAAGGTACTGGTGGTAAGCCAGCGACACTAACTACAGGCGCTGTAGTACGTGTTCCTTTATTCATCGCAATTGGCGAAGTTATCAAAGTTGATACTCGTTCAGGTGAATACGTAAGCCGTGTGAAGTAAATTCATATTGAGCTTTAAAAAAGGTCGCTTTGGCGGTAATGCCGTTCACTTAAGGTGAACGGCTTTTTTCTTTTTAGCGTACCGCTGAGGTCTCGGCTTTACTGTTCTAGGGAATGTTCTTTCCCTTCGACCCTCTAATATCAAGCTTTCAGCGAGTTGCTGAAAGCTCTTTAATTGTCGAGGGATTGCTCCTGGTGTTGAATAAGGAAGTCCAACAAGTAAAGACGTCATACGCGCAAGACTGCCATTAAAACTAAGTTGATAAGGCAAATAATTACCTTTCAAACTAAAGCAAAGTTCCACCATTTGATAACGGATCAAATTATAGGTTAATAATATCCCCCATAACTCTTGTTTTACGAGTTCAGGTAATCGACTACGTAACGTTAATCGATTACCAAGCATGTATTGCTTTTGCTCTCGATACCCCAACTCTATTTCCCATCGATGACCATAAAGTTCTTTAATATCAAGGGCTGGATAACGCATAGCATCAACCATTGAAGTTAATACCTCATACGTTTTACCTTTTATTTTACATCTTACAAGACGAGCTTTTACTGTTTCAGGCAACGCTGGCCAGAGTTTACGAGATCGAGGATTACTACGAAGAATGACTAATTTATCATTTCGTCCTAACGACTGAATGACTTCATATTGCGTATTCTTTTTGAGTGGAATTAACCAATGGCGTTCAGTTCCTGTTTGATGCCACTCATTTAAAAGACCCAATGAATAGAACCCCTTATCAAACATAGTGACACTATAATCTGGTGTAGTTTCTATCAATTTTTCAGCGATGATCATTTCACTGACTTTATAATCATCGAAAGCACTTCCAGTAATTAAATGGCTACTGAGTTCCATTTGGCAAACCATTCTTACTTGAGGGTATTGAGTGTCTTTTTGACGCGAAAAAGCTTTATTATTTTGAGGACTATCAGGTGCCCTCCAAACAACGCCATCAACAGCTAAAAGAGTTAAACCATTCCATTGAGGTAGTTGTGCACTCTCAATCCAAGATGCGGTCATTCGTTCAAAAACAGCTTTCATTGCTGGTTCTCCTAATGTTTTTCGACGTTGTGTTAACGCACTAGGAGCAACAAAAGCTTTACCTGTTCTATCTACTATATCCAGTTGATTAACCAAGTCTTTCATGGGCTTATCGTTATAGATAGCCATACCCACAAGCAGCCAAACCATCGACTCTAGAGTAAGCTTTCGCTTTCTCATCGTCACGGTATCAGTCAATGTATAAGCTTCATTAATTAACTCTAAAGGTAATAAATCAGCCAGTGTTTCAACTTGATTTGGTTTCCAATCATTAATGATATTTAAGGCTTGTGAGACGTCCATAAAAAAATCCGAGAATATAAATATTCTCGGATTCTTACACACTGCGAGGATCGTTCAACCTAAATATTTAGATCTTAACTGATCGGCATTAGCTTTGGCGGCCTTTTTTGTTGGTTGAAATTCAGGGTTATGATGTTTTAAATCTTTAAATAACAGTCATAAAAAAAGCACCGCAAGCGGTGCTTTTTTAGATTGTGTATCAGTGATTATTTAATCATGAACACAAAGATGATTGATAGTGCAGTCACTAAGAACGCAGCAGCGTAACAAGCGATTTTACCTACAACACCGGTATGAAACTTAAGGTCATGCATACCATGGTGTAGACGGTGCATACCATGCCACATTGGTAGTGATAGGGTTGCAATCACAAATAATGCGCCAATAAAGCTGGTTGCGAAATCTGCAGCGCGATCGTAGCTAACGGCTTCTGGGCTAATAATACCCAGTGGAACCATGATGCCAAGCACTAAAATAGTGACTGGCGTGATCATTGCAAACCAAGTACCACCGGCACCAAATAAACTCCACCATACTGGCTCATCGGAACGTTTTGGATGTAAATTAATCACGAGCGGCTCCTTAAACTAGCGCTAAAACAATGGCAGTGATGACAGCAACAACTGCCCACTGTGCAAGAACGATAATTTTCTTATCGAGTTTCTTGCCTTTGATGCGAATTGGCACCACTTGCGGCATCATGCTAAAGAACGTTTGTGCGTGGAATAAACTTCCCGCTAACGCAATAATATTTAGAATGATCACAATTGGGTTAGCCATAAAGTTTAGCCAACCTTGCCATGCTTCAGGACCTTTTACTAAACAACCTAAGCCAAAGGTTAAGCAGATAGTAAAGAAAATTAGCGGTAATACAGTTGCTTCACGCAGCATGTAAAAACGGTAGAAAGAACTGTCTTTCCACCAAGTACGCGTCATTTCACGAACGTAAGGTTTACGGTTGCTCATCCTTATGCCTCCTGAGGCTTCAACATTGCAATAACGAAATCTTTTGATGATTCCACTTTGCCTTGGTTTACAGCTGCTGCTGGATCAACACTCTTTGGACATACTTCAGAACAGTAACCCACGAATGTACAGCCCCATGCACCATTTTCACTGTTGATCAATTCCATACGCTCATGTTGACCATGGTCGCGGCTATCAAGGTTATAACGGTGTGCAAGTGTTAATGCAGCAGGACCGATAAATTCAGGGTTTAAACCGAATTGTGGGCATGCTGCGTAGCAAAGGCCACAGTTAATACAGCCAGCAAATTGCTTGTACTTTGCCATTTGCTCTGGTGTCTGAAGGTTAGTGCCGTCTTCAGGCGTACGATCGTTGCCGATAATGTAAGGCTTAATTGCTTCAAGACGCTCAATAAAGGGAGTCATATCGACAATTAAATCTTTTTCAATGGCAAAGTTAGCTAATGGTTCGATTTTAACGCCATTAGGATAATCACGCAGGAAGCTCTTACAAGCTAACTTAGGCACGCCATTAACCATCATGCCACATGAACCACAGATCGCCATACGGCAAGACCAACGGTAGCTTAGATGCTTATCAAGGTGGTCTTTGATGTAACCAAGCGCATCAAGTACTGACATCGTTTCATTGAACGGTACTTCAAATGCTTGTAAATACGGTTCTGCATCTGTCGCTGGGTCATAACGCAGAATTTCAACTTTTTGAATGCGATTGTCTGACATTATGCCTTTTCCTCTTGAGCTTCTGACTGTGCTGCTTGCTGCGCTTTTTCATGTGCTTCGTGAGCTTCAGCTTCCGCACCATATAAACGCGCTTTTGGCTGTGATTTCGTGATCTTCACATCGCTGTAATCAATAATTGGCGCATCGCCATTGTTGTAGAATGCCAAACTATGTTTTAGGAAATTTACATCATCACGTTCAGTACAACCGTCATCTAAGCGTTGGTGCGCACCACGAGATTCTGTACGTAGAATCGCTGAGTGTGCCATTGCTTCTGCAACATCAAGACCGTAACCCACTTCAATGGCATATAGCAGGTCAGTGTTAAAGACTTGGCCTTTATCTTGAATGCTAATATGCTTAAAGCGCTGCTTAAGTTCTGCTAGCTTATCAATAGTTGCTTGCATCAAATCTTGTTGACGATAAATACCACAACCCGCTTCCATGGTGTGACCCATTTCAGTGCGGATTTGAGCCCAGTTTTCATCGCCTTCTTGTGCCATTAGGGCATCAATACGTGCTTGTACTGCGTCAATTTGGGTATTGATTGAAGCATCGTTCCAACCTTTGAATTCTTCAGCGCGTTTAACCGCGTGTTCACCCGCAACTCGACCAAATACGACAAACTCAGCCAGTGAGTTTGAGCCTAGGCGGTTAGCGCCGTGAAGACCAACAGAAGCACATTCACCAACAGCAAATAGACCTTTAATACGGGTCTCACAGGTACCGTTAGTTTCAATACCACCCATGGTGTAGTGTACCGTTGGGCGAATTGGAATTGGCTCTTTTGCTGGATCAACGTTTACGTATGCTTTAGCGAGTTCACAGATGAACGGTAGACGCTCATGTAAGTACTCTTCACCAAGGTGGCGTAAATCAAGCATTACTACATCACCTAGTGGGTGCTGAATAGTGTTGCCTTTTTGTTGTTCATGCCAGAATGCTTGTGAAACTTTGTCACGAGGACCCAGTTCCATGTATTTGTTTTTTGGCTCGCCTACTGGTGTTTCAGGGCCCATGCCATAATCTTGTAGGTAACGGTAACCGTTTTTATTAACGATAATACCGCCTTCACCACGACAACCTTCAGTCATCAAAATACCAGTGCCTGGTAGACCTGTTGGGTGGTATTGAACAAATTCCATATCACGTAGTGGTACACCGTGGCGGAACGCCATTGCCATACCGTCGCCTGTTACAATACCGCCGTTAGTATTACAGTGGTAAACGCGACCCGCACCACCAGTAGCTAGAATCACTGATTTTGCTTTAATACAAACCAGCTCACCTTCCGCCATGTGAATCGCAATTAGACCTTGAACTTCACCATTCTCAATTAGAAGATCAACCACGAAATATTCATCGTAACGTTTGATTTGTGGGTATTTGATAGAAGTCTGGAATAGAGTGTGTAGCATATGGAAGCCAGTTTTATCTGCCGCGAACCATGTACGCTCAACTTTCATACCACCAAAACGACGTACGTTCACTTCACCGTTTTCTTTACGGCTCCATGGGCAGCCCCATTGTTCCATTTGGATCATTTCGCGGGTTGAATTTTCTACGAAATATTCAACCACATCTTGTTCGCATAGCCAGTCACCACCACCAACGGTATCGTTGAAGTGATTATCAAAGCTATCTTCGTCTTTGATAACAGCAGCAGAGCCACCTTCAGCTGCAACTGTGTGCGAGCGCATTGGGTAGACTTTTGAAATAAGTGCAATTTCTAGTTCTGGGTTTGCTTCTGCAGCAGCGATGGCAGAACGTAGGCCTGCACCACCCGCGCCAATTACAGCGATATCTGTGGTAATAGTCTTCACAGCTATCCTCCGAAGGTAAGACGGTAAAAAAATGAAAAGGTACGTCATGCGTACCTATCCTTGAAATCCAGCGCGTATTTTATGAAACCTCATTAAGAGAAAATATGATGTAGACGCGTCTTTTTAACGAAATAATCAAAAAATGTAATCTGATTACAAAATTTGTGATTATTGTCACAAATTTTCATGTTTGTTCATTGTTAATGGTTTGTTTTATTTGGCGCTAATTGTTTATGGCTCATTAATAATGTGTTTCATGTTTTGGTTGTAATACTTTGCTGTAAAAGATTTTATAAGCCATAAGCTGCACCGGATGGATATCTGATGTGATAATTACGATGGTGATTGTGCGTTATTTGTTATTTTTATAGAAGGTTCGTGATGTTTTTCACTGTCGATTTTTATGATGAGAATGTGATGTTCCATTAATGCTATTCATTTACATTCATAATTATTGGTGGTTATAAGTAAATATAACGAGGGCAATGCTTGGTTAAGATCGTGACTTTGTTAAAATCAGGCCATTATTTCCTTTTATATAAGAAGAAACGGCTATGTCTCAGCCTTGGCAACCTACCGCAGAGATCTCTCAATTAAAACAGCGAGCGGTTTTACTCGCGACTATTCGTCAGTTTTTTGCCGATCGTGATGTTATTGAAGTGGATACACCTGCGATGAGTCAGGCGACGGTAACGGATGTACATCTACATGCGTTTAAAACCCAATTTGTCGGCCCTGGCTATGCTGCTGGCCAAACATTGTATTTGATGACCAGTCCTGAATTTCACATGAAGCGCTTACTGGCAGCGGGCAGTGGTGCTATTTATCAGATTTGTAAGTCATTTCGTAATGAAGAATCTGGGCGTTATCATAATCCTGAATTTACAATGCTAGAGTGGTATCGACCTGGGTTTGATCATCATCAGTTAATGGCTGAGATGGATTTGTTGTTACAACAAGTATTAGGCTGTGGTGCTGCAGAAAAAATGACCTATCAACAAGCGTTTATTGACGTGTTAGCGGTGTGTCCACTTGATGGCTCTATGGCTGAGTTAAAAGCCGTTGCTGCTCGACTTGGGTTGGCAGATATTGCAGAACCAGAGCAAGATCGCGATACCTTACTACAGTTATTATTTAGCGTTGGTGTTGAAGCTAAAATCGGTAAAAAAGTACCCGTTTTTGTGTATGACTTTCCCGCATCGCAAGCAGCTTTGGCGCAGATAAATCCGCAAGATCCACGTGTGGCTGAGCGATTTGAGGTTTATTTCAAAGGCATAGAATTAGCTAATGGCTTTCATGAACTTGCTAATGGTGATGAGCAGTTACAGCGCTTTGAAGATGATAACCAAAAACGAATTAGCATGGGGCTACAACCTCAGCCGATTGACATGCACCTTGTTGAAGCATTACGGGCTGGATTTCCTGATTGTGCTGGGGTTGCATTAGGTATCGATCGCGTGATTATGCTGGCATTAGAGCGTGATCATATTGATCAAGTCACCGCTTTCCCGATTGAAATAGCGTAAATATTATTCTTACCTTACAGCTTGATTCCAAAGATGTAGACGTAAAAAAGCACGGTAATGATAACCGTGCTTTTTTGTCATCAAATATCCAATATACACCAGTTGATATTAGTAATGATTAATCACTCGTTTCATACTGAGGGAACGTGCATTTTATATCGAAGATCTGATTTGGCGTAATAATGATTAAGCTAAACGACGAGTTGGATTTCAAGGCGTTTTAACCGTAAAACAACTATACCGCTCCCTTATTGTTATTGCAACTGATTATCATTTACAGTTGTTTGTTAGTCGATCACAATCCGCGCATTGATGGGTTGTAATGGACGATTATTGTCTCCCATCATTTGATTAAGCTGTTCTATTTGAGCGGCAGAACTGGTGAGATGACTTTGCATAACATACCAACGAACACCTTCTGTACATGGCGGTGTCGTTAACGATCCATTATAACGAAAATACTGACGTTCACGTGGCAGTAGTGCGTTAGGGGTCAGATCACCGTTAAAGTCAATTGTTTCACCCTTGGTTGGTATGGCTTTTAATAAGGTGGTTAATTCATTATTTGCACGAGGTCCATTTTCAAACATCACTGAAATAACCGCAATATGGCCGTTGGCATCAACGTTAACAAAATGCGCTTCTAACGGATATTGTTTGCCATCAATATAGTTTTCAGAGGGAGTATGAAAATGAAACTGTTTGAGCGTGTACGTATCACCATTAATCACCAAGGTATTATCGCCACTTACATTGGCTTCTATCGTGTGACCGTTATTGGTTAAGCTGGTGATTTTGCCATCATAGCTAATTTGTAATGGCTGTGTTTGGGCTTGAATTGGTGATTGAATGTCAATCGGACTTTGGTTTTCGCCACCACAAGCAGGGTAACTATCAACCCAATGTTCAGTGCCTTGTTGATCGTCATATCCCCATGCGGCATTGGCGTGTGCAGAAAGAGAGAAGCAAGTCGCTAATACGAGTACTAACGCTGATACTGTATTTTTTTTCATGATGATTACCTTTGAGTATGCGAATTATCTCGACCTAATCGTAGCACTTGAACGGTGAGACGATGGACTAACGTTAACATAGTAATCTTTTGATTTGATATTGAAAATACGATGGGGGAATAGAGCTAAATTGCAGGTGTAATATAAATGAGATAATGGCACTTATCGGAATAATGATGTTCAGTATTGGGTGTTAATGAGAATACGGAGTAATGTTCACTCCGTATCTCAATATCTTTATATTATTTAACTAAATATTCAGCGTAAGGTTGTCCCATGCGCGTAACTTGACGAGGCTGCATGTTTTCTACAAAACGGATGCTGTCTTTAGGAAATAAATTGATCACGGTAGAGCCCAGTTTGAAACGACCCATTTCTTGACCTTTCTTTAAACTGATCGCTTGTTCACCTGTGGTTGGGTAATCCCAGCGGCGAACTTCAGGGCCCGTTGGTGGTGTTACCGTTCCCGCCCACACTGTTTCAATACTGCCCACTATCGTTGCTCCAACTAGCACTTGAGCTAATGGACCAAATTCAGTTTCAAATACACACACCACACGTTCATTACGCGCAAATAAATTTGGCACGTTAGTTGCGGTCAGTGGGTTTACAGAGAAGAGATCACCGGGAATATAAATCATTTGGCGTAATACACCATCACATGGCATATGCACACGGTGATAGTCACTTGGTGAAAGGTAGAGTGTTGCAAATTCACCATCAATAAATTCATCTGCTAATGTACGATCACCACCAAGTAGTTCACAAGCATCAAAATAATGACCTTTAGCTTGGAATAAACGTCCGGCTTTAATCGGACCTAATTGGCTCACGCAAGCATCTGCAGGATGGCTAATGATATACTGGTCGTTATTAATTGGACGAGCCCCTTCCATAAGTTCACGCACAAAAAAAGCGTTAAAGGTTGGATAGGCACTCGGATCAGGATTACGCGCTTCTGCCATATTGACGTTATATTGCTTGATGAACCAACGAATAATGGTAGTGGTGAGTTTTCCACCTTCAAAAGCCGCCAATTTACCCACAAGACGGGTTAAAGCATGTTTCGGTAGACTATATTGAAGGCCAATCTTAATCTTATCTAACACAATTATTCTTCCAGTAAATATTAATTAATCAATAAATTAGTTATTCTTTGCTTATTTGGAAGAATAACGTCAACCCGTAATAATACCGAACTATTTTAATAATGTCAGTTATTCTGGCATTACCGAGGTCATGGATAAGTTAGGCTTGTCAGTGTTAATTTGGATCGCAGTAGATAAAAAATAAGCCTAAATAAAAAATAAATTTCGTTTAGGCTTTATCTTGGTTATCAGTTTGGCTTATTGCGTGAAAATTGGCGATTTGCCACATTTTCCGACATGCTTTCAATAATCTTATGATAACTGTTATAGCGATCGCGACTAATATCACCACGTTCAACTGCTTCGCGAATGATACAACCGGGATCATTGCCGTGTTTACAGTCACGGAATTTACAGCCACCTAAATATTGACGAAATTCAACAAAAGCCTCTGTAATCTGTTCAGGCTCTAAATGCCATAAACCAAATTCGCGCACTCCCGGTGAGTCAATTAAATCACCGCCATCAGCGAAATGATACAACCTTGCTGCGGTTGTGGTGTGTTGGCCTAAACCTGAGTTTGTTGAAACATCACCAATATCCGCTTCAACTTCCGGCATCAGAGCATTAACCATACTTGATTTACCTACACCAGATTGGCCAGCAAAAATACTGACATGATCTTGTAAATCAACTTTAAGATCATCAAGCCCTTCACCCGTATCAGTACTGACTAAACGTACGCTATAACCAATGTTTTGGTATTGCGTTAATTTACGTTCAACGTCAACCCGTTGTTCTGGTGTAAGTAAGTCAACTTTATTGACCACAATTAATGGCTTAATGCCGATAGTTTCAGCTGCAATAATGTAGCGGTCAATAATGTTAAGCGATAGCTCTGGCAATATTGATGACACAATCACAATACGGTCAACGTTAGCAGCTACAGCTTTTACACCATCGTAATAGTCTGGGCGAGTCAACATTGATTTGCGTTCATGTACCGCTTCTACAACACCAGCAATACCTTGCAATGCTTCAACACCGGGACGCCATACGACGCGATCGCCAGAAACAAGGCTCTGAATACTACGACGTAGGTTACAACGGTGAATAATACCCGTTTGTGGATCTTCAACATCAGCGTGTTGACCAAAACGAGTAATGACCAGCCCTTCACGGGCATTTTCCAACAGGGCTTCATCCCATTGGACTTCATTTTTAGCGCGATCTAGGCGCTTATTTTGGTTAGAGCGAACGCGTCGGCTCTGACCTTGAGTAAGTTTTTTCTTTTTTGCCACAAGAATATCGTTCTGTTTGGTTGGCTTTCGGTATTAT